>DATJGL010000345.1:0-3087 GCA_035495075.1 Gemmatimonadales bacterium
TTTAAAGGTCAGCTCGTCGACAAAGGCTTCACCATCGCAGAAGCCCGTGTCGCATGGATTGCGGAAGCCGAGCGGCTGCTCCGCGCGAGGAGACAGACTGGGCGCTAGCCCGCGGAGAAGCGGCGTCTCTCCGAGTCGGTCCGACCTGCTCCCCGAAAACTGGTCCACAGCGAATGAGAGTCGGCTCGGCTAGGATGCCCGCCGGGAGACCCCGCCATGAAGCGGAAGCGGTTCACCGAGGAACAGATCATCGGGATCCTGAAGGAGGCGGAGGCCGGCGCGAAGAGCGCTGATCTGTGTCGGCGCCACGCCATCAGCGAGCAGACATTCTATCGATGGAAGGCCAAGTACGCCGGGCTCGAAGTGAACGAGGCCAAGCGGCTGCGCACCCTCGAGCACGAAAACGGCCGGCTCAAGCGCCTGGTTGCCGATCTCACGCTGGATAACCAGGCGCTGAAGGAGCTCGTCGGAAAAAAGGTCTAACGCCCGTGGCGCAGCGGATCGCGGTGCGGGCGCTTCAGGCCAAGTTCGAGCTCAGCGAGCGCCGGGCGTGTGCTCTCGTCGGGCTGGGTCGCTCGACCTGTCGCTATCGCCCTCGGCGACAGGACTGGCTGGCCTTGCGCGAGCGCCTGCGAGCGCTGGCCGGCGAACGACGTCGCTTCGGCTATCGCCGGCTCTACGTCCTGCTCCGACGCGAGGGCTTCATCGTGAATCTCAAGCGCGTCTATCGCCTCTACACCCAGGAGGGCCTCACCGTTCGTCGTCGCCGCCGGCGGCGGCGCATGCCCCGCGGCGTGCCTCGGCTGGGTCTGCCCACCCGCATGAATGAACGCTGGTCGCTCGACTTCGTCCTCGACGTGCTCGATGACGGCCGGCGCTTTCGCATCCTGACCGTCGTCGACGACTTCACCCGGGCGTGCGTGGCAATCGATGTTGATACCTCCATCGGCGGCCGGCGTGTCGCCGAGGTCCTGCAGCGTCTGATCGATACCCGCGGAAAGCCGGCGATGCTCGTCACCGACAATGGCCCGGAGTTCATCAGCCGGGCGCTCGACGCGTGGGCCTATGCCAACGGGATTGAGCTGCACTTCATCGAGCCCGGCAAGCCCAACCAGAACGCCTACATCGAGAGCTTCAATGGCCGCCTGCGCGACGAGTGCCTCAACGAGCACTGGTTCATGAGCCTCAGCCAGGCCCGCGAAACCATCGAGACCTGGCGTCTGGACTACAATGCCGTCCGCCCCCACAGCGCCTTGGGCGACGTCCCGCCCGAGGAGTTCGAGCAGCTCACCCTTAACCGGGCAACTGCCCCGATCCTCTCATCCTGAGTGGACCAAAGTCGGGGAGCAGGTCGCAAAGTCTCCGCTCAGATCAGAAATGGCGAGGACGCCGGTTGGCGGACGCAGGGGTTCATTCCTCGCTTTGGCGCCACCATCGACGCCTGCGGTGGTCGCAGCCTCTAACGAACCCCGGGTGACTGGCGTACTTCATTCGGCCCATCGACCCACGCGGGCCGAAGGTGAAGTGCCTCACTGTGCTCGCGGCGTAAGGACCTAGGCGTCAGGCGCCCGCGCCCGGTTGTATCACGTCGAGGATTCGCTTCACGACAGCTCCGAGCCCCTGATCAGACCTGATAGCGACCCTGTCCGCAAGGATCGGGGAGTACGCGCGCACCTCGGCGACTCCGACCTCGTGCCAGATCGGAAGGATCACCTTACGGCCGTCAACCTCCAGGGCCGCCATCCCGTCAAGTTCCTTCTGAGGCCACTCCTTCTCGAAGAACCGCGGACTGAGTACTACGACGCCATAGCGAGACGCGCGCAGTCCTCGCTCAATTGACCGCCGCAGGGAATCACCGAGTTGTAGAACGAAGTCATCGAGCCACACGCGGACGCCGCTGTCTGTCAGCGCCTTGGCTAGCGATATGACGAACGGCTCCTTGTCCTCACTCGCGTGGGAGATGAAGACATCCCACGGTTGCGATCCATCCGGTAGGGCCGGAGGTGTGGGCGTCCGACTGGGCACCGTCGGCGCGACCTCCCACAAGCAGTCGGCCGGATCGAGCGAAGCGAACACTCCGTCCTCGCACCCTTCCTTCATCGTCACGATACTGGCTCGACGTGCGGCAATGACGCCGGCCGGCAATGTATTGAGGTCCCGACGAAGCTGCTCCTCCGCTTCCAGGACCATCAGTACCTCTCCGGCCTTGAGGTAACGAAGCGATCCGACGCTGATGCTGTTGAAGTCGATGTGACGTCCGGTCCTGGCGAGTTGGTCGCGACTCCACTTGATCATCCAATCGAGGTCTTTGACTTCGCGGGCATACGGTAGCGTGCTCTCGTCCTTGTTCCAAGCGTCGAGGCGTTCACGAAGATGCAGGAGGCCTTTGAGTGCTTGCTCCAATGCCTCCCTGTGGATGAGGACGTCGCCGTACACGCGGCTGTCATACTGGTACGCGTAGCTCATCTCACCGTCCGCAGCGTAGCCTACCCCGCCAGCCCCCGCAGAGTGTAAGGTTCAGCCAGCCACCCGTGCTTCCAGCGTAAAGCCTAGGCGGGTGAGGACGGGTACGGCTTCACGCGACGGCTTCCCCCGAGAACGGCACCCGCAGCCAGCTCGCGGCCCGGGGATTATCGGCTCCGATAACCGCCGACCGCGAGCCGCGCCCAAACTCGCGGCAGGGGATTATCTGTTGTGATTCATCCGCTGCTCTGGCCGAGCCGATGAGCAGAGGTTGCGACTATTCGGTGTACAACTCCACGTCGTGGAGCAGTGCGTCCTGTGCGCGGCACACCTCGTTCTCGATCAGTCCGCCGCACCCCGGGCAGTAGAACTGCCGGAAGTGCACGGTGTCGTCGATGAACCGATGCGGCTCGCCGATCAGCGTGTTCGCTGCCTGGATCGTCCGGTCGTTCCGGTGGCAGTGCAGCTTGTAGTTCTCCTGCGCCGGCCCCAGCGGCTGCTTGCACCGCGAGCAGGCGAGCCACCGCGCACCATCGCGCTCGACCAGATCGAGGTACTCCGTGATCCGGCGGACGATCGGTAGTCGCACTCCGGCGTACGGCCTCGGCTCCCGCCCCAGCCGCT
>DATJGL010000346.1:0-5912 GCA_035495075.1 Gemmatimonadales bacterium
CGGGTGAAGGAAGGAATGGCGCTCATCGACGAGGCGATGACCGCCGCTACCGCGGGCGAGCTGACGCCGCGTACGGCGGGGCGTGCCTACTGCAACATGATGAGTATCTGCGAGCGGGTGGGAGATTTCGGCCGGGCGGCGGAGTGGTACGACGCGGCACACAGCTGGTCTGAGCCGCACGCCGACTCGGCATATCCCGGCATCTGCCGGGTTCACCGAGCCGGCATTCTTCGGCTGCGGGGCGCGCTGACGGAAGCGGAACACGAGGCCCGGCGCGCTGCCGGGGAACTGGCCGATTTCCTGGTCGATGTCGCTGGTGAAGCTCTTTACGAGCTCGGTGAGATCCGCCGGTGCAAAGGCGACCTCCCCGGTGCCGAGGAGATGTTCAGCCAGGCGCATTCCCGAGGTCGGGATCCACAGCCCGGCCTGGCATTGCTGCGATTGGCGGAGGGGAGGTCCGATGCGGCACGCGCGATGATCGAGCGAGCCCTGATCGAGCCGCGGCTCACGGCGCTTGAGCGCGCTAAACTGCTGCCGGCTCTCGTCGAGATCGGACTCGCCTGCGGTGAAATCGCCCCGGCTGCGGAGGGAGCATCGGAGCTGGAAACTATCACAACGACCTACACGTCACCTGCACTCGTGGCTTCGGCCGCGCTCTCCCGGGGCAGGGTTGAGCTCGCAGATGGACGGGCCGAGCAGGCTGTGGTACACCTCCGGCGCGCCTGCCGGATCTGGGCGGAAATCGACCTGCCGTTCGAGCTTGCCCAAAGCAGGTTCCTCCTCTCGCAAGCGTATTCGTCCCTGGGTAATACCGACGAGGCGGAGCTGGAGGAGCGTACGGCCCGGGCCGCGCTGGATCGCATTGGAGCCACGGTGTCCCGACGCCCGCCGCGTTCGACTCATTGAGCAGGGCGGTCTCCGAGCTGCCCCCTCAGCCCTCCGCTTGACCCAGCCGTCCGGGCGGGATGTCTGCCGGGAGCCCGGTTCTACGCAGATACCTGGTGAAGACCCATTACGGATCTCAACCAGGAGCTACGCATGGCACGCCTGCGTCCCGACCCATCGTTCTATGCCTCCCCGAAACTGGCCACGGAGGCTCCGCCGGAGGAGTTGGCCTATGTCGCGCTGCTCGCCCCTGGTGGCAACGGCCAGCGCGACGCCCTCGGCGTGGTGGACACGAATCCTGCCAGCCCCACCTACGGTCGGTTGGTGGGCCGCACGGATTTCCCGCATGGAGGAAACGAGCTGCACCATTTCGGCTGGAATGCTTGCAGCTCGCATCTCTGCCCCTACGCGCCCAACGCCCACGTCGAGCGACGCTATCTCGTCGTTCCGGGTACGCATTCGTCACGCATCCACATCCTCGACACGAAGCCCAATCCTCGGCAACCCGCGCTGGTGAAGGTGATCGAGGGTATGGAGGTGATCGCGAAGACTGGGTATGCCGCGCCGCATACGGTGCACTGCGGGCCCGACGGGATCTACCTGAACGCCCTGGGGGCGCCGGACGGCAACGGACCCGGTGGCATCTTCACGCTCGACCACGAGACCTTCGAGGTGAAAGGCCGGTGGGAAAAGGACCGCGGCCCCCAGTATCTGGCCTACGACTTTTTCTGGCACCTGGGGCACGACGTCATGATCACCAGCGAGTGGGGCACGCCCAACATGGTGAAGGACGGCGTGAACCCAGAGCTGCTGCTGGGCGGCAAGTACGGTCACAAGCTGCACGTGTGGGACATGCGCAAGCGTACCCACCTCCAGGAGCTCGACCTCGGCGCCGAGCAGCAGATGGTGCTCGAGCTTAGGCCAGCCCACAACCCGACTCGTGCCTACGGCTTCGTCGGCGTGGTCGTCTCGCTGACTGATCTGTCGAGCTCGATCTTCCTCTGGTACCTCGACAACTCGAACGGGAACGGGAAGGGGGAGTGGAAGACCAAGAAGGTCATCACAGTCCCTGCCGTGCCGGCGGATGAGGCTGATCTGCCGCCGCTGCTCAAGGGCTTCAAGGCCGTGCCGCCGTTTGTGACGGACATCAACCTGTCGGTGGACGACCGCTTTCTCTACGTGTCGTGCTGGGGGACCGGCGAGCTGCGGCAGTACGACGTGAGCGACCCCTTCAATCCGGTCTTCACGGGCAGTGTCAAGCTCGGCGGGATCGTGGCCCGCAGCGCCCACCCGTCGGACCCGGGCAAGCGCCTCAACGGCGGTCCGCAAATGGTCGAGGTAAGCCGCGACGGTCGGCGGGTCTATGTCACCAACTCGCTCTATTCGCCTTGGGACGCGCAGGTCTATCCCGACGGCATTCGCGGGTGGATGGCAAAGATCGACGCGGCTCCGGGCGGTGGCTTGTCGACGGATCAGCGCTTCCTGGTCGAATTCGAGGACGGCCTTCGCCCGCACCAAGTGCGGCTGGAGGGTGGTGACGCCTCGTCCGACTCCTTCTGCTACGCCTGAAAGGGGGAGACGGGCGATGACCTGGTCGTGGCTGACGCTGGCGGCGCTGGGCGCGGGTCACGGGCTGAATCCCGGGATGGGCTGGCTGTTCGCCGTCGCGCTCGGAATGCAGGAAGGGCGCGTCCGCGCCGTGTGGCGTGCTCTATCTCCGCTGGCACTGGGTCATGCGCTGGCAGTCGGCGCCGCCGTCCTCGCTGCGGCGGCGCTGGGGCGGCTCATGCCGGCCGCCGCGCTCCGGTGGATCATCGGCGGCTTGCTCCTTGGGCTCGGGGCACTGCGGCTCGTGCGACATCGGCATCCGCGGTACGGTGGGATGCGCGTCGGCTTCCGCGAGTTGACGACCTGGTCGTTCCTGATGGCGACCGCGCACGGGGCCGGGCTTATGGTGCTGCCATTCCTTGTCGGCCGTTCGCATGTGGCGAACGGTCCCGGGATGTCCGGCATGCATGCTATGCACATCGCCCGGGCGTCCGTGGTGCCGCTCTCCGGCCCTGTCGCCACCGGTCTCTGGGCAACGGCGCTGCACAGCGCCGGCTACCTGCTGGTCACCGGGCTCATTGCGGTGATCGTTTACCGGAAGCTCGGCCTTCGAATGCTTCGAACGATGTGGATCAATCTGGACCTGATCTGGGGAGGAGCGTTGGTCGTCACGGGAGGAGTAGCGCTCTGCTTGGGCTAGGTGCACTTGCTTGCACGATGCCAAGGCATGAGGGTTGCCAATCACCCCCGCGGTGGAGTGCAAGTTGAGCCACCAGCAACAGTTCAAGGCAGCAGAGTCTCGCTTCCTGCAAGACGTCTGGTTGCCTGACACGGACAGCACCCCACAGCCGGGAGACCCCCATGCGGCGCATTCTGCTTCTCGCGACGGCCCTTTCCTTCTACCTGAGTACCCAAGCCAAGGCGCAGGCCTGTGCTGGCATGCCCTCGTTCTCCAGCGGCCGGATGCAGGTTGCCGGTGGCGGGCAGTTCGCTAATGGAGCGAACACCTTCGACGGAACATTCGGATACGGCGTCCCTAAGGGCCTGTATGGCAAAGCCGAAATCGGGACCACTTCGTATGACGGCCTCGATGGGTCGTCCGTTGACTACGGCGTCGGGGGCGGGTACCAGATTCCGCTCCGCGCGAGCCGGATGGCTGAGCTGTGCCCCATCGCGAGCCTGAGCCTTGGGTCTGGCCCCAACAACGTCTTGGGCACTGGCGTGGACATGTCGAGCCGCACGTTCGCGTTCGGCGCGTCGGCCGGCGTGCTGGTCAATCGCAGCTCGCAGGTCGGGATCCTTCCCAATGCAAGCTTCCAATTCGCCAACACTCGGGCCAAGGTCGATAACGGCACGACCTCGTCGTCCGAGTCGCAGAGCTACGGCCTGCTCACGTTGGGGACTGGATTCGTGTTCCATTCGCGGTTCAGCGTGAACCCCAGCCTGAGCTTCCCCGTCGGGCTGGATGGCGGAGACGTGTCGTTCGGGTTGATCGGGGCGATGAACTTCGGGCGCTGAAGGAGAGTGGCTGAAGCAAGGAAGCTGAAGCCGGTACCTTGAGGGCGGAGCAGGGGCGGATACCCAGCCCTTGCTCCGCCCGTCCCTTTCAGGCGGGCTCAGCGTGCGGACAGAATCTCGGCTAGTGCCCAGCGGATCTCGTCTGCCGTCGGCGGCCCGCCGGTCCGACACGCCATGCCTTGAAACCTGCCAGCGCCTCCCTGAACATCATGCCCGCCGACCAACACCGTTGGTGACGGATATCTCCGGACTGCCGCGGGGGCTGTACGATCGTCCTGATTCCATTCTTGCCACTCCGGCTTCATTCGGAGCGCTTGGAAAGCCCGTACCAGTGCGTTGCGCGCTGAAGCAATATGGGGGCAATTGCTGAAGTAGATGAGTTCAACGGTCGGTGTCATCTTTCCTTCTCCGAGCACGTCACCAAATCTGCGATGTACTCTTGTCCCGAACAAGCCAAGTTAGAGGCTCCGAATCAAGGTCGGCGTTCGCTGAGATGCGTGCCCGAATTGCACTCCTAACCGATCTCCTGTTGGCTGCGGCCGGCGCCACCGTCCCGGCAGCCCTGCCAGCCCAAGCCCCTCCCGCTCCGTTTGCCCGCTGGTCCGGGGAGGTGCCAGCCGATGCTCGACTCCGTGCGCTCTCTCTGCGGAGCCGAATTGCCGGCGCGTCGCTGCCGGAGCAACCCACGACCCGCTCTCACACAGCGACCGGCTTGCTCATTGGGGGACTGGTAGGGGCCGCGGCAACGACGATATTCCTGGTCGGCTTCTGTGGCGATCCCGACACGGCGTGTCAGGGCGACGAGGTCGGACGTGCTATCCTCATCATTGCGGTTCCCTGCGCCGCAACTGCGGCCCTGATCGGCAGCCTCATACGGACAGAGGAGTGAAGATCCCAAGCCTCGACTATTGATCGCTACCCTCGAGCCGTCGTGCCAAGGCAAGAAACCGAGGGTCATCCCGCAGGGGAGCGAGCCGCGGATCAATCAATACGTACGCCAGCACGGTTGAGCGCTCCTGGTACGCCCGCTCCAGGTAGCGGAGCGCTTGATCGCGCTCTCCGAGTCCGGCGTGCACCAGCGCGAACCAGTAGGACGGGACGTAGCTTCCGGCTGCGGCTTCGCGAAGCGAGTCGAGCACGCTTCGCGCCTTGGCGACTTTTCCGGCGACTGCATAGGCGTGGCCAAGCGACGACTTGCGGTTGTTGCTGGTGCCACTGATCGGCTCCAGGATCGCGATCGCCTCGTCCAGCCTCCCTTGCTGTTCGGCCACGAGCGCCAATCCCCACTTGGCCAGCACGTCGGTGGAGTCGCTCTTGAGAACGTCCCGCAGCCGGCGCTCAGCCTCGCCATACTTGCCCGCGAAGTAATCGAGCAGGGCCCGGTTCGCGTGCAGCTGAAGTGATAGCGGGTCCAACTCAACAGCTCGCCCGAGCTGCGCGATCGCCTCGTCGAACCGGCGGCGCGACGCGAGAAAGCGACTATAGGAGAAGTGCGCGTCGGCGTAGTTCGGTCGTAGGTCGAGGGCGCGTCGGAACTCCTGCTCGGCGGCGCGCCAGTCCCATTCGTAGTACGCCCGGATGTACGCGTTCGCCGCGTGCGCCTCCGCCAGCGTCTCGTCCAGCTCGAGAGCGTGAACCAGGGCGGCTCGCGCCTTGGGCAATACCTCTGCCGGCGAGACATCGGCATAGAAAGGGAGCGACGTGTAGTAGTTGGCCAGGCCGACGTAGGGCGGCGCCCAGTCGGGAGCGATCCGGTTGGCCTGCTCGAACAGTGCTCTCGCCCGCTCCAGCTCGTCGTGCTCCAGGTGGAAACGGCCGCGAAGGTAGGCCTCGTAGGCCGGTTGATTCACCGCACGGCGTGCTTCGAGGCGGGAGCGCTCCGTACCCTTGAGGCTGGCACTGATCGAACCCGCGATGTCCACGGCAATCTGTCGCTGGAGATCCGGCAGCTCGCCCAGTCT
>DATJGL010000347.1:0-63868 GCA_035495075.1 Gemmatimonadales bacterium
TTCGCGGAAACGTGGAGGTGGCGGTGGCGGAGCAGCGTGCGCTGCTCACCCAGTTCGAAGAGCTGAGCGCGCGGTTCGCCGAGCCGATGGAGGACGACGAGATGAACCGTCTGCTGGAGAAGCAGGGCGATCTCCAGGAGCAGATCGACGCGCTGGGTCTCTGGGAGCTGGATCACAAGATCGACCTCGCCATGGACGCGCTGCGGTTGCCGCCAGGGGACGCAGACGTAGGCAAGATCTCGGGCGGTGAGCGCCGCCGGGTGGCCCTCTGCCAGGTCCTCCTAGCCCAACCCGACATGCTGCTGTTGGATGAGCCGACTAACCACCTGGACGCTGAGAGCGTGTGGTGGCTGGAGCGGTATCTGGCAGAGTTTCCCGGGACCGTGGTCGCCGTGACGCACGACCGCTACTTCCTCGACAACGTCGCCAAGTGGATTCTCGAGCTCTACCAGGGTGCTGGCATCCCGTGGGAAGGCAACTACTCCTCCTGGTTGGCGCAGAAGCAGCAGCGCCTGGCTGGTGAAGAGAAGCAGGCGTCCGCCCGGCAGAAGACCCTGGCGCACGAGCTCGAGTGGATTCGCATGGCCCCACGGGCTCGACAGGCCAAGAGCAAAGCCCGTATCACACGGTACGAGGAGCTTCGCGCTGAGGCCGAGCGACAAACTGAAGGAAATGCGGAAATCCTGATCCCGGTGCCGGAGCGACTGGGAGACGAGGTCGTGATCGCCAAGAATGTTTCGAAGGGGTATGGCGATCTGCTGCTCTTCGAGGGGCTCAACTTTGCGTTGCCACGCGGAGGCATCGTCGGGGTTATCGGGCCGAACGGTGCCGGCAAGACGACTCTCTTCAGGATGATCACCGGCCAGGAAAAGTCCGATGCCGGCGAGTTAATCGTCGGCAAGACCGTCCGGCTCGCGTACGTGGATCAGAGCCGGGAATCACTGGAAGGTGAGAAGACCGTCTATGAGGAAATCTCGGGTGGCCAGGACACGCTGCAATTCGGCAAGCGTCAGGTGAACGCCCGGGCGTATTGCGCCGGCTTCAACTTCCGAGGATCGGATCAGCAGAAGCGGGTGAAGGACTTGTCTGGCGGCGAGCGCAATCGAGTCCATCTCGCGAAGCTGCTCAAGAGCGGCGGGAACGTGCTTCTGCTGGACGAACCAACCAACGATCTGGACGTCGACACGCTGCGCGCCCTGGAAGAAGCCCTGGTTGCCTTCGCGGGATGCGTCGTCGTGATCAGCCACGACCGGTGGTTCCTGGACCGGATCGCGACCCACATCCTTGCGTTCGAGGGCAACAGCGAAGCGGTCTGGTTCGAGGGGAACTATCAGGACTACGCGGCCGACCTCAAGCGACGGAAAGGTGTCGACGCCAACCAGCCGCATCGGATTCGATACAAGAAGCTAGTCCATTGACCTGCGTGAACGGTGAAGAGTAAACCGGCGACTCCGCGCCCATTTGAGCCCCTGTTCACTGTTGACTGTTCACTGTTCACGCTGTCCTGAATTACCTTCCCCTGCCTATGCTGACCCAGCAATCCCGGATCCCGTACCTTCCTGCCCGCATCGAAGGCCTCGCTTCCATTGCAATGAACCTGTGGTGGAGCTGGAGCTGGGAGGCCCGGTCGCTATTTCGCTCCATCGATGCACCACTCTGGCATCAAGTCCGTCACAATCCGCTCGACTTCCTGTGCCAGGTTGACCCCGCCCGTATCGCCGCGGCGGCGAGTCAGAGTGATTTCCTGCGCCAGTACGATGAGGTCATGAGCCGGATGGCGCACGCGCTGACCAGCACGGATACCTGGTTCAACCGGCACTATCCTGGGTACGCGGACGGTCCGGTGGCGTACTTCTGCGCCGAGTTCGGGCTGCACGCATCGGTCCCGATCTATTCCGGAGGCCTGGGCGTGCTGGCCGGCGATCATTGCAAGTCTGCCTCGGATCTCGCCGTCCCGATGGTCGGTGTCGGCCTGTTCTACATGAAGGGATACTTCGACCAACGTCTCCGGCTCGACGGATGGCAGCAAGACAGCGATGAAGAGTATGACATCACCCGAACCCCGCTCGAACCGGTCTTGGGCCCCAATCACGAGCCGATTCTCGCCACGGTAGAGACCGCCGGAAGACCGGTCTACGTCCGCGCGTGGAGGGTCATGGTTGGTCGGATCCCGGTCTATCTGCTCGATACCAATGTCGAGATGAATCATCCCGCGGACCGGGGCCTCATGAACAAGCTCTACGCCGGCGGACCTGCCCTTCGGCTGCGGCAAGAGTGGATCCTCGGTGCGGGCGGCGTTCGCGTTCTCCGGGCCCTGGGGATCAACCCTTCGGTTTGGCACGCCAACGAGGGCCACGCGGCCTTCATGATGATCGAGCGCATCCGCGAGTGCGCCGAGCAGGGGATGCCTTTCTCCGATGCGCTCCGAGCGGTGCGCGCTCGCAGCATTTTTACGACGCACACACCCGTGCCCGCGGGGCACGACGCTTTCGACGTGGATGACGTCGCCGAGTGTATTGGTCCCGTCTGGGAGCAGATGGGTGTGGATCGGGAGGCACTGCTTCATCTGGGTTATCACCCGGCAATGCCCGATCTATTCCACATGACCGCCACCGCGATCCGATGCGCCTCGCGCGTGAACGGAGTCTCCCGCCAACACGGTCAGTTGTCCCGGCACCTCTGGCGCGATTTCTGGCCTGGGCGCCCCTGGGAAACGGTGCCGATCAGACACGTGACGAACGGCGTGCATCTGCGCACCTGGATGGCCGCGCAGATCATGGAGCTGCTCGACCAGCACCTGGGACCCTACTGGCTGGACCGCAAGGACGACCCTGCGCTCTGGGACCAGGTACTTACCCTTAACCGGGAAGAGCTGTGGCGGGTGCACCTCGAGCTCAAGGGGGCGCTGCTGGACTTCATTCGCGAGGACGCCCGCCATCGTTTCGCAGGGCAGCACAAAGAAGCCGCCCAGGTAGTCGGCGCCGGCACGCTACTCGATCCCAAGGCCTTGACGATCGGCTTCGGTCGCCGGTTCGCTACCTACAAGCGCGCCAATCTGGTCTTTCGCGATCTGGAACGGCTCCGGCGGTTGCTGACCGACGCTCGTCGCCCAGTGCAGATCGTGTTCGCCGGGAAGGCCCATCCGGCGGACAATCCGGGCAAGGAAGTACTGCAGAGCGTCTACCAGTTCACTCGTGACCCGGCGTTCGAGGGACGAGTCGCATTCCTCGAAGACTACGACATGCACCTCGCTCACCTGCTGGTCCAGGGCACGGACCTGTGGCTTAACCTGCCTCGCCCGCCTCTCGAGGCGTCCGGCACCAGCGGCATGAAGGCCGCCCTGAACGGCGTGCCCCAGCTCGGGACGCTCGACGGCTGGTGGAAGGAGGGCTACGACGGCCTGGCCGGCTGGGCCATTCAGCCCAGTGGCGAGCACGAGGATGCTGACGCGGCGGACGCCGAGCGGTTCTACCGGCTGCTGGAAGAGCAGGTCGTCCCGCTCTACTACAATCGGGACGCTCACGGCGTCCCGTTGGGCTGGGTAGAGAAGATGCGCTGCTCCATCCGGCTCGCGGGAACCCGCTTCACCGCTCGGCGGATGATACAGGAGTATGTCCAGGAGTACTACGCGCCGGCGGCCCGAGGGGAATCTTCTGGCGACGATCCTCCCGCGATCTGACGCCCGGCCCGTGCCCGGCACAGGGGTTACGGCCCCTATCCTGACTCCCCGAGGCGAAGCCGTCTCGATCGTTCATCTGACCGCGGAGTACGCCCCCTACGCGCGCACTGGCGGCTTGGCCGAGGCAGTCATGGGCCTGGCTTCGTTTCAACAGGCGTCAGGGTTGCCGGTTTCCGTGCTCATGCCGCTTTACCGGACGGTACGTGACGAGGCTCCCGACCTCGAGCCCGTGGGAGCCCCGTTCCGGGTGCCGCTCGGTGCTCGCAACGAGGAAGCGCGTTTGTTCCGGGTCGCGGGTGCCGCGCCCAATGGCCCCCGGATGTTCTTCCTCGACCACGCCGAGTTCTTCAACCGCCCGGGGATCTACGGCGAGCCAAGCGGCGACTATCCCGACAACGCACGCCGGTTTGCCTTCTTCGCGCTGGCCTCCTGCCTCGCGCTGCCGCGAGTGGCTTCGGGCCCGCTCATTCTCCACGCCCACGATTGGCACACCGCGCTCGCTTCGGCATACCTCCGCACCATTCTCGCGGGGGAGCCCTGGGTTCGGGACGCACTCTCGATCATCTCGATCCATAATCCCGGCTATCAGGGTCAGTTTGGACCCGAGGCGCTGTTCGAGCTTGGGCTTCCGGTCGAGCTGTACAACTGGCGACAGCTCGAGTGGTACGGAAAGGTCAACTTCCTCAAGGGCGGCCTTGCCTTCGCGGACTGGGCCCTCACCGTGAGCCCCCAGCAAGCCGCCGAGCTGAGAACTCCAGGCGGCGGCTTCGGGTTGCATGACATGTTCATTGCTTTGGGCGACCGGCTCGTCGGCATCCTGAACGGGATCGATCAACAGGTGTGGGATCCGGCGACAGACTCGCAGATCCTGGCCACGTATACGGCCGACCAGCTCGAGGGTAAGCGGCGCTGCAAGGCAGGGCTGCAGCTGTCCTACGGGTTGCCCGAGCGGCCGAATGTGCCGCTGTTCGGGATGACGGGACGGCTCGTGCATCAGAAGGGCCTCGACCTGATTCTCGCGAGCCAACGACTGCTCCAGCAGGACGCGCAGTTTGTCTTCCTGGGCAGCGGCGACCCCCACTACGAACAGGCCCTGGTCTCGCTGGCCGCGAGCGCACCTGACCGGATCGGAGTTCAGCTCGACTTTCGTGACGTGCTCGAGCATCGCCTGATGGCCGGAGTGGACCTTTTTCTGATGCCGTCTCTCTACGAGCCCTGCGGACTTACCCAGATGCGGGCACAGCGCTACGGTTCACTCCCCATCGGCCGTCGTGTTGGCGGGCTGGCCGATACGATCGACGACGGCGTGACCGGATTCCTGTTCGACGCGTACGAGGCGCCGGCCCTTGAAGACACAGCGTTACGGGCGCTCGCCACGTTCGCGCGCCGGGAAGTCTGGGGCAGGATGAGGCGGTCCGCGATGGCCCGCGACTTCAGCTGGGAACGGTCGGTCGCCGCGTATCTCGACGTATATCGGCGTGTCGCGGCTTCGGGCCCGCGCGCCTGATTGGATGATTCGATGGACTTTGTTCTAGCGCTTCACAGCCATCTGCCCTGGGTGTTGAACCATGGCCGGTGGCCTCACGGCAGCGATTGGCTCTGCGAGGCGGCCGTCGATACCTATCTGCCGCTGCTCGAGTCGTTGCAGGCCCTGGAGCGGGAGGGCGTCCCGGCGCCCGTCACCATCGGCGTTACACCGGTCCTCGCGAATCAGCTGGCGAGTCCCGTGTTCGTCGAGGAGCTGGAGGCGTTTTTCCAGCAGCGCCTCGAGGCCTGCGACGCGGCCGATGCAGAGCTGCTCAGAACCGATCCGGAGATCGAGCCGCTGGTGGGCTTTTGGCGAAGCCGGTACATCCGCCTCCGGGATCTGTTCCGCACGGTGGACCACGACTTGATCGGCGCGCTTCGGGGCCTGGAGGACAGCGGTCGCATCGAGATCATCGGCTCCGCAGCCACCCACGGCTTCCTGCCGCTGTTGGCGCGCGACGAAAGCATCCGGCTCCAGCTCGCAGTCGGGGTGGCCGAACACCGCCGCCTGTTCGGCCGTGCGCCGAAGGGATGTTGGCTCCCCGAGTGTGCCTATCGCCCGCGGGGCCCATGGGCCCCCTGGCCTACCGCGCCGCGGAGCGGCGTCCGTCGCGGCATCGAAGAACACCTCGGCGACGCGGGATTCAACTTCTTCTTCATCGACGCCCATCTCGCGGCCGCCGGACGTCCGCTCGGCGTGTACGGCGATCCCCTGGTCGGCCCCCGAGAAGCGCCGGACAGCGTTGAGCCTGATCGGCTGCACGCATTGCGCTCACCTAACCGAGCCTATCGGGTGGGTCCGCCCCGAGGTGGTCGGGCAGTCGCGGCGTTCGTTCGAGACCCGCATGCCTCCATGCAGGTCTGGAGCCGCCATCACGGATATCCGGGCGACGGACAGTATCTCGAGTTTCACAAGATTCGGTGGCCCGGTGGGCTCAAGCTCTGGAGGGTCACCGGGGACAACGTCGACCTGGGCCATAAGGGCCCCTACGATCCGCAGGCTGCACGGGCCCAGGCGAGTGGTCACGGGGAGCATTTCGCCTGGCTGTTGGATCAGCTCTCGGCCGCCGAGTCGCCCGGTCCCGAGGGCGTGATCGTGGCTCCCTTTGATACCGAGCTCTTCGGCCACTGGTGGTTCGAGGGGCCCGAGTTCGTCGGGGACGTTTATCGTGCGCTTCCCGGTCACCCGAATGTTCGACCGGTGACCGGTTCCGGCCATCTGAACACGCATCCCGCTCGTGCGGCTATTCGGCTCCCCGAAGGGACCTGGGGCGCGAACGGCGACTTCTCGATGTGGCTTGGGCCGGACACGGCGTGGACCTGGGAGCGCATGTGGCCACTCGAGCAAGCCTTCTGGGATGTCGCCGGCGATGCGCTCACGAACGCATCGGCCCGCACGGTGCTTGCGCAGGCGGCTCGTTCGCTTCTGCTCACCCAGTCGTCCGATTGGCAATTCATTATCTCGACCGGCGCGGTCGTGGACTATGCGGTCCGCAGGTTCACCCAGCACTGCCTCGAGACCGAGACATTGGTCGCAGCGCTCACGCCCGGAAGCGGGACCTCGCTCGAGGAGGGGCAGCAGCTCGCCGCCCGGCTCGAACCCCGCGACCACTTGTTCCCCGATGTGTTGCCGGCCTTGAGCGCCGCCCTGAGCGGGTCACGCTCGCTGGCCCTGACCTGAGTCATGGCCCCGGTAAGCTTCATCTTCGGCCTGCATCTGCACCAGCCGGTAGGCAATTTCGACCACGTCTTCCAGCAGCACCTCGACGACGTGTACGCGCCCCTGCTCGACCGTCTCACGGCAGGAAAATTCCTGCCCGTCGTGCTGCACGTGTCCGGCCCTCTGCTCGAGTGGCTCGACGCACACGCGCCTGCATGGATGGACCAGCTGGGCCGACTGGCCGCCGACGGGCGGGTAGAGCTGCTGCTTTCCGGCTTCTACGAGCCCGTACTCGCATCGCTTCCACGGCAGGACCGACTCGACCAGATCGGGTGGATGCGGGATGCGCTCCGGCGCCGGTTCGGAGTCGAGGCAACCGGCCTTTGGCTCACGGAGCGCGTCTGGCAGCCCGAGCTTGCGGCCGACCTGGCCGAGGCCGGTGTGAAGTACGCGCTGGTCGACGATCGTCACTTCGTTGTCTGCGGCTTCCCTCAGGATCGGCTCCACAAACCCTATTGGACCGAGGCCGACGGCAAGCGCATCGCGCTGTTTCCGATCGATGAACGGCTGCGCTACCTAATACCATTCCGCCCCCCAGAGGAAACTGCGGAGTATCTCGAGCGGCTCGGCGCCGAAGGGCTCCAGCTTGCGGTCCTGGCGGATGATGGGGAGAAGTTCGGTGGCTGGCCCGGAACCAAGGATTGGGTCTATCACCAGGGCTGGCTGGATCGGTTCATACACACCATTCACCAGCTCGCTGAGCGAGGCATCGTGCGGCTCAGCACCCTGGCGCAGTCCCTCGCCGACGTGCCGAGCGGGGGAATTGCCTACCTCCCCACAGCATCGTATCGCGAAATGGAAGCGTGGTCTCTGCCGCCTGACGCCGCCCTTCGCCTGGCGCGCCTGGAACACGATCTCGGCGAGGCCCGCATGGCGGGCCCCGACGGCGCGTTGGTGCGCGGCACCCACTGGCCCAACTTCCTGGTGAAGTACCCCGAAGCGAACCGCATGCACAAGAAGATGCAGGCGCTATCGGAGCTCTGCCGGATGCGGCAGGATCCGCCCGAGGCACGCCGCGCCATCGGGCGAGCCCAGTGTAACGACGCCTACTGGCATGGCGTCTTCGGTGGCCTGTATCTCCCCCACCTGCGCGAGGCGATCTGGCGCAACCTCGCGACCGCAGAAGCACAACTTCGCGAACGTGAGGGGCTGAGCTGGGAGGTCCTGGATCTGGATGCGGACGGGCATGACGAGATCTGGGTCCATTCCGCGGAGTGCTCGGTGGTGGTGAGCCCATGGCGCGGCGGAGCGATCGAGGAGCTCACCCGTTTCGCCACCGGGATCAATTACGCCGGCGTGTTGACTCGCCGACTCGAGGCCTACCACGTAACAGCGACCAGCGGCGGTGCCGACGGGACCGCCGGCGAGGGCGGCGCGCCGAGCATCCACGACCTGGAAGCGGCGTTGCGACTCGACGAGCGCCCCCCGCTCGATGCAGATGATCGGGCGATCGGGGTGGATCGGGTCCTCCCGCCGGACTTGGCGGCCGATGCCTATGCCCGTGGTGGATACACCGCAGTGCGGTCGTGGGCCCGGACGCCGGCCCACTTCCAGATCAGCCAGTCACACGGGGCGGTGGAGGTTCGCCTGCGACTGCATGGAGCGGAGGGTTCCCCCCTGCTCAAGACGATTCGGATTTTCGCCGACGGGAAGATCGAGCTGGCGTACGAATGGGCCCCTGAGAGCGATCACGGCGACGCCCTCTTTGCACCGGAGCTGTCGCTCTTCCGCCCGCTCGCCATCGGGCATGCGCCCGAGGCCGAGATCTGGACGTTCCCCATCGAGACCGTCGCCAAATCTGAGCGGGGCCTGGACCGCACCCGGCAGGGAGAATCGGTGACCCCACGCTGGCACTTTCACCTGGGGGCGGCGCGGCTCGAGTTGGGGCCGCCACCGGACTGACCCTTGGCTATCTTTGGCCCATGCCGACTTCTCCCACATCGGTGACCCTGGGCCTGATCCAGACCCGCTGCACAGTCGACCCGGAGCACAATTTCCGCCAGGCGATCGCGGGAGTCCGCGAGGCGAGCGCCCAAGGCGCGCAGATCATCTGCCTGCCCGAGCTGTTCCGGAGCCAGTACTTCTGCCAGACCGAAGATCATCGCTTCTTCGAGTTGGCCGAATCGATCCCCGGGCCCAGCACGGAGGCGCTGTCGCGCGTCGCCTCCGAGCTGGGTGTGGTAATCATCGCCTCGCTGTTCGAGCGGCGAGCGGAGGGTCTGTACCACAACACCGCCGCGATCATTGACGCCGATGGCCGGTACCTCGGGAAGTATCGGAAGATGCACATTCCGGACGACCCGCAGTACTACGAGAAGTTCTATTTCACGCCAGGCGACCTCGGCTTTCGCGCCTGGGATACGAAGTTCGGCCGGATCGGGGTCCTGATCTGTTGGGATCAGTGGTATCCCGAAGCTGCCCGCCTCACCGCGCTTACCGGCGCCCAGATTCTGTTTTATCCCACGGCAATCGGTTGGCTGCCAGCAGAGAAGGCGGAGCACGGGGCGCAGCAGCAGGCGGCCTGGGAGACGATTCAGCGAAGCCACGCGATCGCGAACGGGGTATATGTGTGCGCCGTGAATCGCGTGGGACACGAAGGCGACCCCGCCGGTGGGCTCGAGTTCTGGGGCGGGAGCTTCGTGACCGATCCGGGTGGACGGACCCTCGCGAAGGCAGGGCACGCGGAAGAGGTGGTGGTCGCAGCCTGCGATCTCACGAAGGTGGACGTGAGCCGGACCCACTGGCCCTTCCTGCGGGATCGGAGAATTGACGCGTACGCCGATCTTACAAAGAGGTATTTGGACTGAAACTGCGTGAACAGCGAACGGTACGGTGAACGGGGGGCATCCGGTGATGGAGACCCCCCGTTTACTGTTCACCGTTCACCGTTCACGCTTTTCCTGAGCTGATGCCCGATTCTCCTACACCGTCTTCTCTCGGTTTCCGCATGCCGCCCGAGTGGGCCCCCCATCGCGGCACCTGGCTCAGTTGGCCCCACAAGGAAGCTTCATGGCCCGGCAAGTTCGAGCCGGTGCCCGGCATCTTCGCGCAGATGGTACGGGTGCTCGCCGAGCATGAAGAGGTGCACATCAATGTGGCGGGGCCGGACATGGAAGCCGACGTCAGGACGCTGCTCGAACGGGCCAGATGCCCCATGCAGCGAGTGTTTTTCCACGGCCACCCGACCGACGACGCATGGTGTCGCGACCACGGTCCGATCTTTGTCCAGCGGCAGCAGAACGGTCTGACCGAAGAGGCAATCGTAGACTGGGACTACAACGCCTGGGGCGGGAAATATCCCCCGTTTGCGCAGGATGACGTCATCCCGAGCCTGATCGGGCAGGAGCTCGGCCTCACCGTCTTTCACCCCGGCATCGTCATGGAAGGCGGCTCGCTCGACGTCAACGGTCAGGGCACATTGCTCACGACCGAAGCCTGCCTGCTCAACCCCAATCGCAACCCGGAGCTGGAACGAGGCGACATCGAGGAGTACCTGCGAGCGTATCTTGGGGTCACGCACATTCTGTGGCTGGGCGATGGAATTGCAGGAGACGATACCGACGGCCACGTGGATGACCTCACCCGGTTCGTGGACCCTCGGACGGTCGTCACCGTAGTGGAGGAGGATCCGCAGGACGAAAACTTCGAGCCGCTGCAGGAAAACCTGCAGCGGCTCCGCACCATGACCGACCAGGACGGCCGACCGCTCCGGGTGGAGCTTCTTCCGATGCCCCGTCCGCTTTACCACGACGGACAGCGGTTGCCGGCGAGCTACGCCAACTTTTACATCGCGAACGGCGTCGTCCTGCTACCCGGTTACGACCCCGATCAAGACGGAAAGGCTCAGGCAACGCTGGAGCGACTGTTTCCCGGACGCCGAGTCGTCGTTATCGACTGTGCCGACCTCGTCTGGGGTCTGGGCGCCTTTCACTGCGTTACTCAGCAGTGGCCGCGGGCAAGTTAGGTCTTAGCTCTTCGTCCAGGATCCCGAGAGGGCAGCACGCCGGGAGCCACAGTTGTCGAGACCGACACCCGCGACGACTAGGCCGCCGTCGCTTGACCCGAGCACGTAGCGAGCCTCCTGGGTCGCGCACTTGGCGGCCGTCGTATCGACCGGGAAGATCAACGTATCCCCCTTGAAGGTGGCCTTCCCCTTCCGGCTGGGATTGTCGGCCCAGCGAGGCGACGGGAGCGTGAGCTCGATGGTTCCGTCGCTGCCGACCTTCATCTGGACTTCACCCTCGCCGTAGAGGTCGCGCTTATAGTTCCCGGCGTACTTCCCTCCAGCGCCGCCACAGGCGGTAACTGTGAGCAGGCCCAGCAAAGCCAGCGATGGCGCATTAGTGGCACCGCGATACCAAACCGGCATCAGTTTACCCTCCTCTATTGCCCAAGGGAGTTGTGGCACGGCCTCGCCGACGCCATGGCAAGCCCCCCATAATGTGGCACCCCGGCGGGACGCGCCAGTAGCGCACGTGCCCGGCAGCCATCGCCTCGCTAACAATGGCGAGCCGCGGCACCGCACTCGCGCCAGTCCCCGCCCACCATGGTGCCGACGATGGCCCCATCACCAGCCCCGAAAATCAGCCCCTCGAGCAAGCTCTCGGCATCGAGCCGAGCCAACGAAGGCACATCGAGATCCACCACGACGAAGTCAGCCCAGTAGCCGGCCTCCAGCCGGCCGGCTTGAACACCCAACGCCGCCGCTCCCCCAGCCGTAGCCGCGTCCAGCAAGGCGGTCGCGACCCGACCCGCCGAGTCAGTCAGGACGCCCCGCTCTTCGCGGCGAAGCCGCTGACCGTACTCGAGCCACCGCATTTCCTCCAGCATGCAGATGCGGGCATTAGAGTCCGTGCCGATGCTCAGGCGGCCGCCCGCAGCGTGAACCAGATCGAGGGCCGGGAGCCCGTCCCCCAGGTTGCCCTCCGTCAGCGGGCAGACGCAAACCGATCCTCCGGCAGCGAGAAACCGGGTCATGTCACGAGGGTCGGTGTGGGTGCAGTGCACCGCCGTGAGGTTGCCGGCAATCTTCAAGGCCTCGTTCAGAAGCTCCATCGGGCGGCGGTCGTACGCAGCCCGGCACTCGTCGATCTCGGCGCGTTGTTCCTCGACGTGCATGTGAAACCGGAGCCCGCGCCGCTGCGCCTCGCGGTGGAGTGCCACGATCGCATCGAGCGGCGCCGCTCGTATGCTGTGCGCGACCACGCCTACCGTTTGAAGCCGTGGATCACAGCGGGCCAACAACCGGTCGAGCGCCGCCCAATACGCGGACAGGTCCTTCGACTCGAAGCGCCGTTGTGCCGGTTGCAGGGGCCGGCCGACACCGCCGGTGGTATAGAACGCGTTGAGGAGCGTCAGGCGAATCCCCGCTGCCCGCGCGGCGTCGAGGACGACCCCATCGAACTCATAGTCGCGGTCGGCCTCCAGGTGGTGCAAGTAGTGAAACTCGCCGCAGGTCGTGATGCCGGCATCGCGCATCTCCCTGAACGCCTGGAGGTATAGCGCGTGCGCGGTTTCAAGATCCAGCGAATCCGCCAGCTCGTACATCGCGTTACGCCAGGTCCAGAAGCTCCCCGCCCCACTCGGGAATCGTTCGCCCTTGCCGCGGAGGCCGCGCTGAAAGCCATGCGAGTGCGCGTTGACGAAGCCGGGAAGCATGGCTCGCCGCGCCAATCGGAGCGTCGGGGTGCGCCCTAACGGCCCCACGGCTTCGATTCGGCCATCATCGCCGATGGCGATCTGAGTGTGGGATTCGAACCGGGTCCCGGTCCAGGTCAGGTCGGCTTCGACCAGTTGCGTCATGGCCTCACCTCGAACCGTCGGCGACACACCACGTGTGCACCACTCGCTCCAGCAACCTGCCGCCACGCTCGAACTCGGCCACCGGCAGACATTCGTTCGCCTGGTGGGCAGCCTCGATCGAACCAGGGCCCCACAGGACGCAGTCGAGGTCCAGTGTCTGCAGCCATCCCCCGTCGCTCGCGAATGCAACCGCGCGCGAGCCTTCCTGACCCATGAGATCGCAAAGCGCAACGTGGATCGGCGCATGCTCGCTCGTTTGCAGAGCCGGGCTGTCGCCGATCGTCTCGACCACACCGCAGTCCCCGACCGCCGCTGCTACCGCTCGGCGAACCTGTTCGGTCACCCGCGCCGCGGTCATCCCGGGCATCGTTCGGATGCCGAGCTCGAGCACGCAGCGTTCGGGAATGACGTTGAGGGCGACGCCGCCCGCTATGGTCGCCAGGTTTACCGTGGCGTGGGGCACGGACCCGAAAAGACCAGCTTCCGCAGTAGCCTCGCCGGCGAGCGAACGGGAGAACTCGCCCAGGCGCTGGACTACCGCACCCGCCAGCTCGATCGCGTTGGTCCCCGTTGCGGGGTATGCGCTGTGGCCCGCCCGACCCTGGATGACCACTCGAAGCTTCAGATGGCCCTTGTGGAGCCGGATCACCGACAGCGAGGTCGGCTCTCCGATCACGGTCGCACGCGGCAGTGCCACTGCGCCAGTCCACGTCTCGACGAAGCGGCGTGAGCCCAGGGTGCCCAGTTCTTCGTCGTGAGTGAGGAGAAGGACCAGCGGACGGCGCAGCGGCGCCTTAGGTATGCTTGCGAATCGGTGAATCGCCAGCGCCAGGAACCCCTTCATGTCGCACGCGCCACGCCCGACGAGGCAGGCGTCCCGCCGAGTCAGGGAGAGTGGGTCGCTGACCCAATCCGGTTCGGAAAAGGGAACGGTATCGAGGTGCCCGGAGAGCGTCAGTCCACCGGCATGGTCCCCGCTAGGGCCGCCGGCAATCACCAGGTTCAGCTTGTCGCCCCCCGCCGATGGGTTGCGAAAGATCCGGACGTCAGGAGCGTCGAGATAGTCGCAAATGAAATCGGCGATCGGGCGATTGCTGACCTGACTGGACGAATCGAAGGCGACCAGCCGCGCGAGCAGCTCCTCGGGCGTCATCAGGCCCGCCATCGAGTCACGCCCCCTATCACAGTTTCGACGCAGGCATTGGGACGAAACTGATACAGCCAGTGATTTACTTCGGGCGCGTCTATGATCGCGAAGTCGGCGGCCTTATCGACCTCGAGCGAACCGATCTCCGATTCCAGTCCGATGGCCCTAGCGGCGTGAATGGTCGCACCCTTGAGAGCCTCCGCCGGCGTCATTCGCTGCAGGGTACACGCGAGTGTGAGGGCAAGCGGAAGATGCCAACTCGGCGCTGAGCCCGGATTGAAGTCGGTCGCGACCGCCACCCGCACGCCGGCGTCGATCAACCGGCGGGCCGGCATCGGCGCCTGACCCAGGTAGAGAGTTGCGATCGGCAAGCTCACGGCCACCACCCCCGCCTGGCGGAGCGCCGCGATCCCGCCGGTCGACACGCATTCCAAGTGGTCCGCCGAGAGGGCACCCAACTCCGCTGCGAGCTCGGCCCCGCCCCCCGACGTCAGCTGATCGGCATGGAGCTTAGGCGCCAGTCCGGCAGCCCGCCCGGCGCGGAGTATCTGTCGCGCTTCGTCCACGGTGAAGGCACCGTCCTCAACGAACGCGTCGCAGCAGCGAGCCAAACGCTCCCGGGCCACAGCAGGAATGATTCGGTCGACCACGAGCGCGACATAGGCGTCGCGTCGATCGCGATACTCGGAGGGAACTGCGTGTGCGGCCAGGAGCGTAGGCACCGGTCGCAGCGGCCCTTGCTCGGCGAGCCTGCGATAGACCCGGAGCAGCTTGAGCTCGGAGGCTTCGTCGAGCCCATAGCCGCTCTTGCATTCGACCGTGGTAACGCCCAGCGCCAGCATGCCGTCGAGCACGGCGGCGGCCCGTTCGAGCAGCACGTCCTGCGACGCGGCGCGGGTCGCTCGTACGGTCGCGGCAATCCCGCCGCCCGAGGCGGCGATCTGGAGATAGCTCTCTCCCCGCACGCGGCGCTCGAACTCCTCCGCCCGCCAGCCGCCGAAAGCGAGATGGGTATGACAGTCCACCAGGCCGGGAATGACCAGGCGTCCGCCAGCGCTCAGCGTTTCGCCCGCCTGAAACCGCGCGGGCAAGTCCGATTCCGGCCCAACCCAAACGATGCGCCCGTCGTCCCACGCCAGCGCGGCGTGGGGTATGGCATGGATGTCACCCTGGAGGCCTTCGGCACGGCAGGTCGCGAGCAGGCCAATGTTGCGGAGGAGAGGCATGACAACTACAAAACGTGAACGGTGAACAGCGAACGGTGAACAGGCGCCTCGGTGCGCAGACTGAGCCCCCGGTTCACTGGTTACTGTTCACTGTTCACGCGGTTGATCATAGGGAGGTCCACCCCGCGCTCCCGCGCGGTTTCGACCGCGATCTCATACCCCGCATCCGCGTGCCGCATCACCCCGGTGCCGGGGTCGGCGGTGAGCACGCGCTCGAGCCGGCGATCTCCTGTGTCAGTTCCATCCGCCACGATCACCATGCCGGCGTGAATCGAATAGCCGATCCCCACGCCGCCTCCATGATGTAGCGATACCCAGCTCGCGCCGCATGCCGTATTGAGCATCGCATTAAGGAGCGGCCAGTCCGCAATCGCATCGGAGCCGTCGCGCATTGCTTCGGTTTCTCGGTTGGGTGACGCGACCGACCCGGTGTCGAGGTGGTCGCGTCCGATCACCAGCGGGGCGGCCACGCGACGCGTCTTCACCATCCAGTTGAACCGCAAGCCCATCTCGGCCCGCTCACCGTATTCCAGCCAGCAGATGCGAGCCGGAAGGCCTTGGAAATGGACCTTCTCCCGCGCGCGCGAAATCCAACGACCCAGCGCTTCGTTCTTGGGGAAGGTCTCCAGCACGGCACGGTCGGTCGCTGCGATGTCGGCGGGGTCGCCCGACAACGCCGCCCAACGGAAGGGACCGGCGCCGCGACAGAACAAGGGACGGATATACTCGGGCACGAACCCGGGAATCGTGAAGGCTTCGCTGAGCCCCCGGTGATCGGCGACCTGGCCGCGGAGGTTGTTGCCGTAATCGAAGACCACCGCACCCTGGCTTTTGAGCGCCAGCATGGCCTCCACGTGCTGGACCATCGAATCGAGCACCCGAGTCTCGTAGCCGGCGGGATCTCGCTCTCGCAGTCGCGCCGCCTCGGGGAGTGAGAGGCCGACTGGGATGTAGCCCACCCGAAGGTCATGGGCGGATGTCTGGTCGGTGATGACGTCAGGGACGATCCCGCGCCGGACCAGCTCCGGCATCACCTCCGCTATGTTGCCGACCAATCCCACCGAGAGCGCCAGCCCGCTTCGCGTCGCGTCGAGCAGCAGCCTTAAGGCTTCGTCCAGCTCGGTGCAAAGCCGATCGCAGTACCCCGTCTCCACCCGCCGCCGAATCCGTTCCGCATCTACGTCCACACCCAGGAACGCCGCCCCGTTCATGGTGGCTGCGAGGGGTTGGGCACCACCCATGCCGCCGAGGCCGCCGGTTACGACCAGCCGGCCGGCCAAGGACCCGCCGAAATGCTGTCGCGCGCACTCGGCAAACGTCTCGTACGTTCCCTGCAGGATGCCCTGCGTGCCGATGTAGATCCAGGAGCCCGCGGTCATCTGGCCGTACATCGTGAGACCCAGCGACTCGAGCCGGCGGAACTCGTCCCAGGTCGCCCACCGGGGTACGAGGTGCGCATTCGCGATCAATACCCGCGGCGCCTCTTCGTGGGTGCGGAAGACGCCGACCGGCTTGCCGCTTTGCACCAGCAGCGTCTCGTGGTTCTCCAGGCGGCGGAGTGTCTCGACGATCTTCTCGTAGCAGGCCCAGTTCCGTGCCGCCTTACCGCTCCCTCCGTAGACGACGAGGTCCTCCGGCCGTTCCGCTACGGCCGGATCGAGGTTGTTCATCAGCATCCGGAGCGCTGCCTCCTGATGCCATCCCTTGCAGGACAGCGTGGAACCGGTCGGGGCGCTGATGGCGGGTGCGGAGGTGGATGTGCTCATCGGCGAGAACCTTATGCGCGTGGAGCGGTCGCGCCAAGAGGCGCCGCCGTCGGCGCCGGGCATGCCCACCGGACCATGCAATCCGTCCGCGCCCGGACCGGCGTAGATGAGGTGACTCGTGACTCACCTCATCGCGGAGAGCCGGAGATGCAAATCGTGCCAGCCTGTTTGGCCCTTGCCGCCGCAACGGCAATGTTCGGCCCCGCCGTGCCGCCAACGGTCACTGTCAAGACCTTCACGTTCGGTCCCAAGGTGCTCGAGGTGACGCCGGGGACCACAGTCACCTGGACCAATGCCGACGATATCGAGCACACGGTCACAGCCGGCGATCCCGAGGGCCCGAGCGGGATGTTCGATCGCCCGCTCCTGAAGAAGGGCGCGGTGGCGTCGGTGCGCTTCGATTCGGTGGGCACGTGGTCCTACTACTGCAAGCGCCACTCGTTCATGCGCGGCGAAGTCCGCGTCGTCTCGAAAGGAGAGAAGTAACTCATGCGCATTCGCTCTACCCTCGCGGCCGGCGCGGCGCTGGTCGCCCTAGCGCTATCCCCCGTTGGACCGCTACACGCTCAGATGAAGGGCGCCGACCTCAGGGTCGGGCTGAACACCATGCTGGAAGAGCACGTCTATCTCGCCGCCTCTGCGACCGGCGCGGCGCTGGGCGGGCGACAAGCGGAGTTCGAGGGCGCCGCGGCCGCGCTCGACATGAACTCGGTCGCGTTGTCGAAGGCGATCGGGTCGGTCTACGGCCCCGATGCCGAGGCCGCCTTCCTCGCCCTCTGGCGAAAGCACATCGGTTTTGTGGTGGACTACACGACCGGCCTGGCGACCAAGGACAAGGGCAAGCAGGACCGCGCAGTTAACGCGCTCCTCGGATATGCCGGAGACTTCGGCGCCTTCATCAATGCCGCCAATCCCAATTTGCCGAAGGACGTGGTCGCGGGACTGGTCAAGACCCACATCGTCACGCTCAAGGACGTCATCGACGCCCAGGCCGCCGGCGATACCAAGGGTGCGTACGCCAAAGCGCGCGACGCCGCCGGCCACATGAAGATGATCGCGGATCCGCTGGCCGATGGCATCGTAAAGCAGTTCCCCGAGCGGTTTGCGATGAAGTAGCCGCCAGCCATTCGGCTTTTGGCCGTTAGCCGTTAGCTGTTGGTGGCAGTCAGTCAAGCTGCGAACTACACCGACCGACAGCCAAAGGCTAACGGCTAATGGCTTCCCCCCTTGCAACCTTCCTAACTTCCTGTCTATCCAACGCAGTACATGCCGTTCTCAGGATCCGGAGCCACGCTGCTGCAGCGAGATCGCGCCATCGATCGGAACGACACGGATGCCGTGGAGGCCGCCCTGGCCGCCAGCGGGGATGCCCACGCCTTCGAGCGCCTCTACCGCGCCCACGTGGGCCGGGTGCACTCCCTGGTGCGGCGCATGTTGAACGACGAGGATGCCGACGAAGTCACTCAGGACGTGTTCGTGCGAGCCTGGCAGAAACTCGCCACCTATCGGGGCGAGGCCGCCTTCGGGACCTGGCTCCACCGACTCGCGGTCAACGTGATTCTGGGGCGCCGCCAGATGCTGGGTCAACGACGGGATCGGTTCCTCCCTGATGACACCGCGCTTGCCACCGTATCGGCCGGACGTGGAGTCCCCGAGCTGTCGTTGGATTTCGAAACGGCCATTGCTCGGCTTCCCGATGGGGCTCGACAGGTGTTCGTGCTGCACGACGTCGAAGGCTATCGGCACGAGGAGATCGCGAACCTGCTGGGACTGGCGGTAGGCACCTCGAAGTCGCAGCTGCACCGGGCCCGCATGGCGCTGCGACGGCATCTCGACCCGTAATGGAGCGTTGCGCATGATGAGCGATCCCTGGGCGGCCCGGCTGTCGGACTATCTCGATGGCGAGCTCACCGACGCCGAAAGAAGCGCGTTGGAACGCCACCTGGACGCCTGCCCCAGCTGCACCGCGGCGTTGGAGGAGCTGAGCCACGTCATCGATCGCGCGCGCCGGCTCCCCGCCCGAGCGCCGCGAAGCGATCTGTGGCCCGGCATCGCGGCGCGGATCGGAGGCGAAGCGCCGGCAACACCCATCGCAGACGCACGCAAGACCCGACGTTGGAGCTTCTCGTTCCCGCAGCTCGCCGCGGCGTGCCTGGCCGCCGCGGCCGTCTCGGGGGGAGCTGTCTGGTTCGCCGCCGGCCACTTGGCGCCGACGGTTGCCCCCCTGCCGCCCGCGGCGCCTCAGCCGGTCGCTCTGTCGCCGGCCGGCCCGCTTGCAGCGCCGGCCGGGCAACCGGGGTCGGCGGAGCAGAAGTACGATGCAGCCGTCGCAGACCTTCAGCGCGTGCTCAAGCAAGGCCGGGGCACGCTGGACACGACCACAGTGCGGGTGCTCGAGCGGAATCTGGCGCTCATCGACCGGGCCATCGCGGACGCGCGTCGCGCCCTCGCCGCCGATCCCAGCAACAGCTACTTGAACGCCCACCTCGCGCGGACCATGCGCCGCAAGATTGACCTCCTCCGTCAAGCCGCCGACCTCGTGGCGGCCCGGAGCTGAAAGGAGCCGATTTCGTGTTGCTTGTCCTGGCGTTGACCGCGACGCTGTTTACTTCCGATACCGACACCACCTTTACGGTGCAGCGGGGTCAGCGGCTCGAGCTGAACACGCATGCCGGCGACATCGTCGTGCACACGTGGGCCCGCAACGCGGTCCGGGTGCAAACCTCGGGATCGAGCCGCTTCCACGTGGCCATCGACCAGACAGCGAGCCTCGTCAGCATCCACAGTGCAGGTGGACGCTCCGGGCCGCCCAACCTGGACTACCAGCTCACGGTTCCCACCTGGATGGCAATCCGTTTGTCCGGAGTTACAGCCGACATGCGTGTCGATGGTGTCCAGGGTCCGGTCAACGCAGAGACTGTGGAAGGGGACGTCGTCGTGGTCGGAGGCGACGGCCTCGTGTCGCTCCGATCGGTCCAGGGCGATGTGTCGTTGACCGATGCCAAAGGCAAGATCGACGTCAACTCGGTGAACTCCGACGTGAACGTGCGCAACATCAGCGGCGAGCTGCAGGCCGAGACCGTCAACGGAGACGTCAATCTCATTCAGGTTCAATCGGACAACGTCGAAGCGAACACCGTCAACGGCGACGTCAACTACGACGGCACCATTCGCGCGAACGGGCGCTATCGGCTGACCACCCACAACGGAGAAGTGACGGTGGTGATTCCCGAAGGGACCGGTGCCCAAGTGTCGGTTTCGACTTTCCAGGGAGACTTCGAATCTGCCTTCCCGGTGACGCTGACGGAGCGTCATGGGAGGCGCTTCGACTTCACCGTCGGGAACGGAAGCGCGAGGATCGAGCTCGAGTCGTTCGGTGGGACGATCCGGCTGGTCAGACCCGGCGGACTTCACATCCAAGAAGAGGAGGGAAAGGAGAAGCATCGGGAGCACGACGAATAGGGTGCCGCCCAACGGGCAGACCCTATGCCGCAATTTGACAGAGAGCCGCCGGCGGGAGCCCGCCAATGCCGTTGCACTGTCTGGAATCTGTGCCCTATTCTAGCCGGCGGTTCGCTGGGCTCACACGCTAGCGGCCGTAGCCTGCCTGCAGGGGGGTTTCTCCGACCAAAACCAACCCGCTAATGACCACCCCGAAGACCCAATTTGGCTTGCCAAAGCATTGGGATATAGGGTAGTACAGCTGCCCATTCCAGTCCGCTGCCCGATCAGCACCGGCCAAGCCCCACCCCATCACCTGCCACCGCGATCCGCTGCAGCCAGACAAGTCTGCCGTATCGAACGGCCGCTCAACCGTTCAATTACCTGACATTCTGGCAAAATGTGTGATAGGTGGCACGCTCCTTGTTTCTGCGCGCCGGCACGGCGGAGTGTCACAGCCTCTGTGCAGGTAGCTGAGGCCAAACCTTTAGCGGCGGAGTCGGCAATGAAGCTGTCAACGAAGGGTACGCTTCTGGGCGCGGTAGCTGCCATCCTGGTCGGAGTCAGCCCCGCAGTCGCCCAGGTCGGTCTCACCTCGTCGCTCGCGACGGTGAACATCAACGCGACCAAGAGCTCGGTGCTGAGCCTCTTGATCAACTCGGGCGGCACCCAGACCCTGGCCAGCCTGACCGACAACACCACCAACAACTTTGCCTCACCGGTCAACGTCACGACCACGTGGGATCTGAACGCCGGCAGCAATGTGGTGCTGGTCGGCTCGTTCGCCACCCCGGCTCAGGCGCTGGCGAGTGGGGCCAACTTCATCACCACGCAATACATCAAGGGTCGGGTGACCACCGGTACGCCGACCAGCTACACCGCGTTTACCCAGGCCGGCGTCGGCACGATCGGGACGGCGGGCGGCAGCCTCACGCTGTTCACCCAGAGCACGGCTTCGTTGGCGGGCAACCGTACCGACAACCTCGATCTCCAGATCGACCTGACCGGCCACGCCAACCTGATCCCAGGCACGTACACCGGCACGCTGAATCTTCAGGCGATCGTGCAGTAAAGGCGACGCTCGCCGGCGCCGCCCATGACTCTCCACCGTCCCTGGCTCCGCTTGTTGCTCCTCACCGCCCTTGTGGCGGTGCCGGAGGAGCAGGCGGCTGCCCAGGCGGGGACTGTTTCGACGGCGAGGATCGTCTCGCTGGCAGCGACCAAGACCGGCAAGCTGACGATGGGAGTAATCTCGGGCGCCGCACAGACGCTCGGGACGCTGACCGACAACACAACGAACAACTTCCCAACTCCAGTCGTGATCCAAACCCAATGGGATCTGAACCCGGGACAAACGGGAAGCGTGAACGTGATCGGCTGGTTCGCGACGCCGAGCCAGGCGCTCACGAACGGGGTGGGCACCAACATCCCGTCCAGCCGGATGAAGGGGATGCTGACGCCAGGAGCACCAGCGCCAACCTCGTTTCCGGCGACGTTCACAGCCTTCACCCAGAACGCGGTGGGGGGGATCGGGACGGCCGGCGGCAGCTTGCGGCTGTTCCAGATGAATATCTCGGGGGCCAACAAGACCCAGACCCGGACCGATAACCTGAGTCTGCAACTCGACTTGACCGGCGCGGGAGTGCTGCCGCCGGGAACGTACAGCGGGACCCTGAACATCGAGGCAGTGACGCAGTAGGGCGCGCCAGGCGCGCGCCGCCCCGACGCTCAACCCGGGCGGGCGGGAGGTCGAAAGTAACCCTCAGCAAGGTGGTGCCCGGCGTAATCGATCCGGAGACAGCGGCGGTGGACGGCCTCAGCAATTGGCGGCCCTCTCAGCCGCGCCGTAGGTTGGAGCATGTTGTCGGCCCGCTCGGTTCCTGTTCTCGCCGCCGCCATGCTGCTGGCGCCGGCGCTCCTTGCGCAAACCGGCGCAACCTCCCCGGTCCGGACGATTGCGATCTCGGCGACAAAGCTCGCCTCGGTCGGCATCACGCTTCCAGCAGGCGGCTCTCTCACCCTGCCGGGCAGCTTGTCGAGCGGCATCAACGACTTCTCTCCACTCCCGTTCACGACTTCGTGGAGCGTCGACCCCGCACAGACCGCGAGCGTGGCGGTCCTTGCGTTTTTTGAAGTGCCGGCGCGGGCCCTGGCCAATGGCGGCTCCGCGATCCCCTCGGCCGCGGTACTGGGACGAGTCGCGACCGGGGCCGCGAAAGGATTCTCTCCGTTCATCCACGCCTCGTTGACCGGGAACGGGGGGATGGTGGGATCGAGCGGAGGCTCGCTGCTCCTCCTGTTGGAGCCGATCGGCACCGGTAACGCACGGGGGGAACGAACCGATCAGCTCCAGCTGCGGGTCGACCTGAACGGATCGCCGTCACTTCCGGCCGGGACCTATGCCGGCACGCTCAACCTGGTGGCGGTCACTCAATGAGGACCTATGGGACGTACGGTGCTGTACTACATCGGAGGCCACCACCGCCGGGCTAGAGTCATCCTCGCTCTCGGCGCCATCGCGCTATTCCTTCCCACCGTCCTTCCCGCACAAAGCGTCAGCCCCCCGATAGCTGAGTACCAGGAGCGTGCCCGTTCGAGTGTCCAGCTGTCGAACGGCTCGATCTTCCCTCTCACCGTGGTCCTCGACGTCAACGGGTTCGACGTCACCGAGAAGGGCGAAGTCGTGGGGACCCCACTCGACACCGGGCGAGTGAAGATCAAGCTGTCGGCGACCAGCTTTCGCCTGGCGCCGCGCTCCACCTACACCGTGTTCTACGAAGCGCGCACCGACTCGCTGCCGGCATGGTTCGCAATCACCGCCGCCATGAGCGGTGCCCGAACCGACAACGGCCTCAATCTTCGCATCATTCTTCCGCACGTGGTGTATCTGAATCAGAAACAGCCGCTGCAGAAGACAGAGGTCGTCGTCCGGCGGCTCGAGCTCGACTCAGCTGGTAAGACCGCACGGGTACAGCTGGAGAACTTGAGCTCCCACCTGGGGCGCGTGCTCGAGCTCACGATGACCGCGAAGGGACAGAGCCGGGCCGCTGGAGCCTTTCCGCTACTGCCCCACCATCGTCGCTGGGTCGAGGTCGCCTGGGATCTGGAACAGCCGCCGGAACGGGTAGCCCTCCGGTTCGCCAAGTTCTCCATCGACACGATGCTCGTTGCTACGCCAGCTGACCATCCGGCGAGTGAGAGCGCCCGGAGCTCCGATGCTCCTTCGAGCGGGATCGCCCGAGCACCCGCCAGCGCCGACGGTCGTTGAGTCGCTGCGCCGGGGGTTGATCAGGGCGCTCGTCGCGAGCGCCCTGGCTGCTGTCGCACTCATCGTGGGGGCTCGTCCCGCATCCGCCCAAACCGTGTTCGAAGTCCAGGGCGGCGGCTCATCCCTCACCGGCGGCTATGGCGTGGCGACCAACGTCTGGCGGAACGGGGTCGAGGGTTGGGTCGGCCTTGGCTACCTCGACGGCCTTCGGCTGGGCGCGTTCATGCGCAAGTCGATCGGCAAAGACACGCTCCGGATCGGCAACGACGCTCTGGTGGTCCGCTATCCCACCGACGTCTTCGGCAACGGGTACAACCTGCTGGTGCAGGGAGCCAGTTACGCTCGAACTCAGGGTCGCACCGGCTTCGTCGCCTTCGGGGGAGCAAGCTCGGAAGGACTGGCGGCTCCGGCATTCCTGGCTGCGAGGGCCCAGGCTCCAATGGGCGCGCTCTTCGTGCAGCACAGCCTGTCGCCGACGCTACGACTCAGCACGACGGCCATCGTGGCCGAACACCAGGCGGTAGTCCCAGGCATCCAGTGGCAGGCGACGCCAGACGTAACGGCGGCGCTGGTCGCGGGCACGGGGTCCGGACGACCCTACGGCGCCGCCAGCCTCGTAGCTCGCTCCGGGCGGTTCGGTTTCCGCGGTTCTTACGTCTACAACCCAAGCCGATTCCGGCGCGCTCCGGTCCCGGCACCGCTCCAAACCGACGTCGATCGCGAAAATCTCGAGGTCACCTATCAGCTGACGTCCGATTTTTCGATCGGTGTGGGGCGGCAGCATTTCATCCAGGACTCCGCCGACGTCGCGGTTCCGAGCCGCGCTTGGGGTAATTCGATCTTCCTGGGTGGCCGTACCGGTGAGCTGCGGATCTCAGCCGGCATTTATGACTCACACACGGACAGCGTGAGCAACCTGAGCTCGTTCGTCGCGCTCGGTCGCAATCTGGCCTCGTGGCTTGATGGCGAGCTCTTCGTCCTGCAGAGCCGCCCGCAAGGCCGCGCCGTGACCACCACGCCGATCTTGAGCCTGCGTGAGCGGGTTTCGCCCCGGGTCGGGCTGGTACAGCAGATCACGGTTGCAGAGGGCCGCCCCCGCGCACAGTTCGGCGGCAGTCTGCTCACGGCGATTGGTGACTTCGCGCTGGACTACACGATCGTGCACCAGCCATTCCAGCCGTTCAGTCCTTTCCGCAGCGCGTTGAACATCACGGCAAGGCTTCAGCTCGGGCGCTACTCGACAAATCTGGGGACGTACGTCCAACCGGATGGTACGGTTGACTACGCTGCGTCGGGCAGCACGTTCCTATACATGGGTCAGCTGGGTGGAGTCCAGCCCCAGCGGGTTGGCAGCAATGGTGGCATTGCTCGATATGTCGTGCGCGGCCGGGTGCTCGATGAGGCTGGACAGCCGGTCGAGGGCGCCGCCATCGACTTCGACGGCGAGACCGTGTTCACCAACGCCCGAGGAGAGTTCCTGCTTCGGTTGCGGCAGCCTAGGCGTCTCGAGCCCCATGTGCTCCTGAACGAGTTCCTGCTGCCGGGCCGTTGGAGGGTGAACGCAGTTCCCGAACGGGTTCAGGCGCAACCGGAGGACCGGGCCCGTCCGGTGGAAATCCGACTCGAGCGGGCCGTGCCGATACCCGCGCTGCCGGATAGCATTCGTCCGGAACCGTCCGATACGCTGCTGCCGCTCGTGCCGCCCGGCGGTGAAGCTGCGAAACCTTGAGCGAAGCGGAGGCGCGTGTAATGTTCGGCCCCATGAACCCGGATGTGTTTACTGACTCGTGGGTCTCAGCCTGGGAACGGGAGCTCAACGCCAGCCTGGCCTACCGCGAGGCAGCAGCCGATTGGGAGGGCGCAGTGGCGCTCCGGATGAGCGCTGACGCCGCTCTCGGAATTCCTGAGCCCCGTGCGGTGTGGCTCGACTTGTATCACGGGCTCTGCCGCAGTGCGCGATCGGCGACCGATGCCGACCTCAGTACTGCAAGGTATCTGATCGAGGCCGAGGCGGCCGTCTGGAAGGAGTTGCTCGCCGGACGGCTCTCGCCCATCGCCGCGTTGTTGGCGGGAAAGCTTCGATTGGCGCAGGGGAGTCTGATGGGCCTTCTGCCCTACGCGGCAGCGGCTCAGTTGCTGGTTGCGACGGCGACGATCATCCAGCAGCAGTTCCCCGAGCCGGCGCTCTAGCAGCACCACCCATAGCGCCGCAGCACTACTCCATTAAGCAACGGGCGGCCGGTCATTTCGACCGGCCGCTCGAATCGGGACGGCGGGATTTGAACCCGCGACCCGTGCAACCCCAGTGCAGTGCGCTACCGGACTGCGCCACGTCCCGCGATGCGGAGGCGAAGTGTAGCCCTCGGTTGCACCGGACGGAAGGGGTATATTGCTGCATGCATCGACGCCGCTTTCTCCTCGGCGCCGCCCGCACTGCCGCCTCTTTCGGAATTCTTCGTCAACTCGGCGGATGCCGCAGCATTACTCCGGCGGCGGGGAGCAGGCTCGCCTCACCGGGCGACGCTTTCACAGCGATTCGCGACCGCTACTTCCTTCGAGTCCTCCAGCTCTATCCCGTCACCTCGACTTACCTCGGCGGGGACGGCTATAACCCCGCGCTCGCAAGCGTAAGCGGCACGCTGCGCGATTGGTCGCCCGATGCTATCAAAGCCGAGGCGGCCTTCTACCGCGAGATCGAGCGTGGCCGACAGGCGATCGACCCGGCTCGGCTCGATCCTTCCGAGCGGATCGACCACACCGTGCTTGGCGCGCAGATCGGGTTTGCCCTGCGGCAACTGGAAGAGCGACGGTACTACGAGCGCGCCGTCGACACCTACATCGCAGAGCCCTTTCGCGGCATCGATTGGCAGCTCCAGCAGATGACCGCAGGGCGCGAGGGCCAGGGGGCGGAAGATGAATGGGCCCTGGTGGTAAAGCGGCTCGAAGCTATTCCGGCCTACCTCGCGACGGCGCGGGCCAACCTGCTGGCCGGTCGGCAAGCGGGCAATGTTCCTGATCGGCGACTGGTGCAATACGACGGCATCGACGGGTCCGACGCCAACGAGCAATACTTTCGAACGACACTGCCCACCATGGCCGGAGGCTACTTGGGCCGTCGCCAGTTCGCGCCGCGGATGCTCGCCGGCGTCACCAAGGCGAGCACCGCCGCTGCCGCTGCGTTGCACGATTTTACCGCGTTCCTTCGCGGTACCTATGCTCTCTCGGACCAGACCGACCACTACGCCGCGGGCGAGGCAGAGTACGATTGGCGCCTGGCGCATTGCCTCCACGTGCGACGCTCCAGTGCCGAACTCTGGGAGTATGGCGCCCAGGAGGTCACGCTGTACGAAGACAAGCTCTACCAGGTCGCGAAGGAAGTGGCCAAGGCCGCCAAGCTCAGTCTGGACTTCGGAACCGAGGCCGCGCGTCGTGCCTCCGTCCGGGAGGTAATGCAACACCTTTCCAAGGATTCGCCGAAAAGCGACGACGAGCTGATCCAGTGGTATCGCGACGTCGCCGTTCGAGCGGTCGCCTATGGCCGCGAGCATCAGCTCTTCGACATTCCCACCGACTACCGACTGGATGTAGTTTTCACTCCGCCGGTACTGCGCAGCACACTCGACGCTGCGTACTATCCCGCCTCACCGTTCAAGCACAGCGGCGTCGGCCGCTTCTATCTGACGCCGACCGGGAACGACCCCGGTCAGCTGAAGGTCAATAACCGGGCATCCGTTGCGGATACGGCAATTCACGAGGGCTTCCCCGGACACGATTGGCACTACAAGTACATGACGGCGCATGCCGGCGACATCTCGAACATTCGCTGGCTGACGCCCGGAGCCGTGGAAGACTCGTCGTCCATGTGGGAAGACTCGATGGCCATCGAAGGCTGGGCGCTCTATGCCGAAGACCTGATGGCGGAACCGCTGGACAGCAACGATCACGGCTTCTACACGGCGGCGGAGCACCTGTACGAGCTGCAGGGACAACTGCTCCGGGCCGCTCGCGTCCGAATCGATGTCGGCATCCACACGGGCCGGCTCAGCTTCGACCAGGCAGTGGACTATTTCACCGAACACGTGCAGTTCCATCCGGGGGCGTGCGCCCGTTCAGGTCACGACCCCGTCGCCAAGGCGCTGTGCGAGACCGCGACCCGCGCGGTCTACCGCTACTCCAAGTGGCCCACCCAGGCCGTCACCTACAACCTCGGCAAGAACGAGATCGTGGAGTTGCGGGAGCTGGCCCGGCAACGGGACGGCGCCGGCTTTTCGGCGCGGGCGTTTCACGAGCGGCTCATGCGAATGGGCACCATTCCCGTCGGGTATTACCGAGACGAGTTCCTGGCCTGAGGTGGCGGCCAGCGCGCAAAGACCCTTCCCCCTACCCCATCATCCGCGGACCGGCCATTTCGGCCACCGCAGGAGGGAACGGCATGAGGCGTGCGCTTGTAGGGCATCGTGCAGCCCCAACGGAGGTGGGTGCGATGCTCGAAGACGAGGAACGTTTGCCTTGGGAGACTGACGGAGATCTTCCCTGGGCCTCGGAAGATCCCGAGTGGGAAGCCCCGGATCCCGAGGCTTGGCGGGGCACGGTCCACCTCCAAGAGTGGCCGGAAGACTTGGCAGGACCCGAGTACTGGCTCTATAAGAAGCAGGGTGAGGAAGAGCAGTAAACTGCAGCAACTCGTGAAAATTGAACGGTGAACTGGGCGCTCGAAACGACAGGGGCAAGCCGGTTCACCGTTCGCCTTTTCTGGCCAGCCAAAGCCCTTGGTTCGGCTTATCTTCGGATACGCGCTCGCGGAGTGTCTGTTTCGCGGCACATATTTGGCTCATTCGACCACGGGCCCCAGCCTAAAACGTGACGACACGAACACCTCGACCTCACGCGTCGCTTCAGGCGCCGCCTCCGCCGCGGCGCGCGCCGGAGGAGGAGCTTCGTTCTGGTGAGGAGCGGCTCATGCTTGCGCTCCTGGGGACCGACGCGGGTCTCTGGGAGTGGAGCTACACCACCGGGGCTCGCTATCTCGGTGATGCCTGGATCGGCCAGCTTGGCCATGAGCCGCGTGCCCTGGACGGCGATACCCACCTCCCTGCAGCTCTGGTTCATCCCCAAGATCTGCCCGTCGCGCACGCCCGACTGAAGGCGCATCTCGCCGGTGCCACTCCTTGGTACGAAGCCGACTATCGGCTCCGAACCAAGCGCGGCGAGTGGCGCTGGATCCACGACCGGGGACGCGTGGTCGAGCGTGACGGGGAAGGGCGCCCGCTCCGGATGCTGGGGATGCCCACCGACATCACGGAGCGCAAGGAGGCCGAGGCGGCGCTCTTCCGGGAACGGGAGCGCGCCCTGGTTACGCTTGCGTCGATCGCGGACGCCGTGATCGCGACCGACAGCCGTGGCATGGTGGAGTATCTCAACCCGGTGGCGGAGCACTTTACGGGCTGGATCTTGGCGGAGGCGCGGGGGGAACCGCTCACCCGGGTCTTCACCGTCGTCCACGAGGCGACCCGCGAACCGGTCGAAACGTCGGCTGAGCGGTGCCTCGATGAGGACCGCGCGATGGGCGTTACCAGCCACTTCCTCTTGCTGCGCCGCGACGGAGTCGAATTCGCCATCGACGAGTCGGCTGCACCACTTCACGATCGGGATGGCCGGCTGACCGGCGTCGTCATCGTTTTCCGGGACACCACTCCGCAGCGCCAACTGACTCGCCAGCTCTCTCACCAAGCGACCCACGATCCGCTCACCGGCCTGATGAACCGCCGGGAGTTCGAGCGACGTCTCGCGCGCGTGGTCGCGAGCGCTCAGGGCTCGGATACGGCCCACGGTTTCTGTTATATCGACCTCGATCGCTTCAAGGCGGTCAACGATACCTGCGGTCACGTGGCGGGCGACGCCCTGCTGCGACAGCTGGCCGGGGTGTTGCGGGGCGAGCTCCGTGGCCGCGATACCCTGGCGCGGCTCGGCGGCGATGAGTTCGCCGTCCTGCTGGAACACTGCGATCTCGACCAGGCTCGGCGGATCGCCGAGGCGCTCCGCGTGGCAGTGGAGAATTTCCGGTTCCTGTGGGAGGGGAACACGTTCACGCTGGGCGCCAGCATCGGCCTGGTGGAGATCAACCGGAGCTGCAACAGCGAAGCGGACGTCGTTCGCGCCGCGGACAAGGCCTGCTACCGGGCAAAGCATGCCGGAAGAAATCGGGTGCAGGTGGCGCGGCTGGACGACATCACGACGTCGGACGCGGGCCACACCGACTGGGCGACTCGAATTACCCGAGCGCTGGAGGAAAGCCAGTTCCGGCTCTACGTCCAGCCGATCCTCCCGCTCGCCAGGACCGGCGTCGAGGAGGCGAGCTACTGGGAAGTATTCCTGCGACTTGAGGATGCCGACGCGGGGCTGCTGCCGGCCGGTGCATTCCTGCCGGCCGCCGAGCGCTACAGCCTGATGTCGGTGATCGATCAATGGGTTGTTCGGGAGACCATCGCCCGTCTGGGGGGTTGGCGTCCGCAGGCCGGCCAGCGAGTGCCACCGTGCTGCGTCAATCTCGGCCGCGAATCGGTGCGGGACGAGGCGCTGATAGGACTGATCCGCGAGCAGCTGCAGGGCGACCGCCTGGCGCCGGGCACGCTGTGCTTCGAGATCAACGAGCAGGCGGTCCTAGCGGACCTGGGCCAAGCCGTTTCCTTCGCGCGGTCGCTCCGCGAGCTGGGTTGTCGGGTGGCGCTGGACGACTTTGCCGGTGGGCTCTCCTCGCTCCACTACCTGAAGGCCCTGCCGCTCGACCTTCTCAAGCTGAGCGCGACTGTGACTCGCGACCTGGGTACCGATCCGTTGCAGGATGTTGTCGCGCGGGCGGCGGCTCAGGCAGGCCGCGTGCTGGGTATTCCGATCGTCGCCAAAGGCGCGGACAACCCCGCCGCACTGGGGGCGTTGCGGGCGCTTGGAATTGACTACGCCCAGGGATTCGCACTGGCCGCCCCGCGCCCTATCGAAGACCTGATCGCGGAGGCGGGCGCGTCCTGCCCGCTGCGCTGACACCACCTCGAGCGAGCCCCCCATGCGCCTCGTTGCCGCCGCGCTACTCACACTGACGCTGATCGGTTGCAGCTCCGAGCCGGTGTCGCCCGATCTTGTTCCGGTGGCCAGCGTGACGTTGGAGCCGGCCGCCCCAGTCGTCGGTGTCGGCAAGACAGCTCCGCTGACAGCCACGACCAAGGGCCAGGATGGAACCGTCCTTCCCAACCGCACGATCACTTACGCGAGCGCCAACACCGCGATCGCAACGGTTGACGACCATGGGGTCGCCACCGGTGTCGCCGCCGGGTCCACTCAGATCACCGCCACATCAGAGGGCAAGAGCGGCTCGGTCACGCTGACGGTGAGCACCACTCCGGTTGCATCCGTGAAGGTGTCGCCGTCGACTGCCTCGCTGAACGTGGGGGCCAACCTCACGCTTGTCGGCTCGGCCTTCGATGCCGGCAGCGCCCCGCTCCCCGGCCGGGTCTTCGCCTGGAGCTCCGCCAACGCGGCGATCGCCACGGTCTCGACCCTGGGTGTGGTCCACGGAATGGCAGCAGGGACTGTGACAGTCACGGGCACGTCCGAAGGCAAGAGCGCGACGGCGACTATCACGGTCATCGTGCCGCCGGTCGCGAGCGTGACCGTGACGCCCAATCCCGCGACCGTGGGATTGGGCGACTCGCTGCAGCTCACCGCGACGCTCAAGGACGGGAGCGGCAACGTCCTGACCGGGCGGGCCGTGGCCTGGCAGAGCTCCAACTCCGTCCTGGCGAGCGTCAGCAACACCGGCCTGGTGCGGGCTCTCGCCGCCGGCGACGCGACCATCACCGCAACGTCCGAAGGCAAGAGCGGAACGTCAGCAATCGGGTCGCGGCTCCGGTTCACCACGATCAGTGCCGGGCAAGACTTCACCTGCGGCGTGACACCGGTGCACACGGTCTACTGCTGGGGCCGAAACACCGAGGGCGAGCTGGGTGACGGGACGACGACGGACCGCTTAACGCCCGTCGCCGCGAAAATCCCGTTGGGCGTTTCGATCGACTCGGTGAGTGCGGGCCAGGACCACGCCTGCGCGCTGAGCACCAGCTTCAAGGTGTTCTGCTGGGGCGCCAACGTCTTCGGGCAGCTCGGCAGCGGATTCGCGACTCCGCCGCAGTCGACGCCAGGGCTCATTGCGTCTTCCGGGCTCAACTTTGCCTCAATCAGCGCAGCGGCGCAGTTCACCTGCGGAGTCACCACGACCAATGTGGGATTTTGCTGGGGGGTCAATCAGAACGGCCAGCTCGGCAGCGGGATAAATGCCGGCACCACGACGCCTAACCCTGACACCGTTTCAGTATTGGGCGGGCCGTTCAGGGCAATGAGTGCAACCCAGGGACATGCCTGTGGCCTCCTGTTCGGCGGCGGCCCGGACGGAACGGTGACTTGTTGGGGGCTCAACGATGCCGGACAACTCGGGCGCGGAGGCGGCGCCAGTCCGCCGTTCGACCAGAACCCGCTGCCGATTTTCGGCTCCGTTCGCTACGCGGCCGTAAGCGGTGGCTTCCGGTTCACCTGCGCCATTCGAAACGACGGCACCGGTGCGGCCGATTGCTGGGGACTGAACGACTTCGGCCAACTGGGAACCAGCACCCTTAGTCCCCTGGTCCAGTCGAGCCCCGTGGCCGTCGCGCAGCCTCCGGCGAGCTTCGCCCAGGTCTCAGCCGGGCGACAGCTGGCCTGCGGCGTGACGCCTCTCGGCGAGGGTTTCTGTTGGGGCGATAACACCTTCGGTCAGCTCGGGATCGGCAGCGGCGTGGCGGTTCCCACCCCGCCGCAGCCTCAGGCCGTCAGCGGGAACCTTGTGTTCGCCGAGATGGCGGCCGGATATGCCCATGCCTGCGGCGTCACGACAACCAAGGTCGCGTGGTGCTGGGGTCGTGCGGAGGACGGGGCACATCCGGGTGCGAGTGCGCTGGGCAACGGCGGGACCAGCCCGAGCAATGTGCCGGTGGAGGTGAAGGGGCAACAGTAAGAAGAGCGTGAACGGGAACGGGGAGCTCCGCGTGCGGCAGGGCTCCCTGTTCACTGTTTACTGTTCACTGTTGACGCAGTCGTTTTTCTCGCAGCTCATCGAGTCTGCCCAGCCTCCGGAGTTCCGGAACCCGCCACGCCGTCGCCCCGACTACCAGTAGCGTCACCATGCCTCCAATGACGACCGACGGAACGGTCCCCAGGAGGCGCGCGGCGACGCCAGACTCGAAAGCACCGATCTCATTGGATGAACCGATGAAGATCTGGTTGACCGACGACACACGGCCGAACAGCTCGGGCGGCGTCGAGACTTGCAGGAGCGTCGAGCGAATGACGACGCTCACCATGTCCACCGCGCCGCTGACCGCGAGCAGAACGGTGGAGAGGACGAACTGGCGGGAGAGACCGAAGCCGATCATGGCCAGCCCGAACAGGGCGACGTTGATGAGCAGGGTGGCGCCGCTCCGGCGGAGCGGCGGACGATGGGCGAGCACCAGTGACATGACCACGGCCCCTACGGAGGGGGCCGCGCGCAATACGCCTAGCCCCTCCGGGCCGGCGTGAAGAATGTCGGCGGCAAAAATGGGGAGCAGTGCGGTCGCGCCGCCGAACAGGACGCTAAACAAGTCGAGCGTGAGCGCCGCGAGCAGCACCGGTTCGCTCCGAACGAAGCCGATCCCGGCCCCCAGGCTCTGGAGAATCGAAACGTCGGCGGCCAACGCGGGTGGCCCCGCCGTGGAAGGCGGAGTGATCCGACCCAGGCGAACTATGGCTGCCAGTGCAAGCACCACCAGCGCGACGTCCACCCCGTAGCCCACAGCCGGTCCGCCGAACCCGTACAGCAGACCGCCCATCGCAGGGCCCACTACCGCAGCGAACTGCCAGATGGAGCTCCGCCAGGCGACCGCATTGGGATACAGCTCTCGCGGCACAAGCTCGGCGCCAAGAGCCTGGCGCGCCGGCTGGAGAAAGCTCCGCGCCACTCCGCTGGCAAAGATGACGGCGTACACCGGCCAGACCCTGCGCCCCGCGAGGACCGTGGGGATCAGTGTGAACGCGAGGAGCGCCACCGCGCAGCCAAGCATCGCGACAGTGGCGACGGCAACCACTCGCCGCCGATTCGCGCGGTCGGCGACATGCCCGGCAAAGAGGGCAATGGCGATGAAGGGCAGGGCTTCCGCCAGACCCACGAGGCCGAGCGACAGCGGATCCTTGGTGACGGCATAAATCTGCCACCCGACCACGACCGCCTGGATCTGAGTTGCGACCGTGAGGGTAACAACACTGGCGACGAAGCGACGAAAATCGGGAAAGCGGAGGGCAGCGTACGGGTCGTGCGTGCCGGCGGTGTTAACCGGCTGGGTCATCCCCCGGTATCGCAGACCAGAGGCTCACCCAGCGGAGCCGGATCCACGACAAAGGATGTCGTGTCGGCGACGCCGAGCATCGAGCCGAACACGGAAGCCGTCCCTGGAGAAGCGCCGAGGACGGTGGCGGAATCGTTGGCCTGAGGCGCGACGCTGACGACCAGGCCGTCACTGGTACCCCAGGTGATCGGTCGGAACCCCACCGGGAGGGGATTTCCCAGCGAGTCGAAGGCGGTGAGCGCGAGCGAGGTCGCAAATCCCTTGCGGAGACAAATTGCGTCCGGCACGACATTCACCGAGAAGACCAGCCGCCGGACGTTGACGTTGACCGTGGCAACCTGTTGGCCGGTGGCGGCCGTGATGACGGCCTTACCTCCTTCCACACCTGTGACGACGCCAACGGGCGAAACCCTCGCCACAGCGCTGTCGCTCGACTTCCAGTTGACCGACCGCCCCGTCAGAAGATTGCCTGCGCTGTCACGCAGCTCGAGCGTGAGCGTTAAGGTATCGGCGACGTAGACGGTGTCACGCGGGGCCGCAAGCTCCAGGCTGGCCACATGGGCCAGGCCGGGCGGAGTTGGGTCGACAGGGTCGCCGGCGGCGCAGGCCGACAACACGCACGTGACTGCCAGCAGTAGGAAGCGACGAATCAAGTATCGGCCTCGGAAGGGGAGGGCAACGACCGGCCCACCCGTGCAAAGATCAACAAACTCGGGCGGAAACTAACCCTATCTCGTCTGCGCGAAATGCCGACGCCACGTGGGAAATGCGGCCGCCGCAGGCCTTTGCATGGCGGTGCAACCGACGTGTAAGTGCTTGCCACATCAGAAGAAAGGCCCGCGCAGAAGGGCCTGGTCAACCGGCCCAATTTGTGCCCGGACAGACGGTGACGGTGCGCAAATTCCCTGCCCCACCCACGACGCCGGCGCTCATGCTCACTGACCACGCCAAACCCGCCTCCCCCATGTCTCCCACACTCGATCCCCTTGCGCAGAACACGGCCCCCTCCTCGGCTGTCTTCGATCGGGCCGCGGCGGCTATCCTCGGCACCATGGTCACGCTGATTGTGATGCTGACCGTATTGCTGGTAGCCGAGTCGCTTCCCAGTGGCCCCGACCCAGCATCGACGGCGCAGGGTTCCGTCTCACCGCACCGAGCCTGACGGTACCTCAAAACAGAGCGCCCGCTGTCTCGAGCGGGCGCTTTGGCTTTTCTCGCCGGCGGCAGAGCCACTGGTCGGACTTGAACCGACGACCGCCCGATTACGAATCGGGTGCTCTACCGCTGAGCTACAGTGGCAAGCTGATTGACGATGGACAATGCCCTGGCGCGGATTCGAACCGCGACGCCTTTCGGCACTACCCCCTCAAGATAGCGTGTCTACCAGTTTCACCACCAGGGCGTAGCCACCCATTTTAGTCTCACAGACTGCGAGGGTCAACGATCTCAGGACTTGAGGGAGACCCGCTGGACTATGGGACCACGCTGACTGGAGGCGAAGGTCGCGTTACCACTGTAGCACGCAAAGATGGAGTGGCTACCCACGCTCAGGCTCTTCGTCGAAAAGCTGGCCTCGCTTACGAAGGCGTCGCCGGTTGGCTTGAGCGTCCCGCTGCCCAGCTTGTTACCGCTGCAGGAATTCTCCCGAAAGTCCACAGTGCCCGTCGCTACCCCATTGAGAGCCTGGAGCGTCGCCGTAAAGGTGACGGTCTGGCCAACCACCGAGCCGAACGGAAGGCTCGACGTCAGCGTCACGACCAGAGTCGGCACCAGATCGATGCGATGAGTCTGATTGCCGGAGCTGGGCTCGAAGGTGGCATCGCCGGAATATTTCGCGGTGAAGGTCTTATTCCCCGCCGTGGCCGGGGTGATCGTGCACCCGCCCTGGGACACGGGGGCGGAGCATGTCTGGCTGCCATCGCTCACGCTCACCGTACCGGTCGGCGTGCCGGATCCCGATGCGCTCACCGCGAAGCCCACGGTTACCGGCTCGAGGGCCGTGGAGCTTTGAGGGTTGAAGCTCCGGACCGTCGTGGTGGTGCCTGCCCGCTGCGCCTGGACGGTTGCTCGATCGTCCAGCGTGACACCGTTGGCTTGCGCCGATATGGTATAGCTCTTGGCAGCAGACGCACCGAAGGTGAAGGTCGCAACCCCGTTCCCGTTCGTCGCACTCGACGTGGGCGTGAAATTGCTTCCGCCGGGATCGCTCGACGAGGGAACGACCGTCGCGCCAGTGATGAGATTGCCCTGCCCGTCTCGGACCGTCACCGTGATCGTGCTCCGGTTCCCAAAGACGATGATGGTGGTGGGGTCTGCTGCAAGGCTCGACCGTGACGCGCTGACTGCGCCGGTGTGGAGATCAATGGCATCAGATACCACGGGTTCCACGCCCTGCCCACTGAAGCGAAGGGTGTAGCTACCCGGCGGTCCGTTGATGCCGAGACCGCTGAAACTGGCAAGACCGTTCGCATCGGTCTGCTTCGTGTGATCGCCGGCAAGCGTCGCGGCCGGTCCGCTTCCAAGGTCCACGGTCACGCTGAAGCCCTGCTGGTGTACCGCGTTGCCCAGGTTGTCGCGCAACTGGATCTGTGGTTGTCGAGCGAGGGTTGCCCCCGCGGACGCAACCGCCGCCGGCTGGGTGATAATCGCCAGCGTCGCCGCGCTACCCGCGGCAGCCGTCGCCATGAAGTTGATCGGTGAGCCGGGCACATTGCCGGCGCTCGCTACAGTGGTTTGGGCACCCGCGGCTGGCCCCAACGTGCGGCGTACCGCGGCTCGCCCATCTGGGCCGGTAGCGACCTGGTCGGCGCTCACACTCCCGCCACCGTTGACCGACCAGTTCACCAAGAGCCCGATCACCGCGTTTCCACTCGCGTCGAGCGCGCGCACCACCAGCGAATCGGGCAACACCGAGCCGGCCGGCGCCCGCTGATTGTTTCCCTCGACGAGAGCAAAGGTCGCAACCGAACCGGGAGAGGCAGTGGCGGTGAACGACGCCTTGAGCTGGTCATTGCCGACCAGCCTGGCCTGGGCGGTTTGGGATCCGGCCTGCGATCCCAACGTCCAGCGGGCAGCCACCCGACCATTGTTGTCAGTGACGCCGGTGTCGGGAGTAATCGATCCCCCGGCGGTCGGCGTCGTGAGCACGAAGGCAACCCGGATCTGCGGGATCGGCACTCGACGCGCATCGGTCACTTGAACGACGAGCGACTCCGGGAGAGTTCCGCCAACGATCGCGGTTTGGCTGTTGCCCTGAATTGGAACGAGAGCGGCGGGTTGGTTCTCGGCGGGCAAGGTCAACTCACCCGCATTGCAGGCGAGCGCGAGCGGAAGCACTCCCCAGATCGCCAGGGAGAGATCTGTGAAACCATGCCAACGACGAGCCATAGCGGCCACGACCGCCGGGCAACCGGCTGGCGGAATTGGGAGTCTCGAAAGACTCGGCCGATGAAATGCTTGGTAATCGCTTTAGACGTTACCCATTCGTGCTTTGGCGTGCCAGAGGGATGTGACCAGAGCGGCCGTCAATTGATCGTGATCGTAGTCAATTGATCGTGATCGTAAATGACTGCGGGCCACTCATGTCCACGCCACCATTGGCGGTGCCGCCGTTGTCTTTGGCAACCACCGTCACCGTCGCCGTCGTGCCACCAGCGGTCGAGCTGGGCGTAAATGTGAGCGTTCCATTTGCGTCGATGGCCGGTTGATCAACAAATGCAGCAGGAGTGTCGTTCGAGACTTCAAACGAAACGGTCTGGCCCGACTCGTCGGCTGGCCCCGCGCTGATCCCAGTGACCCAATTACTCACGCTCTGTGGTCCGTCAGAAGCGCCGACGGGGATGTTGGTGCCTGCCAGGCTGAAGCTGGGCGGATCGTTCACCGGCTTGACCATGAGCGTGACTGTAGCCGGTGCTGAGCTCAGCGCGCCATCGCTGGCGCTATAGGTGAACGAGTCCTGCCCGTTGAAATTGGCTGCCGGCGTGTAAGTAAAGGAGCCGTCCGAGTTCAGGACGAATGACGCGGCGTTCGTCGGACCCGTCACCAGGTGCGCGCTGAGCGGCGCGTTCTCAGGATCGTGGTCGTTCGCAAGCACGCCGGGCGCTGAAACGTTGAGCGGCGTGTCCTCATTGGTCGAATATGCGTCTGCGCCGGCAACCGGCGGCGCATTCACGGCGTTCACCACCTGTACCAGCGCGGCCGAAGTACTCCCGGCGAAGTTGCCATCGCCCACGTATTGGGCGGTGATGCTGTGTTGCCCGGCGTTGAAGCTTGAAGTTGCCGCCGCCGATCCGCCGGCACCGAGCGGGACAGTGGCAAAGCCGTCGCTCCCATCGCGGAACACGACATTCCCGGTTGGGGTCCCAAGACCATTCGTGACCGTCACGGTGGCGGTGAAGGTGATCGACTCGCCTGCGTTCGCCGGATTCTTGCTCGAGCTCACGGCAGTGGTAGTGGTCGCATCATTCACCGTGAGCGAGACATTGGGACTCTGGTCTCCGCCGAAGTCCGGCGTGGTCGGTATGAACACCGCACGGAGATTCCTCGTCCCCGTCGCTGTGGGTGTGAACGAGCACTGGCCGGCACTGACGGGCGCCGTACAGCTGCCTGCGTTCTGGTAGGTCACAGTAACGTTGCCCACCGGAGTTCCCTCTCCCGGAGGGTTGACGGTGACCGAGAACTGGACCGTGATCGGTTGACCGAAGAACGAGCTCGCCGGAGCATTCGTGATCAATGCCGTCGTGGCGGCAGCCTCCACCTGGTGGGTGGCCGCCGGGGATGCGCTTCCCGCAAAGTTGCCGTCCCCGGCGTAGGTCGCCACGACCGACTTTGCTCCCGCGCTGGCGGACGTCAGCAGACAGTTACCGCTCGGTGCCGCTCCGGTGCAGCTTCCGCTTGTGCCGTCGCTCACCGTGACCGTGCCGGTGGGGGTGCCGCTCGCCGGCGCCATCGCCGCCACCGTGAACGTCACGGTATACGGTTGCCCCACCACCGTCGTGTGCGGACTGATATTGGTGATCGTGGTGGTCGAGCTTGCGTTCACGACATCGAACGGCGTGCTCGTGGTGCCGGTCAGGCCCGAGGTGCTGGTTGCCGTGAGGGTGTAGCCGGTGCCGGGCTTATTGATGTTCAGGTTGGAGAAAGTCGCGATGCCTGCCACCGCGTTCACAGTGGTTGTTCCTGCCAACGCCGCACTGGTCGGGTTGGTACCGAGCGAAATCGTGATGGGGTTGGTTGCCGAAATGACTGGATTGCCGCCGGCATCCTGGATTTGCACCTCTACAGCGGGCGTGATTGGGGCCCCGACAGCCGCGTTCACCGGCTGAACGGTGAACGCCAGGCGATTGGCGCTGCCCACCGTTCCCGTGGCGCTGAACACCGCGGGGCTGCCCGCGACACTTGTCCCAGACACCGTCGCCGTGAGCTGGTTCGCACCGGCGACCGGGCCGAGCTGCCACGACGTCACGGCGGCGATGCCGTTGGCCCCCGTTGCCACCGGCGCGGTCGGCACCACAGTCCCGCCACCCCCGGTCACGGTGAACGTCACCAACACGCCTTGAATCGGATTGCCACCGCCATCCGTGACCTTGACCGAGGGTGGCGTCGCTACGTTGGCGCCCGCTGCGGCGGTTTGCCCGTCGCCTGCGACCTTCGTCAGCCTGGCGGGCGCGGCGGTCAGCGCCGATGCACTGAACGTGACAGTCACATTTGCCGGAGCGCCGTTCCCGACCGCGGCGGCGGTAACCGTCTGCGCGCCTGCCGCCGGGCCCAGCGTCCAATTGCTCCCGGCCTGGCCGTCGGCGCCGGTGGTAGCAGACGCGGGAGATACGTTTCCGCCGCCCGTTGCAACCGTGAAGTTCACCGGTTGATCGGGCACGGGAAGCCCACGCGAGTCAGTGACTTTTACGAGCAGGCGCTCGGGGAGCGGGCTCGAAACCAGAGCGTTCTGACCGTTGCCTTGGGTGATTGCGATTTTCGCGGCGACGCTTTCGCTCGGGAGCGTGAGGTCGCTCCCGCCACACCCCGCCGCGGTCGCGAGGAGGGGCACCAAGCCAAGGAGCCATGAGCGTTTCTGGAACATACGGGGTCAGGCGGGCAGGTTCCGTGCCCTGCAGTTACTGTTCCAACTCCTTGCGGCATCACCGCTTGGAGGAGTGGAGCGAGGTCAGCGTTGGGCGGGCGCTACATCCATCAACCCCCACCTACTCGGCCCCGGATTCGGGCAGCCTGGAATCAGGGGCCGATGGTAATCGTAAACTGCTGCGATGGGCTGGTGTCATTGCCGCCGTTGGCGGTGCCGCCGTCGTCCTTCGCGGTGACCGTGACAGTTACCGTCGCGAACATGAGACCCGTCTGGAATGTGAGCGTTCCCGCCGCGTCGATTGCCGGCTGCACCGCGAATGCCCCGTTGGTGTCGTTGGTGACGTTGAACGACACGGTCTGGCCGGCCTCGTCGGGCGGACCCGGGCTGATGTTCGTGGCCCAATTAGGCACGCTCACCGGCTGCAGCGGCGCCGTTGTGTTGACATTTGTGCCGGCCAGCGAGAAGCTGGGCGGGTCGTTGACCGGGTTTACAGTAATTGAGACGGTCGCAGGGCTCGAGTTCGAGGTCCCGTCATTGGCGGCATAGGTAAACGAGTCGGGGCCGTTGTAGTTCGCTTGCGGCGTGTAGACGAACGACCCGTTCGCATTGAGGGTCAACGAGCCGTGCGCTGGATCGCTCAGCTTGACCGCAGTCAGGGGATCTCCGTTGGGATCGACATCGTTGCCGAGCACGCCGGGCGCCGGCACGTTGAGCGGGGTGTCCTCATTGGTCGAGTACCCGTCGGCGCCGGCAACCGGTGGCGGATTGCCCACATTGAACGCGGAACTCGACGCGCCGATCAGGCCCGATGGGCTTGTCGCCGTGAGGCTGTAGCCCGTCCCGGCCTTGTTGAGCTTCAGGTCTCCGAAGGTCGCGGTGCCGCCGCTCGCGTTGACGGTCGTGGTGCCGGTCAATGTCGCGTTGCTGGGGTTATTGCCGAGGGTGATGACGATCTGAGCGTTGGAGTTGACGAGGTTGCCGACAGCGTCCTGCACCTGGACGGCAACCGGCGGGGCGATGCTCGCGCCGACATTGACATTACTAGGCTGGGTGACGAAGACGAGTTTGTTGGCGGTGCCTACCTGGCCCGTGGCCGTGAAGACGGCGGGATTTCCAGTCACGCCTGTCCCTGAGATGGACGCGGTGAGCAAGTTGCTGCCGGGGTCGTTGCCCAGGGTCCACGATGAGACCGCGGCGACGCCGGTGGCATCCGTTGGCACCGGCGTCGTCGGTAGGACCGTGCCATCGCCATCCGTGATGGCAAACACCACCAACACATCCTTCACCGGATTACCGCCGGCGTCGGTCACCTTGACCGCCGGCGCGGTCGCGACCGCAGTGCCGGCCGCGGCACTTTGGCCGTCGCCGGCAACCTTCACAACTTTTGCTGGTGCCGCGGTGAGGCCGGACGCGCGGAAGGTGGCGCTCAGATTGGCGGGTGCGTGAGCGCCAGTAACCAGCGCGGTGGCTTGCTGCACACCGGCCGCGGGCCCGAGCGTCCACTGCGCGCCGGCAGTTCCGTCCGAGGCGGTGGTTGCCGTGGCCGGGGACAGCGACCCGCTGCCGGATGCGCTGAAGGTCACGGGCTGGTTCGCTACCGGATCGTCACGCGAATCGGTGACCCGCACGATGATGCGGTCGGGCAGGACACTTCCAATCGCACTGCTCTGACCATCTCCGCTGACAATCGCGATGTTCTTGGGCACTCCTTCGGTCGGGAGGGTGATATCGTTCCCGCCGCAGCCGGCGGCGAGGAGCGCCGCGAGCGTCGGGGTGAGTCCGGCGACAATCGGTCTCAATCGAGCGCTGGTCAGCATCTATCCTTTGATTCCAGGAGGCGCCGAGCGGCGCGTCGATACCAACCTGCCAAGGGACCCGGGACGCTGCCACGCGGTCACCCGTCTTCTTGAAAGAGCACTCTATGTCCGACGTAAAGCAACCAGCCCAGAACCGGGCCTACGTTGATACTTACATTTGCGCGTGACGATCACAATGACGCGATGATGCACGTCACGGAGCCAGGCGGAGAGCCCGCGCCGCCTCGAATGTCCCTGCTTGCCCGCCGGGTTCTCGTCGCGGGCCTGCTGGGATTCACCGCAGTCGCTACCCGCCTCGGCCTATGGCAGGTCCACCGCCGGTCCGAGCGTCTGGCCAACAATGCGAGTATCCTCGCACTGCGCACGGCCCCGGAGCTCGACGTCTCACAGCGAGGCGCCACCTCCCTGGCCAACCGCAGGGTCCGCGCCACCGGGGTCTATGACCGGACCCACGAGCTGGTGCTTCGGACGCAGGCGCTTCGCGAGCTCCCCGGCGTCGTGCTGGTGACCCCGCTCCGACTGTCCGGCGCCGGCGACACGGCTGTCCTGGTCGAGCGCGGATTCGTGCCGTCTCCGGATGCGGTCACGCTTCCACCGGAGGCAGCCCAGCTGGATGAGCTGGGATCTCAGCGCGTGCATGGGGTCGCACTGGCGCTGACCGCCGAGGCAGATAGTGGGGCCCCGCTGGTGCACCACGAGATGATGACGTGGAGAAGGCTGGACCTCGCTGCCCTGCGAGCTCGGCTCCCCTACCCGATTCTGGACGTCGTGATCCGCCAGAGTCCCGACAGCTCGCTGCCCCAGATGCCGCGGCGACGCGAACCGACAGAGCTGAACGAGGGGCCGCACCTGAGTTACGCGATCCAGTGGTTCGCGTTCGCCGCGATAGCGGTGGTGTTTGCGGTGGTGTTCTGGCGGGGTGGGAAGCGAGGGTAAGAGCGATCAGCTACTCAGCTATGAGCTACTTCCGATCTAACTCCTCGATCGTCTTGGTCGACGGCTGTCGCTCGCGCTGCAGTCGCTGAGCCACTGCTTCCGCCTGGTGCAGCACCCGAAGCAGGTTTCGACCCGCGAGCTTGGCCAGGTCGGCGTCGCTCCAGCCGCGACGAGCCAGCTCGGCGAACAGGTCCGGAAAGTGGGAGACGTCCTCCAACCCGATCGGTACGTGATCAATCCCGTCAAAGTCGCTGCCGATGCCGACGTGGTCCGCACCGGCGACTTGCCGGATGTGATCGATATGATCGGCCACCTGCGCGAGGGTGGCTCGGGGTTGAGGGTTATCCCGATCCCACGCTTCGAGCGCCCGCCGCCGCTCTGCCGTGTCGGATACTGTTTGTTTGAGCTCCTTTTCCCGGCCCATGTGGCGCAGGTCCATCACCGCGGCTTCGGCTGATACGAAGGCGGGGACAAACGTCACCATGACGATCCCGCCATTGGCGGGGAGCTTCCGCAAGATCGAGTCGGGAACATTGCGAGGGTGGTCCACCAGAGCCCTCGCCGCCGAGTGAGAGAAGATCACCGGTGCTTCGGTGACATCGAGAGCGGCGCTCATGGTCCCGGGGGAGACATGCGAGAGATCCACCAGCATCCCGAGCCGGTTCATCTCAAGCACTACTTCGCGCCCAAAGGGCGTGAGCCCGCCATGGCGCGCCGAATCGAGCGCGGCGTCCGCCCAGTCGGTCGTGACGTTGTGCGTCAGCGTCATGTATCGGGCCCCCAAACCGTAGTAGACGCGGAGCGCGCCGAGGGAGTTCTCGATCGCATGCCCTCCCTCCATTCCAATGAGGGACGCAATGCGATGCTGCCGGAACTCCCGTTCGATGTCGGCCGCGGTCAGGGCGAGCGCGAGCCGGTCCGGGTACTGACTGATGATGCGGCGTGCAATGTCGATCTGCTCCAGCTGGATCCGGGCGTATCCGCTGTCCTTGACCTCACCGGGCACGTAAACCGACCAGAATTGCGCACCGACCTGGCCTTCCGCGAGGCGGGCAAGATCGGTATGGCCGCTGGTGTGTTGCCGGAGATCGTACGCCGCAACGTCCCGGGGAGGCGTCACCTCAGCGCGAATCCGCCAAGGCAGATCGTTGTGGCCATCAATCAGCGGAACCGAGCGGAGAACCTTGCGGACGCGGGCGAGATCGGGAGACGATGTCTGGGCGGTCATGGGTGGTGAGAAAAGCGTGAACAGAGAACAGTGAACAGTGAACAGGAGAAACAGCCGGCCCTCATATCGAAGCTTCAAAGGTGCGCCCCCGTTCACTGTTCACGGTTCATGCTTTACCGATCTGCACCAACTCGGGATGATTCACAAACTCCGGACAGATCGTCCGGTCGTACTCGTAGGGGCCACCGGTTTCCGCATCCGTCCAGGGGAACCCCCGACACACTGCAGGGAAGTAGGCCTCGCCGTGAATCGTGCAGCGGTTGTCAACCAGGAAGACACACCGCCGGTTGCGAATTCGTGTGCGCCACTCCCCCCACCGCGTCTGGTAGATCCGGTCGGGTCCGTGAGCTCGGGCAATGGCGTCCGCCTCGGCGTCGCTCAGCGTGACCCCATAGGCACAGCAAGCCGAATTATGAGGGCAGGGGAAGCAGGGGAGCGGCGGATACGCCGGCTCCCTCATCGACCGGCTCCAGCGATTGCCTGGACCAGAACTCGCCCATCGAGCTTTTCCGACGGCTTGACACCGAGCACCTTGGCCAGCGTGGGCCCGATATCGGTGGTGCTCACCGGCTCGCTGAAATGGCGCGTCACGAACGCTGGTCCCAGAAAGGCGACCGGCACCCACTGGTCGTCCACGCTGGTCGTCCCATGCTCCGCGATGACGCGTCCGGGCGACCACACGAACCCCGGCTCGAGCGTCGCGCACAGCAGCCAACCGAAGTCGTCCGGGATGGTGCGGCGCCAGAGCACTGCCGCCGTGTCAGAGTCGGGCGCGCGGCGCAATGTCTTCGGGGTGTAGACGCGTGCGACGCCCGGAACGGCCTTCACCTTGCCGGCGATCGCCTCGGCAACGCTGTCGACGTTTACACCGCTGGAGCGAAGCCTGGCGACGTCGCCGTACAGCAAGCCGGTCTCGAATCCAAATGAGGGATCGTTGCCGATCACCTGCGCCGTCGCGGTGAGCGCATCGGCGGGCCAGACGCGCCCAGCCCGCCGCCCTTTGGCGGTAGCGACTTCGGGTAGCGAAGTGATGCCATGATCGCCGGTCAGGGCCCAGATCGTCGCGTCGCTCGGAACCAGGGTTGCGAGCGAGTCCATAAATTTTCCCAGCAAGCGGTCGGCCCGAAGTACCTGGTCGTGCAGCTCGCGCGAGTCAGGGCCCCATGCATGGCCCACGGCGTCCGTGGTGGAGAGCGATATGACCAGCAGATCCGGCGCCGGTCCCCGACCTAGCCGCAGATTCTCGATGCCGCGCAGCGCAAACGACAGGGTGAGCGAGTCCATCACCGGGAACGCCACGATCTGGAGCACCGCGGCGTCCATGTTGGGCGACAATTGATGCGGAAAGGCTATTGCGCCACCGCCAGCTTCGGCCGTCACGCTGTCGGGCTCGGGATAGGCGGAGTCGGGCAGCAACAAGGACCAGGTCGAGCCGGCGAGCTTGCGCACCGGGTCAACCGCGTTGAACTGACGGACCCATCCCGGCAAAGTGTCTTCGGTCCGGTACCAGGTGCTGGTCGTGAAGATGCCGTGATCGAACCAGTAGACATTGCCGCGGCTCCGGCCCATCGGCAGGATCGCGCCGCGATCCTTGCGTGAGACGGAGAGCACCCGCGAGGTCGAATCGGCAGTGCGGAGCCAGTCGTAGAGCGTCGTTCCGCGAAAGCGGCGCGGAGACGCCCCCTGCCCCGAATCCTTGAGCTCCAACAACGGCGTAGTCGGATCGGCTACGCCGAGCGCGTTGGTGACGATTCCAGTGTGCGCGGGCCAGCGGCCGGAGAGCACGGTCGAATGCCCCGGCGCCGTCTCCGTGATGGCGTGGTCCTGCCGTCCCTGCTCGAAGAACGCCCCGTTGCGCCAGAAGCGGGAAAAGCCACCCGACAGCTGATGCTCGAACCGGCTGATGTAGTCGCCGCGTAGCTGGTCCACGACAACGAGCACGACCAGACGCGGGCGAGGCGCATCCGGAGGCGGGCCTGCAATGGGAACGGTGAGTGCTGCGGCTACCGCGGCGCGAAGGAAAGACATGTGCCAACTTAGCAGAAACCGCGTTGGTGCGGCAGCGCCCGCCGGCTCGCGGCTTTGCGAAGAGACGTCATTCGCGCACCAGGTGGGTCACCCACGCCAACGCCTCGGCACGAAACGGAAGGGCTCTGCCCCCATCGATCAAACCAGCCTCCGCCATGCCCCGCTCGTCGGCACGAACCCTCCAGGCCTCACGCCAAGGTCGTCCGAACCGCCAGCACCCGTCCACCGGTTTCGCCCGGGCGTTGTAACACCGCAATACAACCCCGTCCGGGCTCTCCTCGGCCGGTTTTACGGCCGATAGCACCAGACCTTCTCCCTCGAGCGCGATCGTGTCCGGTGGGCAAGCGAGCTCGGTGCTGTCGGGCAACCAGAACGCCTGGATGGGGAGGAAGGCGTCCTCCCACAGCGCCACGAGCTGATCCGGATGTTCAATCGTCGACTCATCGATCGGCGCGACGGCTAGCTCGACCACTTGCAGCCCGGCGCATTGCGCCAACGGGGTTGGCTCGGGCCAACCGGCGTGCCCAGGCCGGGCAGGCAAGTCTCCGCGGGACAGCCGGCCAACCGCCCGCAGTAAGGTCATCAGAAGGTCACCCTCCTGGGTCCATTCAATCTCTCCGAACCCCGGCAGCAGCAGTGTCAGGCCGCGGGGGCCTCGTGCGGCGGCGGCAAACCGGTGAACTGGAGCAGTAGGAACCGGCGTCTCGTCAGGGTAGTCGCGCGGGTCGAAGCGGACCGGCCCTCGGCGAAAGGCACCGAACTGGGCGCCGGTGAGCAACGTCGTTCCGCCCAGGCCGGTGGGAATTCGTGCTCGCAGCCGATGATCGCCGGCCCGATTGTCGAGCTGGAGCCGGACATGAACGAGAGGACTCCCCGCATGAACTCGAAGCACGAGACGCGCTCCGACCCGTGCCGCAGCGAAAGTCCACCGTCCCTCCAGCACGCCCACCAGCGGTCCGGCCGCGAGAACCCGGGTTCGGACCGGTTCTCTGCTGCGGTGATAGCCGCGCGGGCGACCGGGACCGAATGTGTAGGTGTCGCCCGCGTCGGTCTCGTCCTCGAGTCGCAACAGTCCGACGTACCGCTCGCCCGACCGACGGTCGGTGAGGTTGAGAGCGCCGCCCGGCCCGATCGAGACCTCGACCAGCTCGTTTCGCAAGTGAGCCGTCCCAGCTCGTACCGGGCCTGACGCCGGCTCGGCACCTGGCCGCGGGGTGAGCAGCTCAAAGCCCAAACCGGCTAGGTGAGGCACCGAAAGAGCGACCCGCACCACGTCCACTTCGTCCTGGTCAGGGTAGTGACGGTCCGCGTCGAGTCGGCGTTGCCCCAGTTGTCGGCCCACCGGCTGTAGAGAGAGAACGGCGCCGTCGTCCGAAACTAAAGCAAACGGCTTGGCGCCAGCGCCCCGTCGCGACAGGCGACCCTCGCCGGGGGGACCGACCAACACGTCCCGTCGAAACCAGGTAGTATCAGCGAGCACCACACCGCTCCTTGGGCGCGCCGCAGGATTCCACAACAGCAGGCGTGGCCGTGCCGAGCCCGGCGACTCCCGCGCGCGGTCGGGCACATGATTGCACAGCCGCTGGACAGCCCGGCGCACGATTTCCTGCCCGGTGGACTGGACACTTCGCAACCGAGCTTCGGAATCCCGAGCCACTGTGTCGCTCGAGCAACCGCAGATCACATCATGGAACTGCCCGGCGAGCAGATCGTGCCAGGCAACCGAGAGCAGCGCGCGAAGCCCCGTTGCACGGCCGGACAGAGCCACGAGCGGCTCGGCGACTCGCTCCAGCAGGAGCTCGAGGCGACTGTTCTCCCGTTTGATCGGTGCTCGGGTGGAATGGACACCCTGGAGATTCCAGGTGTAGCCGTACGACCAGCGCAGCTCTCCGTTTACGACAGGCACATTCCGCGCGTGCTCGGCGGCCAATCCGAGGAACTCATCCAGCCTCGACACGCGAACCTCGTGGTCGGGCTCGAGCGCGGCCAGGCAATCTCGCAGCCGCGGCACGGACGGGTGCGCCCAGTGGTGATCGGCGCCGAGAAAAACGGCGACGTGGCGGCCCGTCGCCCTGTCCACCAGGGTGTCCCGCAGCGAGCGCCAGGATCCCGCCGCGGTCGGCGCTGCCGCGAACAGCCCTGAGCCGGCTTCATAGCCGGCGGGTGGGAGGTGATAGATCAGCGTGTCCCCGCCGGCGGGGCCGCGCCACCGCACGAGATCACGACCGTTGGTCAGCTGGGGATCGAGGCCACGCCAGAGCACACCCGCCGGGAGGCTGAACTCGCGGGCCAGATCGGGAAGCATGGCGGGATGGCCGAATGCATCGGGAGAGTAGAGCACGTCTAGCCGGCCGCCCCACCGTTCAGCCTGCCCGCGACCGAGAAGCAGGTTCCGAATCAGCGACTCCCCCGACGGAATCTGTTCGTCCGCGAGAACGTACCAGGGCCCGATCTGGAGTCGCCCGGCCCGTACCAGTGCTTCGACACGGGAAGCCTCACCGGGGCGGACCTGCAGGTAGTCGCTGATCAGAATGGTTTGCCCGTCGAGGAGGAAGCTGCGGAAGTCCGGGTTCTGCTCCAAGCGGGTCATCAGGTCGTCCATCATCAGGACGAGCCGCGCCCCGAATGCCGCCCGCGAGAGATACCACTCCCGATCCCAATGTGTGTGCGGGATCAGGTGAAAGACGAGGCGGGTCACCCCTGCGACCGAATCAGCTGTAGTTGGTGAATGGCTCGAGCAGGAGCCGAAGATTCAGCGGCTTGAAGCGGAAGACGTGGGTGAGCCGAACCTCTGCGTCACCCGCACGCTCGACCCGGGTCTCCACCAGCTCGAAGTCGTTGGCTCCGCCGAGCCCCAGGCCGTTCAGGCGTTCGGCCTCGGCGCGGCAGACGTCGCCTGGGGTTGGGCGGCTGGCCGGGTAAGCGTCTTCGTGATGAGCGACCAATGCCCGCCAATGCCCGTCACCAGCCCGCTCGACCGACTCGCGTATGGCTTCGCGGGTGAACGCCATCGGAGGGGCTCAGCGAACCCGCGGGGCCTTGAGGGCAAAGCGAACGAACAGCAGGCCAGCAACGATCGCGCCGACCATCGTCCAGTTGACCGAGTCCATCCACGAGCTGACCTGAGTCGCCAACGTACCCAATGCATTGTGACTCACCAGCAGCGCGTACTCGACCATGCTGCCTCCAGGAATCGCGGCCTGTTGACCCTGTTGTGTGCAGGGTACGCATTCGGTGTCAGCCGGTCAATCGTGGCACCCGTGCCGCAGGGGCGGCGGTGATCCTCCGGGTCCGCGGCCGCCAGCCACGGGACGTGCTACTTAACCTGTCAAAAGCGTTTTACTGGTTATATTGGGTCGGACCTCGATGGAACCCAAATGATCCAGCAAGTCACCCCGCGCCCGCGATTCGAGTGGGTAGGCGGGCGCAGTTGTCTCGACTTCACGAACACCGTGGCCTGGCCACGGGGCGAGCAGGCCAACGAGCGGCTGGCCAACTACGGCGATCTGCTGGAATGGGCTTACGCGACCGCGATCCTCGACGCTGCGACAGTCCGCCGGCTCCGCCGGGCGGCGCGCGCGGCTCCGGCTGCGGCTCAGGGCACTCTTCAGAACGCCCGCGCGCTGCGAGAAGCGATTTACCAGGTGTTCGTGGCCCGCGTCGAGGGCCACGACGCAGAGCCGGGCGCCGCGATGATGCTCAACCGGTTTCTCGGTCAGGCGTTGGGGCGGCTCCGCCTCCAGGTCGAGGGCGATGGCTGCTCGTGGATGTTTACCGATGAGGGCGACGAGCTGGACCGCATGCTCTGGCCGGTCGCGTGGTCAGCCGCCAGTCTGCTCACCTCGGACGATCTACGGCTGGTCCGCCGCTGTGCGGCCGACCGGTGCGGGTGGCTCTTCCTGGATCACAGCCGGAATCGGTCCCGCCGCTGGTGCACGATGAAATCGTGCGGGAACAGTGCAAAGGCGCGCCGACATTACGCCCGCACCCGCCGTCTCAAGAAGGCAGGCTAGAGCAACCGCCTGGTCGCCGCCCGGAAACGACCCGGATCGAGCAGCTTCGCCGCCGAGCTGCCAGGCACCGCCATCCTCCCATCCGACCCCATCACCAGCTTGATCACATCCACGTTCCGGCCGTACCAGCGTGTGCTGGGCTCGAGGTCGGACGGGTAGACGAAGCCGGGCAGCGACGCGACGGCGAGATCGGCCTGGCTGCCGATGCCAGATTCGGGCATCGTGCCTGCCCAAAGCAGAGCACCATAGGTCATGCCTGCGCTGTACACTCGCACAGCCTCGGTCAGCCCTCCCACGCGGTGCACTTTCAGGTTCCACACCTTCGGGCCTTCGAGCTCGATGACCTGTCTGGCCCAACCCGCGTCGTGCAGCGTCTCGTCGAGACAGACCGGCGTCCGCAGTATCCGGCCGAGCCGAGCGTGGCCGACCAACTCTTCGGGACCGAGTGGCTGCTCGAGGTAGAGCAGGCCCAGATCGTCGAGTTGCCGAAGGTTCCTCTCGTGCTCAGGCCACTCATACGCGCCGTTCGCATCGGCAGTGAGCGGAACGTCCGTCCCCGCGAGGACGTCGCGTGCCGCTTTGGTCGGAACGGCGTCCCAACCAGGCGCCACCTTGATTTTTACTCGACGGTATCCCTCGCGGAGTGCCTCTTCCACCGAACGCGCTAGCGACGCCGGCCGGCGATCCTCCGGAATGCCGAGAGCGATACCGCACGGGATCGACGTAGCGGCAGTGACACCGAGTCGCTCGGCCACGAGCGCTGCCAAACCGGTGCGCCGCCGGTCTGCTTCCAGGTCCCACGCCGCGGTCTCGAGGCCGGCGCGGGCAAACCGATTGCCCCGGATTCCGGGGAGGAGCACAGCGTCGATGTCTTCCGGTCGCTCGAAGACGCGGCCCACCACCCGGGGAAGCAGGACCCGCTCGAGCAGATCTCGCACGCTCGCCACCGTCTCACCCGAGTAAAACGGAAGCTCGAACGGCGCCGATTCGCCGTACCCCGTGTGTCCTTCTCCGTCGTGGAGCACGACGATCAGAGACCGGCGCTCGCGCATCACGCCGCCGGAGATCGCGAACGGCTCTTTGAGAGGCAGCGTCAGCTCGTGAAGTTCGGCGGACTCGATTTTCATCGGCGGCGTTCTTCAGGGCTCAGGTGGGGAAGAGGGCACGTCGAGAAAGCGCAGCTCGCCGTCACGGCGATGAATCACGCCCCGCTCCTCCAGGTCCAACATGGCCGAGATTATTCCGTCCTCGGGGTCGAACACAAGAGCGTGAAGAGCCCGAGCCGTACGAGATCCCGCGGTCGCCGGATATTCGCCGAGCGGTAGCTGAAAGAACGTGTGGAGCTGGCCGCTCTGGCAGCCGCGTCGGGCGTATTCGAGCATCAGGCGACCAGAGCAGATGTTGCCGGTAGCGCTGAGGCCATTCGGTCCGGAGCCGCGTGCGTTCATGGCATCGAGCACCCGGAGATTCCGATCGCTCAAGTCCCACCCGCCGTACGCGACCCGACGCTCGGAGTCGAAGAGGCGATTGAAGACCGTTACCCCATCCGCTTCGTGCGCTGCGGCCAGCATCTGGAGCTGGAAGTCGTCGTCGAACCTCGCGTTCATCAACTTGAGCTGCACCCGCCCGCCATTCGGTGCCGCGGCGCGGATGCGACCGGGCACCTCGGCGACCCAGCGAAGGATCTGACTCCGCTCATCGGCCAGGGGGTCGCCGGCCAGCGTGGGGGAGAAATCCTTCTCGACCGGGAGCTGACCCTCCCCCCACGCGTCGGCCAATGCAGCGGTGGTGTGAGCATACTCGCCCTCGAGGAATGGTTCGCCCAATCGCGGCAGATTGTACTTGACCGACGGGACCACCAGCATTCCGTCCTTGCCGGCTCGGGTCAGATCTCGACCGGTTCGGACCAGCGCCAGATAGTCGTCGAGCGAGCGGTCCCATCCCCTGCCCTTCCACGTCACAGTCCAGCCGTCGTCCCCATTCAAGCCGGTCCGGTGTTCGACTGTCATGCGGGTCTCGTGAATGGCCCAGGCGCTCATAGAGCGCTCGCCGGACGCGGCCTCCGCGATGAGCGTTTTGAGAACTACGAATGCCAGGCCCGCCGCACGATCGGCCTCCAACTGATCGGCGTTGAGCGAGAGCTGGCCGGAGCCTTTGCCGAAGGGGTGCGGGAGCTGGTAGCCGAGATAGCGGGCGGTGAGGTCGATCCGGTAGGTCTGACGCACGTACTCGGCGAAGTCGCGAGGCAACTCGCCCCGAAAGCGCTCGAAGTCAGTCGAAAGCCGAGCGCGCACGACGCACCACCTGCTCGACCTCGCCCCGCTCCTGAGCCGCGAGCGCCGGCCCCCACGGATCATCGCAGGCATCCCAGTGAATAGCGCCATCGGCGGCCGCCGCCCAGAGCATTCGCCGGACGTAGCCTTCCATGGGGGCGCGAAAAGTCACCCGGGCAAGCTCGTCGCAGACGGAGGACAGCCGAACAAACCGGGCCCAATCGCTGGTAACGCGGCTTCGGATCAGCTCCGCTTGGAGGTCAGGCAGGGCGGCGCCCATGCCGATCAGCGCCGCCTCGGCACCAAGCAGCAGTGAATACCCGAGGAAACGATCCTCGCCGGTAATGAGCAACTTCCCGCGCTGCTCTCGGAGGCGGGCGGCGAGGTCCTGAAATGTCATCACCGAATCCAGCGTCGCGACCTTGATGCCCAGGACCGCAGGAAGCGCAACGAGCTCGGCCACCGTGTCCAGCGGCCACGCAACACCGCCTGCCGCCTCATAGAGATAGAACACGATGACCGGCAGGTGGCTTCCGAGTCGTTGATGGTACCCTATCGGGTCCTCGCCGCGCGGGAACGCCAGCACCGCGTCGGCGCCGAGATCCCGCGCTTCTGCTGCGCTGGCCTCATCCCAAGCGCCCGCCACGAGGATTCGATCGCCGAGACCTGCGCGCCAGGCACTCAGCACACGCCTGCGGTCGTCCGGCGCGAGGTGGCGCCCGCGGCCCGTGTGCACGCTTACGGCCACGCCGGCCACCGGGTGCCGGGCCATCCATACGACGTAGCCCGCCAACGCCGCTTCGTCGAGGCGACCGTTGCTCCACGGCACCGGGACCGCGGGCACCAGCCTTCCGCGGAGACGAGCCACGAGATCGCTCACCCTGCTGCCCAAGCGGGCCTCGTTAGGCCGTGCCACGATGATGTTCCCGCAGGAAGCGTTGCTCTTCGATGATGATCTTGAGCGGCACACCGACGTCCAGTTGGAGCGCGACCTCGCGGCCTCCGATTCGGACCACCGATCCCTTGACCTCGACCGTCTCGTTGCGCCGAAAGCGAATCGTTCCCGCCACCGCGTCGCCCTGTTTGAGCAAGAGACTGTCGTCGGTCTTGAAGCGGACCCCACCCTCCGAAACGTCGATCACCTCGAACGTGCGGCTGCCAATAGAGATCTGGGGACGTGTGGCGACAGGATACTGGATTCGAGTATGCCGACGCTCATTCGAGTAGTTCATCGGGCCGCCGCGCGCTCGGCATTCCCCTGCTCGATCCGGGCGCGGTCCTGCGCGCCCAGGTCCAGCAGATCGAGCTTCGCAACGCTCGCCTCGGGCAACCGGAGCGGTTGACCGGTACCGAATACAAATCGATCTGTGCCCATTGTCGCGAGGAGAGTCGCCAGATCGTCTTCCGGCGGTCCCCAGAGCCAGCAGAGATCCCACCAGATCCTCTCCGCTTCCGTCGGAGTGGACCCGAAGTGAACCTCTTCGACGAAGCCGCGATGCGCGTGGGTCACGAGGAGCCGAGCCGTCGAATGAGAGCGGATCAAGGCACGCACAGCCGCGGCGGGGAGCTCGGGGGCGCGGTCGTGGAAATGCCGCTGGCGCCCATCCTCGAGGCGGACAGCCAGCAGCAGAAGCTTGCCCGCATCGCCACACGCCGCAACCAGGTTGCGCATCACCCGGCCGGCGGGATCGAGGCCGTAGAACGTGGGATCGCAGCGCACGCCGGGCGTACCGGCGGAGATGGCGTCATCGAGTAGGCGTTCCCAGCCGGAAAGGCCGGGATGGACCGCGGGGATCGGCTGGAGCCTGGGATGGCGGCGGGCCGTCTCGTAGAGCCAGGCGTTGCCGTCCGCTGGGTCCCTCCAGAAGAATCCGGGAAGATGAGTGGCCCAGCCTCGGTCAATGCCGACTCGATCCATTGACGCAACCACGGCTTCGGGCGATGTGCCCGGCACCCGGCGAAACGGGTATGCACCGAGGAATAGGTTGACGTCGATCCGCATCAGCCGGCGGGGAACGCGCCCGGGGGAAAGATCGCGGCTGCATTCCGCCAGCCAATGCGGGCGACATCGTCGGCGCCGAGCAGATGCTGCAGATAGCCGAGCTTGGCCCAGCCGGTATCGATCGTCAGGTCGCAACCCCAGAGGAGTCGGCCGACCCCTACACCATCGAGACAGGCCTCGAGCATTCCCCCATCTACCCCGCTACCCGAGAGATCCACGAAGATGTTGGGGAGGTCGCGCACGGCGTGCAGTGAGTGAATCCAGTCACCGCCGCCGCCGATGTGCGCCAGAATGAAGCTCACCCGGGGATGCCGCACGGCCAATCGCCCCAGCTCGACGGCATCCGACGCTTCCTGACCGGGTACATCGCCTCGGCGGTGCTGCCAGATGTGATGCAGAATCGGGACGCCAAGCTCTCCTGCCAGGGCGGCCACGCAATCCACCAGCGGATCGTCCGCTCGGCGGCTCGCGGCGAGCTTGATACCGATCATGCCCGCTGCGATCCCGGTCCGGACCTCACGTTCCGCGTGCGCCGAGTAGTTCGGGTTGACTGCGACGTACCCGCGGATCCGCTCAGGGTGCGCTCGCTGAAGCTCTCGCAGGGCGCTGTTTGCGTGGGTGAGATCTGCCGGAGACGGGAAATAGGTCGGAGAGGTCAGGCCCCACGTGCCGAGAATGGACGCTACGTGAATCGTGATGCCCACCCGCTCGCCGGCCCGGAGCCGGCTCGCGTTCCGCTCGCGCCAGTCGGGGCGGGCCGACCGCTCGGTGTAGAAGTGGGCATGAACGTCGATCAGCATGGCCGGAAGATAGGTCAACTTTTCAGTCCGGCTACAACCTCCTCGAGCACACCCAGTGCCTGGTCTATGGAGGCTTCCGTGTGCGCGAGCGAGACGAAGTTGTACGCCGAGCGTTTGAACAGCAGGCCCCGATCGGCGGCACCCCGGGCAACGGCACGGGAGATAGCGTCGCCGGCGAATTGGAGAAAACACATCTGGGGCACACCGCCCACACCGATCAGCAAGCTCGGATAACGGGTCTCCAGGGCCTTGAATCCTTGCAGTAGGCGCGTCCCGGTTGCTCGGAGCCGGGTCGGTACCTGTTCGCGTTGCACGACGTCGAGCGTCGCGCGCGCCGCGGCCAGCGAAACGAGTTCCGTGGCGAGAGTGGACGAGATCCAGGTGCGGCTCACGCCGGCCATGACATCCTGCCGCCCCCCCACCAGCGCGAGAGGGAATCCGTTGGCGATCGCCTTGCCCAGTACCACGAGATCGGGGCGGAGGCCGTAACGTTGGGTGCCCCCACCCAGCTCGAGCCTGCAGGCTGTCTTGATCTCGTCGACGATCAGCAGCGCGCCGACGCGCTCGGTCTCACGTCGGAGGACACCGAGCCACTCGGGATCCGGCTCGTGGACCACGATCGGCTCGGTGATGACGCAGGCGAGCCGGTCGCCGACTGCGGCGATGGTCCGCCGCGTTCCATCCACGTCGTTGAACGGCAGCTCGGCGAACAATGCGCGGGTGCTGGTGGGAACTCCCGCGCTACCCTCGCACCAGTCGAGCCATCCGTGATAGCCGCAGCCCAGCACCAGATCACGCCCAGTGGCCACGCGGGCGAGCCGCACGGCGGCAGCGCAGGCTTCCGCACCGGATTTGAGAAAGCGCAGCTGCTCGATCCAGGGCATGAGTCGCCGGAAATCGGCGGCAAGCTCCTCCTCGAGCACGGGCGCAAGCGGCCCCACCACGCCGGCCTCTATGGCAGCAATGGCGGCGCGGGCCACCGACGGGTGACCATAGCCGAGCGCGACCGCCCCCAGTGCCATGACCAGGTCGAGATACTCGCGTCCGTTCGCGTCCCATACCCTCGAGCCTTCAGCCCGGACCATGCGGCCCGGTGGCAGCCAGCTGCCATCGGTGCCGAAAAGAGCCTCCGGCCGTTTGCTCCGGGTCGAGGTGAAGCCCGCAACGGGACTACCGCTCACGCGAGCTCGAGCTCCCCGAAGCGGTCCGGAGCCTGACGGTCGCCCCGCAACCACACCCAGCCACTTCCTCCACTCCAAACCAGCTGACCCGATCGCCGCTCGCGGTCCGGCAACATCTCGTTGACCAGCAGATCGAATCCGATGCGATCGCCATAGGTCCGGGACTCCCAACCGGGCAAGCGTAGCGCCAGGGTCACGCTGTAGCCGACGTCGCCCGGCGCCCACGCACCGCTGATCATGGCCGGATTGCCGGCGTATCCGGCAGGCACCTGGACTCGGAGCAGCTGGCCGTCAGGCTCCGGCACGATCAAAAACCCGTATACCTCAGCATCCGGCTCGAGACGGACGTACACCTGGAGTCCGTCCGAGTGAATGTCGTCCGGCTCGTTGTCGAGCAGCAGCGGCGGCACGTCCGCCGCACGCAGTGCGATGTCGGGCTTGGTGACCTCCACCGCAAGATAGAGCGCCTCGTCATCCCAGTTTGCATAGGCCAGGGCCGAGAAATCCTCCGGACCGGAATAGGGCTCTTCGCTGCGTCGGTACTGATCCTCATGATCGAGAGCCAGCGGCGCCGAGGTGTCGAATCCATCGAGCGTGGCGTCAAGCGCAGGGGGAGCGTCCGGCCGGAGAGCTGTCCCGGTCTGCCGGAGAGGCGGCTCACGGTTGATCAGCGGCTCGAAGATCCGCGACTCCGGCCTCCGTCCACCGAGGCGAACGATCTCGCCGGTCGCGGTCGCGATCTCCCAGCCGTCAACCACGGAGTGATGACGATCGGTTTCACCGGCGATGCTTACTGCAATCGCCTCACCCTCGACTCGGATCTCAGCGGGAGTCGGCGCGAGCACCGAGACGAATCGGGAGGCCCGTCCCTCTCCTTGAAACAACAGGAATGGGGCGTCACCGGTACCCGGTGCACCAGGTGCGGTAGCGCGGACCAATTCGGCGGCCCCGCGTGAGCTCAAGACCATGGTCTGCCCGCCCCCATCCACCGTCGCCGCGGCGGTCAGCTGCTCGCTCCCGACCACGCAATGCTCTGCTCCCTTCGTGAAGGGACCAGGAGATGCGGCCTGTTTCCACGGGCCCGGCGCGCGAACATCCAGCCGACCCGTGAGATGCCAGGGAAGCTCGAGCCGGTGCTCCATATCCCCCGAAAACTCAACGACGTCTAGGAGGTAACGTGGCCCCGAGACGACGCTGCGGGTGATCCCGCCGAATCGAGCGCGGACCCAGGCCCACGAGCCTTTCGCCTCGAAGTATTCACACACGGCGTCGCCGGCCCGCTGGGACATAGCGTCGAGCTGGGGCGCGTTATGGGCGAGCGTCGACCGATACCAGAACAGATCGCGCGAGACGTAGCTGCCGGTGCCGAAGTCGGGCAGCCAGTAGACTCCTCGCTCGTGCAGGGTGAGGTTCAGGCGATCCGGATGGCCATGGCCACCGCCATAGGTGCCGCCCTCCACGCTTGCGTAGCGACCTCCAGCGCGCAGCACGGCGAGGCCCTGACTCTGAAACAGTGTGCTGCCAGGCTGCCAACGGGAGGCGTCGCCGTCGAATGAAGGCGCCATCCCGAGCAGCATCCACCAGGAAAGGTCGGCACGCCCACGCCGAGCCGGCGCCGATTCGCCGGCTTCGTGGAGATAGGAGTCGAACAGCTCCGCCGGCGGGGCGGGTACAGCGTAGAGCCCGGCGAGCCAGTCCGCGATGCCCTGGTGTTCCTCCCCGTCCGTACCGCGCGCAAGCTCCCCGCCCCGTTCCCAGAGCTCGAGGTACATCGGCTGAGCCAGAGACACGCCGAAGCGGGAGTCCTTGCGAGCGGGAAAGGTTCGATCAGGGAGTGCCGTCAGCGCGGGGGCCCGGAGCGCCGACTCGAGCCGCCGAGCGAGTTGTGATTCTTCCAGAGGATCTACGCCCACCGAGCGAACCCAATCGAGGCCGATGAGCAGACCGCGCAACGCGAAGAGGTGGTAGTTCTCGCCCTCGGACCACATGCCGTCAGCGCCGAACCCCTGGATCAGATGGGCCACGAGTCCGCTTGGGCCTTCGACCGAGCGGCGCAACAGCTCTTCATCCTCGAACCAGACCGCGAGGGCCGCCAGCGCCGCGTTGTGCCAGGTCTGGCGGTTGGAGAGGCCCTCGTCGAACTCCCCGATCAGATTCGCGGCCTCCTCCCCCAGGCCCGCAACGGCATTCGCCGTGGCGGGATCGAGCTGATCGCTTTCCCGAAGCAGCACGGCCGCCGCCAGGTAATTGGTCAGCCAGATCGATTCGAGATAAGTCGAAAAGAAGAGCCGGCTCGGACCGAGGACGTTGTCCCGATTCAGGTACTCGAAGTAGTGCTCGCCGTAGTAAGTCAGAAGCCGAGACGCGCCGGCCGCAGCCGAGCGGTCACCGGCCAGAGCCGCGACCGCAGCGAGGTGAGCGGCCCGCTCGGCCAGCCAGAGGTGCTGAAAGCGGGCCCACCACCGGTCGTGCCTCTCGCCTCTCTGCATCGCGCGACACCGCGGGCACGTGTGTGCCGTGGGGCTCCATGGGTCGAATTGAAGATGGCTAGCGTCCTTGGGACAGACGCCGCCGTCCATTGAGAGCAAGGCTTTGGCTGTTGGAATCGGGGGCGCCTGATCGAGCACCGGCCGGGCCCGTTCCAATTGCCGGGCGAGCAGAGCAGACAAGTCGGGCGACGCCGCGATGACCTCCCGCCGGCCCGCCAGCGACTCCGCGGTCACCACGTGCGAACGCCCTCCCATGACCATTCGACCGGCAGGAGGTGGGCGCCCGCCTCGACCGCAGCACGCCGGGCCGCAGCGACGTCGTCGCCGGCAAGGAAAAACATGCAGCCTCCGGCCCCCGAGCCGGCGGCTTTCCCTCCCAGTGCTCCGGCGGTGCGAAGTGAGGCTTCGAGCGCCGCCATGACCGGCGTGCACATGGCGGCATCGAGCTCCTGCTGCCGCTGCCAGTTCTCGGCCATCAACGATCCGATCCGCGGAAGGTCCTCCAGGCGAAGCGCCTCTTCCATCTCTTCGGCGACACAGCGGAGCCGCTGGAGCGCTGCCACGATGCCGCGCTCCCCGCGCTCGTACCCCTGCATCACGCGCGCGATTGTATTCCCGGAGAAATGCGACGCGCCGGTGTAGCACAGGATGGTGCGCCGCGCGAGCTCGGCGGCGAATGCGTCGGAAAGGCGCAGCGTGGCAACACGAGCCTCGGGATCGCGAAAACGGAGGACGCTGAAACCACCGAAAGCAGCCGAGAACTGATCCTGCCGGCCGCCCCGGATTCTTGCCTCGTCGGCCTCGAGACGGCAGGCGACGTCAGCGATCTCTCGAATGGTCGGAGAGGTGTTGTTCGCAGCGGCCAGCGCAGCGACCAGCGCGACGTCGATCGCTCCGGAGCTGCCCAGGCCCGAGCCTGCCGGTGCTTCCGAATGGGTGCGCAGGGTGAGGGGACCGGATGGCGGGAAGAGGCGGAGCGCCGCGCGAAGCAGCGGAAGCCCGCAGTCTCGAACCAGGTCGTCGTGGTGCTTCAACTCCACGACCTGATTGAGGTCGTCGGCCACGAGCCGGAGACAATCTCCTCCCGGGATCACCTCGGCCTCGGCGGACAAGCGAATCGAGGCTGCGACCACCATCCCGCCCTCTCGGATCGAGAACGGTGGCACGTCAGTCCAACCGCCCGCGAAGTCGAGCCGCACCGGAGCCGTCGCACGTGCCCGCCGCATCAAGGCGATGCCCACCAGTCGTGCACCGTCACCAGCTCTCCCCGGAGATCCATGTGCACCCCGTGCACCCGCCGGTTCATACCCTGGACACCGCGCGCATGATAAAGGAAGGCTACAGGCATCGAGTCGGCGAACAACCGTAAGGCTGCTTCGGTATCGCGTGGTGCCGCAATGCCCGTCAGGGCCGCGAGCGGGCCAAGATACCCGAGACCGATATCGCCCGGAATCCCGAGCACCGCGGCATCGAAATCGTGGCTCGGACCATACAGGCGATCGAGAAATGCGGACAGCTCGAGTTGACGCAGCGTCACCTGAAAGCCGGCTCGCGCCAGCTGCGCCTGGATCATCTGCTCGAGAACGCCGTCGCCGCTGCCGACCGAAAGCAGCTCGAAAGGAATGGGCTCACGGGGCGGGGGCGAAACCAGTGGGGAGCGGACCGCAGACGAGGCCGGGTGAGCGGCCTCTCCCGTGCCGGGGTTTTCCGACGGCCCGCGACTGCTCGTACCGGCACCCGCGCGCTCTCGCCTGCTCTCCGCGGGGACGGCCTGTTTCGGCCCGTTCGCCCCCGCCGAGGCCATCATCGGCCCGGTCGCCGGGGTCCCGAATCCGTACACGTACCCGTCTACCAGCTCCCGCCGGTTCAAGGCGGCCGAGACGGCGAGCCTTCGGTCCAGCCGGTCAAAAGGCGGTCGGCGGGTGTTGAAGACCAGCCCGTAGGTGAAGAGCAGCGGGTAGTCGAGCACGTCCAGACCCGAGTCGCGCCGCACGTACGCGGCGTGAGCAGGTTGAATCCCGGCAAAGTCGAGCTCGCCGGCCACCAGGGCTGCCAGCTTCGTGACCGGCTCATCCACCACCGCGAGCACCAGGCGTTCGAGGCGTGGCGGGCCCCCCAATTCCGAAGGGAAATCCGGGTTCGCGGCAAAGACCCAGCGCCGATTGGGATCGTGTCGCACGAACCGAAACGGCCCGTTGCCGACCGGACGCTGGTTCCACTCGGCCCGCCGCAGTGCATCGAGCGGCACCGAGTCGAGCAAGTGGGCCGGCAGTATCGCGAGGTCGGTGAGCACATCCGGGAAGCGGTGCTGCTCCACGCTGAAGTCCAGGATGACCGTCGAGTCGTCCGGCGCACTGACCGCCTCGACATCGGCCAGCTCTGACTGCCGCGGATACCCGACCCGGGGATCACGCGCCGCGTCGAGTGTCCACTGGACATCCCGCGACGTGGTGGGGGCGCCGTCGTGCCAGCGCAGGGTGGTTACCAGCGCAAACGTGAGGCGCCGCCGATCGTCCGACCAGGTCCAACTCCGGGCAAGATAGGGCCGCGCTTCCAACGCACTGTCATAGCGGGCGAGCGTAGTGAGCAGGACGTAGCGCTGCACTTGTCGGGCAAGCGGATGGGTCGTCAGCAGCGGATTGATGCTCTGAAGGTCGGCGCCGGAGGCGTACAGAACGGTTGCGCCGCGATCGGGCGCCGGATTGCACGCGCCCAACGCGGCCGCCAACCCCAGGCCCCAGGAGAGTCGTCGGATCACCGGGTCATTCTACAGCGAATTGCCGCGAAGTGTGAACCACACGACATTCCGGCATGCTTCGCCCCTTGCTTGTCCGCGCGGCCGCAGGCGTCGCGGTGATCTGGGGTGTCGTGACGCTGGTATTTCTCCTGCTCCACGTGGCGCCCGGCAATCCCGCGGAGCTGCTGGTGGGGCCGGCCGCATCACCGAGCCAGATCGCCGCCCAACGTCACGCGCTCGGCCTCGATCGCCCTCTGCCTGAACAGTACGCGGCCTGGCTGGGCCGCTTCGTGCGGGGGGACTGGGGCACCAGTATCGTCACCGGCCGTCCGGTACGCTCGATGCTGCTGGAAGCCTGGCCGGCCACCGCTCGACTCGTAGTGCTGTCGCTCCTCCTGAGCTACGCGCTCGGAATCGCACTCGGCGTCATGCAGGCCAGTCGCAGCGGCTCCAGGTTCGACACCGCGATGTCCATAAGCAGCGTGACCCTTTTCGCCATGCCAGGGTATTGGCTGGGGCTCATGCTGGTCATGGTGTTCACCTATCGTCTGCACTTGCTCCCCGCATTTGGAGCCGGTGGACTCGATGCCGAATTCCTGCCTGCCGGAGCGAGGATGGTGGACAGCCTCCGCCACCTCGCCCTCCCGCTCACGACGTTGACGTTGATCGGGGTCGGCGGTGTGGCACGGTTCGTTCGCGGATCGATGATCGACCTCGAGGGCAGCGCGTTTCTGCTGACGGCTCGGGCAAAGGGGCTCGGCTCGAGTCGGGTGCTGATTCGCCACACCTTGCGCAACGCGCTCATCCCGGTCCTTACGCTCCTCGGCCTTTCACTGCCCGCGGTGTTCTCGGGTACGGTCTTCGTCGAAGCGATCTACGCCTGGCCGGGGGTGGGGCGCGTGCTGGTGGAGGCCGTACAGGCCCGCGACCACCCCGTCGTACTGGCGGCGGTAGCAGTGAGCGCAGGCCTGGTGGTCGTGGGAAACCTGCTCGCTGAGGCTTTGGTGGCGTGGGCGGATCCGCGTACTCGGACCTCGCATGCCTGAGCGAGCCGAAGGAGAGAGGCACGATCAGCGCGCAGTCTGGGGCGCGTCGGTAGTTGGCATCGTGGCACTGGTCGCGCTGCTTGCTCCCCTGCTTACCACCGGCAACCCCGCAGCACAGCATGACGTGGTCGCGACCCGGCTGCTCCCGCCAGGAGCCACGGACGTGTTCGGCGGCTTCCATCTGCTGGGGACGGACCGGCTGGGCCGCGACGTGTGGACCCGGCTCGCGTTCGGCGCGCGGATATCGCTCGGCGTCGGCGTTCTGGCCGTGGTTCTATCGGTCACGATCGGTCTCATCGTGGGGGCCACCGCGGCGATCGTGCGCGGCTGGCTCTCCACCGTGCTGCTCGCGGCCACGGACTTTGCGCTGGCCCTGCCGCGGGTCGTACTCCTGCTCCTGCTGGCCGCGCTCTGGTCGCCGAGCGTCACCGTGGTGGTGCTGGTTCTGGGGCTCACCGGCTGGATGACCATCGCCCGGCTGGTCTACGCCGAGTCCCGCAGTCTCGTGACCCGTCCGTTCGCTGAGGCCGCCCTTGCTCTTGGCGCGCCCCGGCGGCGCCTCCTCTTCCACCATTTGCTGCCGAATCTGCTGACACCCGTCGTGGTAGCGGCCGCGCTCGGCATCGGCAACGCGATTCTGCTCGAGTCCGGTTTGTCCTTTCTCGGTCTCGGAGTGCAGCCACCACAACCATCGTGGGGTAACATGATCGCCGCGGGACGCGATGCGCTCATGGACGCGCCCTGGATCGCGGGAGCGCCCGGCATCGCGTTGGTGCTCGTGGTTGTCGCGTGCACATTACTGGGCGACGCGCTGCAGGATCGGCTCGGGCCGGCGCGGCGCGGGCAGGCACGGGAGTCAGCGCTTGGTCGCTAGGGGCGCAGCATGGTTAGCGCAGGATAGATCGCTACCCGTGCTAGAACAGGTATGACATCCCGAGCGCGAAGGTGAACTGGTCTTTGTGGAACCCTCCGTCACTGTCCTCGAAGGCTGGCAGACTCGACCGATCGTAGCGGATCTCCGGCCGGATCAGGGCCGACGCCCAGCGCTTGAGGTTGAGCGTCAGCGTCCCACTGCCGAACTTGTTCCGGGCATTGGCCGGGTAGCCCAGCACGCCGGAGGTCCGAAAGCCGTTCTTATCATCCACGTAATCGCCCCGCAGCGCCACCGTGAGGGCCGGGCTCACATCGTACGTGGCCCAGAGGCTCGCCCCCCACCATTTGGCCGTGAGGTCGGGCCCCAGCGCGTCCGGCTCCTCC
>DATJGL010000348.1:0-11110 GCA_035495075.1 Gemmatimonadales bacterium
TCCTGCTACCGCTGGGCCGGACAGTCAGGGCCGTTTCTGCACAGTGCAAAGTACACGGCAGCGACCGCAGAGACGAACAAAACGCCGCCGGCGACCGCCTTCAAGGAATTCTCGGTGCGAATCTCAGTGCGGACGATGCCAGCCGGCGCAACCGCAGTTCGGGTCTTGGACACGAAGCCGATGATGCTGTCTCCCACGCTCACGGGATGTGCGAGCTCCAGCCGGGTACTGTCCGCGAGGGTCAGGCGAACGCGCTCCGGGCGCTTCTGCGAGATCACCTCTTGCGGTGCGCGTCGCTCCGTACGCCAGGTTGAGATCATGGGCTCCGCAGCTTCCAGCCCTGGAGGAACGTCGGTGCGAACAATGCGCGCCGACGGAACGGAGACCCGCGTCCTGCCACTCGTGCCGGCGATGCTGTCGCCCGACACCTCCGGATCCTTTAGCACCAGTACGCTACTGTCGCTGAGCGTCACCCGAATGCGCTTTGGATGCGTCGCCGCAATCATTTGATTCAGAACGACCGGCGCGGGACGCCAGTAGCCGGGCCGACAACCCCCCGCCAGCAGAACGAGCAACATCGTCCGGCTCCACATACACAGAAAAATGGGCGAGGCAACATGCCGACGCCAGCCCGGAATGTGAGGTCGTGAATTTGCCAGTTCCTGATGCAGCCGCGGCCTAACATGCGCTTGAAGCTGTCGGCCCGCGGCGGCCGCTTGATGGTGAACTGGTCTGTCTTGTCTGCGGCCGCCGCACCACGCGGCTCATGCGCGATTCGTTAGGCGGCTGGCTGTTGCGAAAACGCAGTCTATTCCGGTGGCGGCGGGCGCGTCTACCGTCCTAGGAGGGCACCATGGCCCAGTGTGAGGTATGCGGGAATGAATACCATCTCAGCTTCGAGGTCGTCACCGCCGGTGTTCGTCACGTTTTCGACAGCTTTGAGTGCGCAATTCAGAAGCTCGCTCCCGTTTGCAAACATTGCGGCTGTAAGATTGTCGGCCACGGAATCGAGGCGAAGGGCACCTTCTTCTGTTGTGCTCACTGTGCCCGTGAAGCCGGTGTAACGGCGGCCGTCGATCATGTCTAGTGCCGGGACTGCTTCCTCGAAGAATGGGCAGCTCGCCGCCGAACCAACGCATGAAGCTGTCGCCCCGCGGCCGCAGCGTAAGCGCGATCGGTTAGGCGGCCGTACCGGTACCGGAGGATACTCTGATGCCCCACGGCAAGATCTGTTACCTCGAAATCCCGGCGAACCGCGCCGAAGATTCGGCACGCTTCTACTCGGACATTTTCGGCTGGAAGGTGCGTGAACGCGGGGATGGGAACCTGGCATTCGATGACACAGGGGGCGTGAGCGGGACATGGGTGAAGGAGGGCGACCGGACGCCCGATGAGCGCACGCGCACCTACATCATGGTCGACAGCATTGCGGAGTCGTTGAAACAGATTGAGAATGCAGGCGGCCGGGTGGTCACGCCGCGCACCGACATTGGGCCGAACATGGGGGCATTCGCCGCCTTTACCGATCCGGTCGGTAACGAGTTCGGCCTCTACGAGGAACCGCAGCGGTAGGTACGCCCCATGCGCACACGCCCGCCTAGCCAGCGCATGCAGCCGACGAGGGCGCTTATCTTGCGGCTGCGCCGCCAGCGCCCTCGCAGCTGATGCGCAGGTCGGGGCGTCGCTCCCAGCACCGCTACGTCTGGATGAGCACCATGATGGGAGTCGCCGCCTCAAGGCAGTTGCCGCTCCTCGTGGTCGGTGAGTTCGGCCTCGGCGGTATCTCCACGGATGTCGGGCAATTCTCGCCTTACCGCTCGCCTCGCCACAGCGAGCGAACCAGCGGCGCACGCAGCGCAAGCAACGGCGAACGTAGTGGGGATCGCCAGCACCTCACCCCAGCCAGGGGACGCGCCTCTGATGAAAAGGGCCGAGAGCAGCAGGCCGCCCATGGCTCCCCACGCCGCAAAGCGCGGCAGCGACATCTGGTCAAACCTGCGACGGCCCTCGGTCAGCACGAGGAGCCCGGAAAATGCGACCCCGGCGATGAAGCCGAGTCCACCGAAGAGGAGCGGGAATGGGAGGTCGGAATTGATGCCAAACACCCAGCGCGGCACGATGCCCGCAACGAACCATGCTGCGGCCCAAGTGAAGCCCATCCCGATTGCCCCGCGAATGCGTCGCAGCCAATTCCGCATGATCACCTCCGGCCCGCGCGTCGCGCACTTCGGCGGCCTCCCTCAGTCGAGCCAAGCCCTTTGTGTTGCAAAGTACAGGCCAGGGAGGCGGCATTCAAGGGCACTCATCGCCGGTATCTTCGAGCCCGTGACGGCGAGCCAAGCGCGCGTCGCGATAGGAGGAAGTGCGTCTTGTCGGTGGCCGCCGCAGGGCGCAGTTTAAGCGCGATTCGTTAGGCAGCACGGCTTTTGAAACAAGGAGCCCCTATGCCAAGTGCTTTGCAGCACCGACCATGGCCTTCATGGGCCGATTCTCTATCCCTCGGCTGCGCTGTGCTCGCCATAGCCTCGTTTGGCCACTCCCGGCAAGTCCACGACGTCACCATCACAGGCATGGACTATGCCTTCGGCGTGCCTGCCACGATCAGGCCGGGCCTGACCGCCCTCACGTTCGAGAATCAGGGCACGGTCTGGCACGAGATGTATCTGGTTCGCCTCAAGCCAGGGGTGAGTCTGGATAGTATGCAGCGGGTGCCGGCCGGGCCGCAGCGTCGCGCTCTGATCGAAGGCGGGGGAATCCTGTTGGCTGGCCCCGGCGAGCGCTCGATTGATCGACTGCTCGTGGATCTCAAGCCTGGCCAAACCTACACGCTGATCTGCAACTTTCGAAATGAGCCGGATAAACCACCACACCTCGAGCTGGGTATGTTCACGCACTTCCAGGCGAAGTAGTCCAGCGCTTATGCGCGATTCGTTAGACAGCGCGACCAATGCCTTTTAAGAGCAAAGCCCAGCGCCGGAAGTTTGCGGAGCTCCTCGTGAAAGGGAAAATCACGCCTGAGGCATACGAGCGGTGGAATCGCGAGACGGGGCGTGCCGAGCTTCCAGAGCGTGTAAAGCCCAAGCGCAAACGAAAGGCGGCCCGCACAGTCCGCCGCTCCACGGTCAGTACGAAATCCAAGGGAAGATCAAAGACCAAGGCGAAGCCCCGTGCGGCGCGGCGGTCGAGGTGAAGTTCTCGTCGTTCCACTCCTCGGCGTGACGCTAAGTTATTTGAACCAGGCAGTTTACGGCTTTCTCGAAGCTCGTGTCGATTTTGACCGGTCTCGTTCGACGTGTCAGTGAGGCCCCGAAGGGCGCGACAACCGACACGAACCGAATTCAGGAGAGAACAATGCGCTTCATAGTCATGGCCATGGCAACGAAGGAATTCGAAGCGGGCTCTCCGCCGAAGCCGGAAGACTTCGCCGCGATGCAGCAGTACAACGAAGCGGCCGTGAAGGCGGGTGTCCTCCTCGCCGCCGAGGGGCTCGGCCCGACCTCGAAGGGTGCGCGCGTGAAGTTCAGCGGCGACGAGCGGATCGTCATCGATGGTCCGTTCACCGAGGCGAAAGAGCTCGTGGCGGGCTTCTCGATCATCAAGGCCAAGTCGCTGGAAGAGGCGATCGAGTGGGTGAAGCGCGCTCCGAACGTCTCTCCGAACGGCAAGGGGGAGGTCGAGATCCGCAAGTTGATGGACATCGAGGATTTCGGTGACGGGTTCACGCCGAACCCGGAAATCGCGAAAGTGAAGTTCAAGTGAGACGCAAATGAGAAAGCTCAAAATCATCGAACACATCTCGCTGGACGGCGTGATCCAGCACTCCGCCGATGGTGGCGATTTCCCCTATAGCGACTGGAACGCGCCCTATCGGACCCCCGCCGGCCGGGACGCGGTCACGGCCGCGCATGGCGAGCGCTTTGATCTGCTGCTGGGCCGTCGCACCTACGATATGTGGTCGGGGTACTGGCCCAAGGCGCCGAGCAGTCCGATAGGGGACCGCCTCAATGCGGCAACAAAATTCGTCGCGACCCACCGTCCGGAAAGTCTTGAATGGGGCCCGTTCGAGGGCCTTGGACCGGACATCGTCGAGGGCATTCGCCGCATCAAGTCGCAGGACGGCCCGGGCCTTGTCCTCTCGGGAAGCTCCACGCTGACATCGACGGTGCTCGAACGAGGCCTTGCGGATGAGGTTGTGCTGATCGTCTCTCCAGTCCTGCTGGGCACTGGGAAGCGCTTATTTGCGGCGGGAACGCCGGCACGCTCATTCGAGCTCGTCAGCACGCAAGCAACGCCATCCGGCGTCATCCTCAGTACGTACAAGGTCGCCGGGCCCTTGAAGACCGGATAGTTCGACGACGCGACGTACTTGGACTATCCTGGCTTTCGGGTCAGTGATGCGGCGATTCGAGCGGCGAAGCGATAGTCCTTCAAGCCGTGGAGGCGCGTAGATTGGGGAATGAATCTTTCTCAGCGCGCCGCACCTTAAGCGCGATTCGTTAGGCCCCCAGACATCGAGCAGAGGTACGTGGATACGTCTAGCTTTCTTCTCGGCGCGCTGCTCGTGTCCGCCAAGGTTCTGGGAATCGGTGCCCTCGGCTTCAGCATCGCATGGTGGCGCGCCCGCAATCGGATCCGCCAGCTCGAGGCTGAGCGGCGACTTGATCCGCAGCCACTTCTCGATCGCATGGATCGCCTCGAGGGCACACTTGATTCCGTGGCCGGGGCGCTGGAGCGCCTGGCCGCAGGGCAAAGCGAGCTGCAACGCCAGCTCCCGCCGCCACGACCGAGCTCCGAGGCGACACGCTGACGGCGCGCGTAAATTGGGGAATGACTCTTTCTTCTGCGGGCCGCAGCTCATGCGCGATTCATTAGACAGCCCACTGGTGTTCCTTCACTAGGCCTGCGCCCATGCACTCGCGACTTGTCCCTTGGCCTCTTCTACTCCTCGCTCTCGCGTGCAGCAAGGGCCAGGAACGACACGCCACCCCGGATTCATTGGGTGTTTCGGCCTCACCAGGAACATTCGTCTTTCGGAGCCCGACCGCTGGAGATACGCTCGTGGAGGGTCGGACGTACACAGTTCGCTGGGTGTCCGTGCCCGGGAGACGGATCAATATCGGCGCTGTGATGGGTGGTAAGGACAGGGGCTTTTTGCTCACCAACGCGCCAGCAGGCCTCGATTCTCTTATTTGGACTGTCCCAGTCGGCTTTGTGACCGGTTTCGGACCATCCTCATCCAACCAAATGCGGCTTCGCCTCGAGAATGCGGATAGCACGGACCAGTGGGTGGAAACCGGGCCATTCGTGATTACCGGCGCGCCTCGGGAGTAGTGTTCTTTCCCGCGGCTCTCCCCAGAGAGTGCGCCGGCTGTCTCACCAGCGCATGAAGCTGGCGCGCCGCGGCGGCCACTTGTGAAGGTATCTGTCTGTCTTGTCTGCGGCCGCCGCAGGCCGCAACTTGTGCGCGATTCGTTAGGCGGCCCCATGGCTATCGGTACTCGTACGTGACGCGCCCCCTGCGGTATTCCATCAACGTCACATTGGACGGGTGCTGCGATCATCGTGCAATACCCGCGGACGAAGATTTGCATCGTCACGCGGTCGAGAACATCGCCCAGGCCGATGCCCTCCTCTTTGGCCGGGTGACCTACGAAATGATGGAGGGGGCGTGGCGGACGCCACCGACAGGAGCGCGGCCTGAATGGATGGCTGATTGGATGGTCCCCTTCGCCCGGACGATCGACGCGGCAAAGAAGTACGTCGTGTCGCGCACCCTGGACCGCGTCGATTGGAACGCGGAGCTCGTGCGCGGGGATCTGGGGAAGGCCGTTCAGCAGCTCAAGCGGGAGTCGGGTAGGGGACTGTTCACGGGAGGCGTGAAGCTCCCGCTGGCGTTGGCGGAGCTGGGATTGATCGATGAGTACGAGTTCGTGGTGCACCCCAGGCTGGCGGGCCATGGGCCGACGTTGTTCGCGGGGCTATCGAAACCTGTCGACTTGAAGCTCGTGAGCCGGCTGGAGTTCGGCTCGGGGGCGGTGGCGATGCGGTATGAGCCGAGAAGGTAGCCAGCGGGCTACGCTCCACAACTCAACGCGCTCCGGAGGCTTAGATGAAGAAAGTCACTGGCATCGGCGGAATCTTCTTCCATGCGAAGGATCCCGTTGCACTGAGAGCCTGGTACCAGGAGCACCTGGGCATCGACGTGCAGCAATGGGGAGGTACCGCATTCACCTGGGCTGATGGTGCTGGAAACCCAACCAAGGGAACCACTGTCTGGTCCATCTTCGCTTCGAGCGGAGATCTCTTTGCACCGAGTACATCGACGTTCATGATCAACTACCGAGTCGCAGACTTGGCCGGCCTGCTCCAAGCGCTCCGGAAGGAAGGCTGCAACGTACTCGAGAAGACCGACGACTCCGAGTTCGGAAAGTTCGGCTGGGTCATGGACCCTGAGGGAAACAAGGTCGAACTCTGGCAGCCGCCCGAGGGTCAATGAAGCCGGGTCTGTACCGGCGGTTGCGTTCGGGGTAGGTTCCCTTCGCCGCCATCTCTCTCTGGCCTGGAGCGCCTTTATGGCCGTCGCTAAGATCACCGAGATTCAATCCTCCTCTCCGAAAAGCTTTGAGGACGCGATCCAGAGTGGTATCGCCCGAGCCGAACAAACACTTCGGAACCTGACCGGGGCGTGGATCAAGAGCCAGAAGGTCGTGATCGAAAAGGGAAAGATCACCGAATACCGGGTGTTGCTGAAGGTCACCTTCGTGCTGCAGGACTAGCACGACTGGCTCGCTCCCCGGCTCGCAGCGACCTACCAGCGCATGAAGCCGGCGCGCCGGGGCGGCCACATCTGTAGGAAAATGCCTGTCTTGTCTGTGGCTGCCCCGACGCGCAACGTGTGCGCGATTCGTTAGGCAGCACGCGCGTTACTCAAATCACACACGACCACATGCAATCGCACCCTCCAAGGCTGATGATCCTCGTGGCAGGCCCATACCGATCGGGCACGGAGGATGAACCGGCCAAGTTGGCAGCGAACATGGCCGCGATGGAGGCGTTCGCGATTCCCCTTTTCCGGGCCGGGCATGTCCCGCTCGTAGGTGAGTGGCTCGGCCTGCCCCTCGCGGCGTTGGCGGGCTCCGTGCGGATCGGCGACGCGGCGTTCGAGGAGGTGTTCCATCCCATCGCCGAGCGGCTCTTGGAACGGTGCGATGCGGTGCTCCGCGTCGGCGGCCCATCGAAGGGCGCAGATCGGCTGGTCGCTGCGGCGCGGGCCCGGGGGCTAGCGGTCTATCATTCGCTGCAGGAGGTGCCCGGGTGCGCGGCCTCAGTGGGTTGAGCTGCGAAGGTCGTTCCGTCACCAGGGAGCCGCGCCAAGGCTTTGTAGAGGGCGGGGCATGAGGGGTACGGAATGAAAGCATCAGTTTTTGTTGGCACCAGTCTCGACGGCTTCATCGCTCGAGTCGATGGCTCATTCGATTTTCTTCCCGCCGAGGCTGAACCGCATGGCTACGAGGAATTCATGGCCACGGTGGATGCACTGGTCATCGGCCGGAAGACCTTCGAGACGGTCCTCGGTTTTGGCGGGTGGGCCTACGGAAAGAAGCCGGTGTTCGTGCTAAGCAGTCGTACGATTGCCCCGGCTCCGCCTGGGGCAGTAGTCGAGCAAATGTCCGGAGCTCCAGCCCACATCGTGTTGCAGCTCGAAGCGCGCGGCATTCAGCACATCTACGTCGATGGCGGGCTCACGATCCAGCGGTTTCTGCAGGCCGGCCTCATACACCGGCTCATTATCACCCGTGTTCCGGTGCTCATCGGTACTGGCATCTCGCTGTTTGGCCCGCTACAGCGTGATATCTCCCTCACACATGTCGCCACTCGCCATTTTCCCAGCGGCCTTGTTCAGAGTGAGTATGTCGTTGCCGCCTGACCAGCGTTTGATGCACCCGTCACCAAGCGACAGTCTCACATGATTCGGTCGAAGCGCTGTGCCGGAGGGCTCCTGCTGGCGGGGCTCACCCTCGCCGTAGGCACGCCCATCTACCTTGGACTCGCGGCCCCTCATCTCTCCGTCTACGTGCTGAATCCCTTCATCCTGCTGTGCCAGCCCGTACCCTACTTGGTGTGTGCCGGGCTCTGGCTTCCGTGGGGTGCACTCGCCGCGGCGCGGATCGCACTGGCTCTCGCCGGTCTCCTGCTCCTTGCCGCAGTGGTTCTCTACCTCCCCATGCTCTGGGCGCCGGGTGTCCAAGGCGGGGACATGATCGGCTTCGCTTTCATTCTCATCTCGACGGTGACCACCCTGGGGCTCCTCGTCGGGTCAGCCATTGCTGCACTAGGTCTGTGGTTACGCGGCCGAGGGCGGCGGGTGCTCTCGGTTGCAGCCTGACCGGCGCATGAAGCTGACGCGCCGGGACACCATGCCGCCACGAAGGAACGGAGAGTGGTTGGCGCCCTAAGTTCACTCTTGATTACAGTTGCCGCACGCCACAGCTTAACCGCGCACCATGAACCGAGCCCTCGTTCTTCTCGCGCTGACCGCCCTCACCCCTGGCTGCGGGGAATTGAAGGATCTCTTCACCCTCCAGCAGGGCCTCGCTGTCGCCTTCAACGCACCCGCAGTATCGGTGAACATCAACAACCGCTCACACCTGACTGTGACCTTCACGAACTCAAAGGTCGCGGAACTTCCGGACTCCGAGCGCGCGATCGTCGCCCGGCAAGTGGCCGAATACGTTCGCGACCACTACCGTGCCTATGCCACGCTCGAGGACATCAGCGTGGGCTTTTCCCGGGCGAGTGCCGCCGGGCCCGTTAGTTACACCGCCAACCAGATCCCGTACTCCTTCACCACCGCTGACCTCGGAACGCCACATGATACGAGTGGCGCCGGAATCAACCCGTGAGCTGCCATCTTTCCTTGGCCGAGGTAGAAAGATGAAACATGTTGCGAACTCCCGATTCGCCATAAAGAGCTGGGACGAGAAGCCCTACAGTGAGGGCCAGGACCTCCCAAAGCTGACTCGAGCCGCCGTCACAAAGGCGTTCACCGGCGATATCGAAGGCGAGGGACATGTCGAATACTTGATGATGTACCGCAACGACGGCTCGGCCACGTTCGTCGGCCTCGAGCGGATCGTCGGGCACCTTGGGGGGAATGCAGGCAGCTTTGTACTCCAGCGCACCGGAGTATTCGAGAACGGCGTAGCGACGGAGTCCTACGTCGTCATTCATGGCTCCGGCACTGGAGAGCTTCGAGGTCTGCGCGGCGAGGGCGAGACGGCCGTTGGCCACGGGTCCGAGCATCCGCTGACGTTGACGTATGAGTTGGGCTAGGCAGCCTCCATCCCCGGCTGGGACGGCGGATCCCGGCGCTACGGATCCCCGCTTCTAGGATGGCGACGAAGCGTCGCAAAGTCATCGTCCATATCGGGACCAGCGCGGACGGCTATATCGCGCGTTCCGACGGCGATCTCGAATGGCTGACGTCCCGCCCGGCACCCAAAGGCTTCTATGGCATGAGCGCCTTCATGAGGTCGGTTGACACGAAGGTGCTCGGTCGGAAGACCTACGAAGTGAGCCTGCAAATGGGAGCGAAGTTCGACTCACAGGATCGGACCATCGTTTTCTCCCGTCATCCGCCGCCGGCGAATGCGCCGTCAGGCGTGGAGTTCGTGCACGATGCCATCGGCCCATTTGTGGGCCGTCTCAGAGAACAGCCCGGCAAGGATATCTGGTTGATGGGCGGTGGCGAGATCATCGCTTCGTTTCTCGACGCGCAGGCGATCGACGAGTTCGTCATCAGTGTGGCCCCCGTGTTCATTGGGGAGGGCATCCCATTGATCGCGCGACGGCATCGTCACGTGCCCTTGGAGTTGCGATCCGTCGAACGATTTGAAGATGGTCTCGTGCAACTGCACTACGGCGTGCAGCACAAGCAGCCTTGATGACAAGGCGGGCTTGAGGGATCATGCCAAAGGGACGCCTTGAAGCCTTCAGCGACGGCGTGTTCGCGATCATCATCACGATCATGGTGCTGGAGCTCAGGGTCCCTCACGACAGCGATCTGACTGCGCTGCGGCCGCTGGTTCCGGTCTTCCTGAGCTACGTCCTCAGCTTCGTCTATCTGGGAATCTACTGGAACAACCATCACCACATGCTGCAAGCCACGAAGCATGTGACCGGCCTTATCCTCTGGGCCAATCTGCACCTGTTGTTCTGGCTATCACTCTTCCCGTTCGTGACGGGGTGGATGGGCGAGAATCACTTCTCCCCCGTACCGACTGCCGTCTATGGCAGCGTTTTGCTGTTGGCGGGGGTCGCCTACCTTCTGCTGCAGAGGGCGATATTGAGGGTCGAAGGGCCCGACTCGCTGCTGGCGACTGCCGTCGGCGCCGATTTCAAGGGCAAGTTGTCGCTGCTCTGTTGCGCGATTGCCATTCCGCTCGCCTTTGCCAGCCCGTGGATTGCCGACGGGCTCTACGTGGCGGTTGCCTTGATGTGGCTCATCCCCGACCGTCGCATTGAGCGGGTACTGTCCGCTCGCTCCCGCGCGAACACGTAGCGCGGATGGCCCGCCCGCATCTCCTCCCGCGCGGCGAGGTCGACATCGACGGTGGCGAACGGTGCCGCCGGCGTCGTCGTGGCCAGGACAAGGCCCTCCGGGCTGATCACCCAGCTCGCGCCTCCGCACGTGCCCGCCCGGTCCACGCGATTGGACGACACGCTGTACGCGCCGGACCGCACCGCCGCCACGACGCCCACCGACAGCCACCGAGCTCGCGTCGTTGCACTCGTCGCGCGCGGCGCCAGCACAACCTGTACGTTTTCTGCAGCGTAGGCCGTGTACGTCTCGAGCGCCCACAGCTCCGTGCAGATGTTGAGTCCGAACGAGAGCGCTCCGGCGCGGAACGGCGGAAACGCGGGATCGCCGGGATCGAACCAGCGTGCCTCCCAGCTCCCCGGCTCTTCAGGGAGAAAGTACTTGCGACGTAGCGGCACCACCGCGCTTGCGGGAGACCAGATGTACCCCTGGTTGAATGGCCGGCCAAGGACGTCGATCGGCCTCGTGCCCACCACATACTCGGCGCCCAGCTCGGGCAGGCGCCCCAGC
>DATJGL010000349.1:0-3167 GCA_035495075.1 Gemmatimonadales bacterium
TGCCCGATCGCGATCGTCCGGGTGCAGCAGCTCAAAGAGCGAGCGATCGACCAGCGCATCCGGCTCGTGCCCGAGCACCCGGGAGACCGACGGACTCACGAACCGAATGGCGCCGTCGGGCCGGATCACGATGATCACGTCGGACGAGTGCTGCACCAGCGACCGGAATCGGACCTCGTTCTGCCGTGCCGCGGTCTCGGCGAGGAGCCTTACGTTCTCTCGCACCGCCAGCACCTGACGGGCTACCACCAGTGCGGTGATGAGAATGGCGCCGACGGCCAAGCCGCTGACCGGATCGGTCCAGGGCCGGAGCGCTGCGGCGAACAGAAGTCCGTACGCCGTCAGCAGCGCGAGATAGGGCAGGGGGCTTACTGGCTGGCCACGGGGCCGCTGCTCGGCGGCCGCGTGGCTGCCGGGGACCGGATAGCGATAGTAGTACTCGGCGCTGGCGATGAGGAGCAGATACGTCAGCAGATAGACGCCATCGGTCCAGCTCACGCTGCGCTGGCCGGTTTCCAGCAGCACCAGGTCGAAGGTGAGATCCGCAACGATGCTGACGATCACGCCGGCCACGAGCAGGGAAAACGCGCGGCCGTTCCCGTCCAGTGGTCCCCGAAGGAGGATTGTGGTGACCCCCAGCAGGAGCAGGAGGCTCACCAGCGGGTAGGCGAGCGCGAGCACGGTGACGACTACGCTACCGCCTTCCGCGCTCCAGGTGGGACGCACGCTGTAGTACCAGATCGCCACCCCGCCGCCGAGCAGGACCATGGCGGCGTCCAACGCGAACTTCCAGCGCTCGAGGCGGGTGCGCCGGGTCAGCGGAAACGCCAGCAGAGCGAACAGGATCAGCAGGCTGTCGCCCAGGTAGAACAGATCCGCCCAGGAGACCGGTGGATTGGAGCCCAGCGCAAGGAGATAGTAGACTGAGATGGCGTTGCCTATTAGAACTGCCAGGCCGCCGAGCGAGAGGAAACGGAGCGCACGGCGAACGCCAGGGTCGAGATCGCGATTGCGCGAGGCGAGGCCGTTCAGAACCAGGCAGACGAGGTTGAACGGCATGAACCCGACGTTGCCCATCACATCGCGCAGCATCGTGTTGCCGATGCCGGTGCGCTCCCACCAGAGATAAGCGATCGCGTACCCGGCGGTCAGGGCGGTGACCAGACCGGGCCAAAGTGGCGGTGGGCGGCGCACTTCGCCGCTTCCCGCCGAGCGGGTCGCATTATGCAACTGGGGTGTCAAAGGCACCTATCGGTTTTAAAGGCGGGGGGCGATATGGCAATCCTAATGCCCGGACGCCGATCTGCTAGGGGCGGATAGCCCTGGACTTCGCCGCTGGCCCCGGCGAAGGTGGACTCCTGGCTGGTCTCCTGCCGATCTGGCGACCAACCTGCGCCCTGGGCATCTTGCACCGCAGCACTTACCTGCTGTCGTGAAAAAACCCGAACACACTCAGTCTGCGGGGGAACGAGCGTCGCTCGGTGGCTACCAATGCGAGCAGGGCGGAGCCCATAAGCCACAACGGTCAGCCGTCTAGGCGCCTGACGGCCGTCCTGAGCGCGGCTTTGGTCGCGGGAGTCGCGGTGTTCTTGGTCAGCACGTTGCGCAAGGGGCACAACTGGGATGGCGACTACGCCCTGTACATCATGCATGCCGAGAACATCGTCGCCGGACGACCCTACGGCGCGACCCCGTACATTTTCAACCCCCTGAACCGGATTCACCCGGCCGCGTATCCGCCGGGCCTACCACTGCTCCTCGCGCCGGTCTACCGAGTGGCCGGGGTGAACCTCCAGCGGATGAAGTTGGTCGGCGTGGCGTCGTTCGCTCTGTTCCTGTTCGTGTTCGCACGCACAGCGGCGCTCCGCCTGCCCACACCGCTCGCGTTGGCTCTGGTAGCAACGCTCGGGTTTCACCCGTGGGTCTGGGATTTCAAAGACACCGTCTTTTCCGAATTCCCCTTCATGCTTTTCTGCTACGCGACACTCGCCCTGGTCGACGGAATCTCCGAGCAGCCGCTGAGCCGGAGGTGGGCCGCGATAGGCGCGGCTGCCGTAACGCTCGCCCTCGCGTGCCTGACGCGATCCATCGGTCTCGTTCTGCTCCCGACAATCTTGCTCGTGTCCTGGCGCGCCACCAGAAGGCTCGTCAACTCCGGGACGCTGGTCGCTCTCACCGCGGTACTGCTGATCGTTCTCGCGCGGTTGGTTTTCCCCCAGGACGCCGGGACCTACGTCAAGGACTTCGTCGAGGGAAGCGGGACGGCCCTGCTACACGGGGTGGGGAACTACGCCGGTGCAGTAGTCTGGGATCTGCTGGGCGAAAGAAGCGTGCGCGCCTTCGGGCTCAGACACGCGCTCACGTTCGGATTCATGGCGCTGATGGTTGCGGGATTCGTCGCTCGGCTGCGGGTCCGGCTCACGGTGTTCGAGGTATTTTTTCTTCTCTACTGGGTTGTGCTGCTGGCGTATCCCTATCAGATCGAAGTGTCGCGGTACTCGCTCCCAGTCTGGCCGTTGATGCTGTTCTACGGGTATGCCGGGGCGTACGAGGTGGGCGCGCGGGTCGGAAAGGGATGGCGAATCGCCCTGCCGGCGCTTCTGGTCGGCAGTTTGTGGGGCCTCTACCTGGCGCAATACTCCCGGGCAGATTTCGGCCCCATACCATTCTCGGTAACCGACGGCCGTAGCGTCCAGGTCTTCAACGTGATGAAAGCAAGGCTGCCGGCGGATGCGGTCGTGCTGACCCGGAAGCCCACCATCATCGCCCTGTTCACCGGACGGCGGGCAGCGATTTGGCCCTCGCCATTTGACGACGAGGTGGTGTGGCGGTACGCGCGGCAGATCGGCGCAACCTATGTGCTTCAGGGTCCGCTGGACTACGGGGTCAACGGTCGCAAGCCCGATGACTTTGACGCGTTCATCGAGAGGAACCAAGCCCGGCTAACTCTGGTGTTCACCAATCCTTGGTTCCGCCTCTACAAGATCACCGCCGACCCGGAACGGAGCGCAGCGGGCTAATAGGGTCGCTCGCGCTCGCCTCAGCGGCGCTGGAGACCGAGCATGCTGGCGAAGAAGCTCGCCAGGACCGTCTGACAGCCGATGGTCACCGCCGTTGCACCGGGGATGACCCAGCGCATTGTCTGGGGATAGTCGAGCGGGCCGAAG
>DATJGL010000350.1:0-6599 GCA_035495075.1 Gemmatimonadales bacterium
AACCCGGCAAGCCGATGCATCCGGGCCCCGGGACTCTCGAGCGACAGCACGACCTGGCCCTTGAGTTGCCGCTTGCCGTCATCGAGCTCAGCCCGGGGCAGGCCCTGCCGTGCGAGGCGGTCGTACTCCTGCCGGATCGCCTCGATCGCCTGGTCGGCCGTGGCCGGCTGGGTTCCGACGTAGACACCGAGCTGGCCGGTGCTCTGAAAAAACTGCTTGAAAGCAAAGATCGCGTAGGCGAGGCCTAACTCCTCCCTGACGCGCTGGAACAGGCGGCTCGACATGCCGCCACCAAACGCGTTCACCAGAATCCCGAGCGCAAAGCGGCGTGGGTCGCGCACCGGAAACGTGTCGGTTCCGAAGACGATGTGCGTTTGCGAGGAGTCGCGCACCTCGGCACGACTCGCGCCGCGGACCGCCGGCACCGGCGGCACCGGTTGGCGTGGCGGCTGGGCGGGGGCGTCGTTGAGCCATCCCTCCCGTCCGAGCCCCTCCAGCAGGCGATCATGATCCACGTTGCCCGCGGCGGCCACCACACAATTGGCAGGATAGTATCCGCGATGAGCCTCGCGTAGATCGCTCGTGCCCAGGGCGTTGACGGTCTCCGGCGTACCGAGAATGGAGTACCCATAAGGGTGGGTGGGCCAGAGCGTGGCCGCGTGCAGCTCGTGCACCAGATCGTCCGGCGTGTCGAGCACGCCGTTGATTTCCTCGAGGATGACGTTGCGCTCGGGCACCAGGTCCCGCTCATCGAGCGTTGGCCGGCGCACTAGGTCGGTGAGAATATCGACCGCGAGGGGGAGGTCCTCGTCGAGCACGTGCGCCTGAAAGCTGGTGTAGTCCCGTCCGGTAAAAGCATCGAGTCCCCCGCCCCGGACCTCGAGCTCGAGGGCGATCTGTCTCGCCGAGCGCCGCTCGGTGCCCTTGAAGACCATATGCTCGAGCAGGTGGGACACGCCCATCTTGGCGCGCCGCTCGTGGGCGCTGGCCGTGCGGACGAAGATTCCCGTCGCCACCGAACGCACGCCGGGCATGGATTCAGACAGCACCACGAGCCCCGACGCCAGATCCGTGCGCCGGAGGCCCGTGTCCAAAAGAACGGTTTCCACTGACTTAGTCCTTGGGCAGGAGTGCCTTCCGGGAGAGCTTCATGCGGCCCCGCTCGTCCACCTCGAGCAGCTTGACCTGCACGATGTCGCCCTTCTTGACCACATCCTCGGTCTTCTCGGTCCGCCCGTGCTGCAGCTCGCTGATGTGCAGCAACCCCTCGACCCCGGGGATGATCTCGACGAAGGCCCCGAACGGTGTCGTACTCTTGACCGGGCCCTCGTAGACCTTGCCGACCTCAGGCTCCGCCACGATCGCAGCCACCATCTCTCGGGCTTTCTCGCCGGCGTCGCCGCCCACGGCGGCAATGGTGATGAGACCGGTGTCGTCCACGTTGATCTTGGCGCCGGTGGCATCCTGAATACCCCGGATCGTCTTGCCCTTCGGCCCGATCACATCGCCGATCTTCTCCGGCTTGATCTGGATCGTGATGATACGCGGCGCGTACTTCGACAGCTGAGTCCGCGGCTTGGGCAGCACCCTTTCCATTTCTTTCAGAATGTGGAGGCGGCCTTTGCGGGCGCGCTCGAGGGCTTCCTTCATGATGTCAACCGTGAGGCCCTCGATCTTGATGTCCATCTGAATCGAGGTAATACCGTTGCTGGTCCCTGCGACCTTGAAGTCCATGTCACCCAGGGCGTCTTCGGATCCCAGGATGTCGGTCAGCACCGCGACTTTGTCGCCCTCTTTCACCAGGCCCATCGCGACACCGGCGCACGGCGCCTTCATGGGCACGCCCGCATCCATGAGCGCAAGCGATCCGGAGCACACCGTCGCCATCGAGGACGACCCGTTCGACTCAAGTACCTCCGACACCACCCGCAGCGTGTAGGGGAACTCCTCGTAGTGGGGGAGCAGCGGCTGAAGCGCCCGCTCCGCGAGTGCCCCGTGGCCAATCTCGCGGCGACTGGTACCGCGAATCATCTTGACTTCGCCGGTCGAGTACGGCGGGAAGTTGTAGTGCAGCATGAACGACTTGGTGGTCTCGCCCAGCACGTCGATGCTGTCGATCCGCTGTTCATCATCGGACGTGCCCAGGGTGACCGACGCGAGCGCCTGAGTCTCGCCCCGCTGGAAGAGCGCGGAGCCGTGCGCCCGCGGCAGCAGCCCAGTGTCGATCGAGATCGGACGGATGGTATCGAGGTCTCGCCCGTCCACCCGCTCGCTCTTCTCCAGCACCTGGGCCCGCATCGCCCGGTACTCGATGTCGTCGAGCTCGGCCGCGATGTCCTTGGCGTTGTCGGGGAACTCGGCGGCGAGCTGGAGCAGGGCCGACTGGCGCAGCTCCTTGACGTTGTTCGCTCGAGCAGCCTTGTCCCGGGCGTTGATCGCCGTGGCCATGGACGCCTCCGCGGCCGCGCGGACCCGCGCCACCAGCTCCGCCGGAGGGACCGGCTTTTCCCAGGCGATCTTGGGCCTAGGCTCGGCGTCGATCACTTTCCGCTCGAGCGCGATCAGGTCCTTGATTCCCTTCTGCGCGACCTTGAGCGCCTCCAGCATCTCCGCTTCCGAGATCTCGAGTGAGCCACCCTCCACCATGTAAATGGCATCGGTGGACCCGCTCACCACCAGATCGATGGAGGAATACTCGAGCTGCTGGAAGGTCGGATTGAGAATCCACTTCCCTTCGACTCGGCCGACCCTGACTGCGGCGAGCGGACCGTTCCAAGGTACGGTCGAAACACTCAGTGCCACCGACGCGGCTACCGCACCGACAATGTCCGCATCGTTTTCCTGGTCGGCGGACAGCACGGTGACGAAAACCTGGACCTCGTTCTTAAAGCCCTCGGGAAACAGGGGCCGAATCCCCCGGTCGATCAGCCGGCTGGCAAGGATCTCCTTATCCGACGGCCGGCCTTCGCGCTTGAGGAACCCGCCGGGAATCTTCCCGGCAGCGTAGGTCTTCTCGCGGTATTCGACGGTCAGAGGGAAGAACGGCAGGGAAGAGATGGTGGGGGAAACGGTGATGGCGGCCAGCACCATCGTATCGCCGAACTGTACCACTGCGGAGCCCGCGGCCTGCTTCGCCAGCCGGCCGGTTTCGATGATCAGCCGGCGCCCGGCGAAATCCTGTTCGATCCGTTGTACGGTCACGTGTCATTCCGGTTCAGAGCACACCAATGCAGCGAGGGCGCCCCGCTGTGCTCGTTCGGGGCGCCCTCGCGGACCCACAGGCCTTAGTGACGGAGACCGAGCTCCTCGATCAGCGCGCGATACGTTGGCAGATCGCTGCGCTTGAGATACTGAAGGAGCCGGCGACGCGTTCCGACCATCTTTAGCAGCCCCCGACGGCCATGGTGGTCCTTGGAGTGGGTGCGGAAGTGGTCGGTGAGCGAGTTGATCCGCTCCGTGAGGAGCGCGACCTGGACCCTGGTCGAGCCGGTATCGGCGTCGTGCCGGCGGTGCTTGGCGACCACGGTCTGCTTGTCGAAAGGCATGCTGCGGAAGTCCTCGGACGATTCGGCGTATCGGTTCTATGTTAGCTCGGCAAAATAACCTACAGGGGCTGAAAAAGGAACGGGGGAGCCGGTTCTGGTGCGGTGGAATGCCGACGGGAGCGTCAGTGAGCAGGATCGAAGAAGACGGGGTCGCGGATACGCGACCCTGCCTTCCAACCCCAGCGAACTGCAGCGCCCGAGGCCTGTCACCGCACCAGAACCGGCTCGCTCGCTCCCTTTTTCAGCCTCCCAACAACCTCCGGATGTCGTTCGAGAACGCCAGCACCATGAGCAGGACGACCACCACGAGGCCCACCATCGTCAGGCGTTCGCGCAGAGCAACCGGAACCGGCTTCCGAATGACCGCTTCGGCCAGAAGCATGACCAACTGGCCGCCATCGAGTACCGGGACAGGCAGCAGGTTGAGCACCGCCAGGTTCACCGAGATCAGGGCCATGAACTCCAGGAACGGATCGAGGCCCAGCCGGGCAAACTCGCCGGCCTGCTGAGCGATGAGGATGGGTCCTCCGACGTTCGAGGCCGAGACCCGCCGGGTCAGCAACCCTTGCACCGTCCGCACGATGAACGTCATCGAGTTCAGGGTGGCGTCCGTGCCGGCGCGAACGGCACCGAACAGGGTGTAGGGCTCAGTCACCTCGGGATCGCGGAACCGGATCCCGATGCGTCCCACCTGGCCCTGCTTCCCGTCGAGGGTGATCCCCGGCTCGGACGCCGCCGTCATCGAGAGGTCGAGCCGACGCCCGCCCCGCACCACTGTCATCGTCACCGGTTTGCCCGCGCTGGTATCCATGATGGCCAGCACGTCGTAACGCTGGGACACCTGCCGCCCGTTGACCGCGACGATCGAATCGCCCGGCTCGACACCGGCACGGGCAGCCGGCCGACCACCGACCGCCAGATCCACGACCGCCCCGCGATACGGGAGGACGGCGCTCGCTGCGCGAGCCCGATCTTCAATGGCCGCCGGGTGGAGGTTCAGCTTCACCTGTCGGCCATCGGCGAGCTCGATCGTGACCCCGGCGCTGTTCTTCCCCGAGAGCAGGTGATGGACCACATCGTCCCACGACGAGACAATTTGACCATCCACCCGCACGATCCGGTCGCCTGGCTTGAGCGTGGCGAGCGGGGCCATTGCACCGGTCAGGCTGTCGCTCAGGACCAGCCCGACCGTCGTGGTTGGATCAATCGACCGCCCGTGTCGGGCCGCAACATAGGTGTACACCGCCCAGGCGAAGATCAGATTCATTGTCACGCCGGCGATGATCACGATCATCCGCTTCCACACCGGCTTTGCCTCGAACACGCGATCGGGAGGAACCGCAGCCGCCGCACCACCCTCGAGCAATGCCGCGGCCGCGTCTTCCTCCCGGCTGGCCATCTTGACGTACCCACCCAACGGCAGCCACGACACCGAGTACTCAGTTTCGCCGCGGCGGAAGGTGAGCCGCCGGATCGGAGACCCCAGTCCGAGCGAGAAGCGATGCACGTAGATCCCGGCCCACTTCGCCGCCAGGAAGTGCCCGGCCTCGTGGACGAAGATGAGCACGCCGAGAACGACGGCCAGCGCGAGTAGTGTGATCAACACGTTTACCTCAACAAGTCATGAGCCTGCCGGCGGGCCCAGCGGTCGGCCGCGCGCACAGTCTCGACGTCGGCGGCTGGTTCGCGCCGGTGTACCTCGAGCGTTCGCTCGATTACTTCGTGAATCCGTCCGAAGTTGATGCACCCCGCGAGAAAGGCAGCTACCGCGGCTTCGTTGGCAGCGTTGAAGACCGCAGGCGCCGTGCCGCCCGAGCGTCCCGCTGCCACACCGGCCCGGAATGCTCGAAATACCTCGGTTCGTACCGGCTCGAATGTGAGCGGACCGGCAGCCACCGGGTCGAACTCGCGGACCCCGCGATCCGGGAGACGACCCGGGTAGGTCAATGCGTAAAGGATTGGCAGCTCCATGGACGGAAAGCCAAGCTGCGCGATGACGCTCCCGTCGCAGAACTCAACGAACGCATGGACGATGCTCTGAGGGTGGATGACGGCCTCGAGCGCGTCGTAGGGCAAGCCAAAGAGGTGGTGCGCCTCGATGATCTCGAGGGCCTTGTTGGCGAGCGTGGCGCTATCGACCGTGATCTTCTTCCCCATCCGCCAGGTCGGATGGTTGAGTGCTTCCGAAACGCTCGCTGTGGCAACCCGTTCGGGCGCCCAATCCCGAAAGGGCCCTCCGGATCCGGTAATGATCAACCGACGAACCGCGGTGGGATGCCCCGCGACGCACTGAAGGACAGCGCTGTGCTCGGAGTCGATCGGCACGATCTCCCCGCCGCCGACTCGTGCGACCGCCGCGACCAGATCACCCGCCATGACCAGCGTTTCCTTGCTGGCGAGAGCGACCCGCTTCCCGGCACCGAGCGCCGCGAGCGTGGCATCGAGCCCCGCGATTCCGACGACCGCATTCACAACGATATCCACGTCGGGGTGGAGCGCTGCTTCGACCAGCACTTCCGGTCCCGTTGGATATCGCGACCCAGGTTGTGTCTCAGCCAAGCCGACGAAGTCGGGTTTCCATTCCGCGGCCTGGGCCTCGAGGTCAGCGCGGTTGCACCCACCGGTGAGCGCCACCAGGCGGAAATGCTCCCGCTGCCGCGCGAGGACGGCCAGCGTGCTCTTCCCGATTGAGCCGGTGGAGCCCAGAACGGCCACGCCGCGCGTCATTGGATTCCCAGCGCGCGATACAGCGCGGCCGCGGTCGGTATCACGAAGTAGAGCGAATCCAACCTATCTAGCACCCCACCATGCCCGGGGATCAGCTGACTCGAGTCCTTGACGCCCGCCTGGCGCTTGAACAGGGACTCCGCCAGATCGCCTACCTGGCCAATGATGGAAAGCGTGCCCGCAATGATCAAAAGCGCACCCAACGGCGCCACGATACCCACTCTCGGAAAGATCACGGCGTGGAAGAGGGGAGCCATCAGCAGCCCCCCGATCACGCCCGCGACGCCGCCGACCTGGGTTTTCCCCGGACTCACGGTCGGGGCGAGC
>DATJGL010000351.1:0-21604 GCA_035495075.1 Gemmatimonadales bacterium
CGAACGGCGACGCCGAGCGCTGGCAGGTCACCTACGGTGATGGCCAGATCCTGTGGGACATCCGTCTGGTCAAGCTGGTAGGCGACTCGCTCCACGTTCGACGCGGGGACTCGCTCGCCGTCGTGCCCGTCGCCAAGATCACCGAGCTTCGCCTGATCAAGAAGTCCGAGATGGAGGTCGGTGCCCCTGGCGGCGGTGCCATGGCGGCGCTGATGGGCACCGACGACGAAGTGTATGACCTGACGCCCCTCGAGTATGCCGACCGGTTGCGGGTGGTGCAGAAGATCTTTCTCTATCACCCGCCGGATACGGCGACCGTGAATCCCTGACGACGTGAACGCGACGGTTCTGGTGACCGGCACTGATGCCGGCGTCGGCGCGACGTGGGTGGCCTGTGCGCTCGCGCGAGCCCTTCGGCGGTCAGGTCGGACTGTAGTGGCGGTGAAAGCCGTGGAAACCGGCTGCGGTGATGGGCCCGACGCCGCCGAGGACGGCGCTCGGCTCGCTGCCGCTACCGGTCAACGCGAACCGACCCGCGCACTCCGCCGTTTCCGGGCGGCGCTGCCCCCGGTCGCCGCGGCGGAGCTGGAGGGAGCCAATCTAGATCTCGACGAACTGGCCGCCGAGATCGAGGCCCTGACGAAGCACAGTGATCTGGCATTGCTCGAGGGTTCGGGAGGACTGCTGGCTCCGTTCGGCTGGGACTGGAACATCGTGGATCTTGCGCAGGCATTCGAAGCAACGGCGCTCGTGGTAGCCGGCGACAAGCTCGGCACCATCAGCCACACGTTGCTGACTCTGAGCGCGCTGGACCTGGCCGGGCTCAGGGTTGCGGGAGTCGTGCTCAACACACCGCCCCATCCCGACGTGACGACGGGATCCAACGCCGCGGCAATCGCGCGAATTTCCGGTATCGACCGAGTGCAGGAGGTCCCTCGGGCCCAGCAGGCGGATGATTCGAGCCCCTGGCTGGCGGAGGTGTCGGGGTGGCTCTGAACCGTTTAGGTACAGCGGCCCTGCTGCTGGCCGGTCCCCTCGCTGCTCAAGCCCCCAAGACCATCACGTTCGCTTCTACCGACAGCCTTCCGATCACAGCTGATCTCTACGCTCCCCTGCCCCCGAGCGCCCCGTTCATCGTCCTTTTCCATCAGGCCAGCGCGAGCCGTGGTGAGTACCGGGAGATCGCGCCCAAGCTCGTTGCGATGGGTTTCAACTGCATGGCGGTCGATCAGCGGTCGGGTGAGTCGGCCGATGGCGTCCCGAACGAAACCGCCCGGGCGGCCGACGCCCGCCATTTGCAGGTCTCGATGCTCTCGGCCCGGCAGGATCTCGAGAGCTCTCTGCGCTATGCGCGCGAGCGGTACGCTCGTGGGCCGCTGCTCGCCTGGGGCAGCTCCTACTCGGCGGCGCTCGTGCTGGTCGTGGCGGGACAGGAACGGGGCATTGCAGACGGCGTGCTCGCGTTTTCGCCGGGCGAGTACTTCCCGGTGGCGCCGGGCAGTCCGACTCTGGTCACCGACGCGGCGCACGCGATCCGGGTCCCGGTTTTTATCACGTCCGCCCGCTCCGAAACTGCCGACTGGCGGCCGATCTACGCCGCGCTGACGCCGTCCCTCCGGAGAGCTTACGTCCCGGAGGCCGATGGGCGCCACGGCTCGAGCGCATTATTGAAGGAAACGCCGGGCCAGGAAGGTTATTGGCAAGCCGTGCGCGGATTTCTCAACCGTCAATTTCCCCGCAACAAGTAGCAAGTCCGCACCGGAATCACCGGGCTCAGTAGACAATCCAGATCGCGAGAACCGCCCCGGCTGCACCAAGGATCTGCCCGGCCACCACATCCGTCAGATAGTGCACGCGGAGGTAGACCCGGGACGCCCCCACGACGACCGCGAGCAGCAACGCTGGAATGCCTACGGCCCCGCCGCGAACAATGCAGGGGATCGCGAGCGCCATGGCGGCAGCAGAGTGGCCCGAAGGAAACGAAAAGGCATCAGGGATGACGCCGAGCGCGAGCACACCCGCCGGGGAGAGATGCGGGCGGCGTCGCACGACGGTCCGCTTCAACAGCTGGACGCAGGCATGGGAGGCAGCGTTGGCGAGAAGGAGGGTGAGGCCGAAGTTTCGGGAGACAGTCCAGGGAAGCAGCAGGAGCGGCACTGACATCGTGACGGTCGCTCCGCCCAGCAACGTCGCCAGTCGAAGCCATCGAACCATCCAGCCTGGCGCACGGCCGGTCGAGACTCGTGCGAGCCAGACCTGGTCCAGCGCGCTCAGCCGCTCCACGATCGGCCGCATCGCCTGCCCCGGAATCCGACACCGTAGCCTATCGGAGCCGGGTCACGGAACAAGGAAGCATGCGTCACGATCGGTTCACGTTCCGTCCTATTGGCCGGAGCGCTCGGCGGCGCGTTCGGGAGGAAGCCCTGCCTGGCGGAAGGCGGCGTCCACCCAGCGGCGCACCCAGGCACGCTCATCGGTGCGGTGACGGGCCAGGGCGTCGGCAGCGTCGGAGCTGCCGTGGGTCGCAAACCAGGCGAGGGCGATGGCCACGAGAGGCTGATCGCCGAGGCGCTGCTCCAGCGTCGGTACGAGGGAGGCATCTTCGGTGTGGAGCGCAGCGGCCAGCGCCGCTGTTTGAATCATCGAGCGGTACGACGGCGTCGCGAGCGCCCGCTCGATGACGTCGCGGGCCTTGGCTGAGTCGAGCTGCGCCACCGTAGCCACCGCCGCAGCGCGCACCGCGTAGCTCGAGTCGTTCGCGAATGCGGCGCGGGCCAGTACGACAGCGTCCGGGCTTCGAATTAGGCCCAGCGTCCGCACCGCCGCCTCCCGCACCACAGCAGACGTGTCCCGGAGGGCTGCCTTGAGACCGGGCAGCGCTAGCTCCCCCCGAAAACGCCCCAAGCCCTGCGCGGCGAGGCTGCGAATAATCGGGTCGCTCCCGTGCGTTAGCGCATCGATGAGGGCGACGCCAGCCACCGCCTCTGCCGGCCGTACCGAGAGTTGCTCCGCGGCCCAGGCTCGGTTCCAGACATTGGGGGCCTTCGCCAGCTGGGCCGCGAGCCAGCTAGTGGGTTGATCGAACCGGAGCGTCTTGAGCATCCGGTTCTCGTCATCGAACACGACCATGTTCGGCGGACCGGGAAGATCTTCCACGGTCAGAGTCTCGGCTCGTTGGCGGATCGGAAACATCCGGACCACGTCGCCTGCCGGTGTGCCGACCCGAACCCCGACCCGGCCACCAAACACTGCCGGCACGCTGTAGCGAAGGCCGGTCGAGTCCGCGTGCAGAGTGTCTTGCTGTGTTTGCTGCACCGTGAGCGTGAGGCGCCGAGCAGTGCTATCGTAGGCTGCCCCGATCACAAACTCGGGGTGGCCCGCGCGGTAGACCCACTGGTCGAAGAACCCCGAGAGATTGTCGCCGGTCGCGTCCAGGAAGGCGCGCTGCAGATCAGCGCTGGTTGCGTTGGCAAAGGCGTGGCGCGTGAGATAACGCCGGACACCGGCCCAGAAGCGCTGGTCGCCCAGCTCGAGCCGGAGCATGCGGAGAACCAGCGAGCCCTTGGGGTAGATGTTGTTGGAACCGAGCGCGGCCAGCGGCATTCGGCGCCGCGCGTCGTCCTCCAGATACTGAGCGTAGTCCGTCAGGTACGCTTCCTCGGCGGCGTCATCTCCGACCGCTACCCGCCAGTACTGACCCACCATGAACTGAGCGAAGCCTTCGTTGAGCCAATAGCTGGCCCAGTTCGCCGTGGTCACATAGTTGCCGAACCAGTTGTGCGCCGCTTCGTGCGGGATGAGCACCTGGGTGTACCAGGGCGCATCGAGCAATGCGAGCCGATCGGGAATCCAGTCGGCGAGGGTGGTGGCACTGACGTTTTCCATTCCCCCGAAGTAGTCAGCCACCGTCACCTGTGCATACTTGGCCCAGGGAAACGGAACGCCCAGCAGCTGACCGTAGACCTCGAGCACCCTCGGGGTCATCCCGAACACGAGGCGCGCGCGGGCGCTGTCGGCGGCAGCGACGTAATAGGCGAGTGGAACCTTGCGCCACTGGTCGCTCAGCTTGACGAGCGGCGCGGCAACCAGAGACACGAGGTAGCTGGAGGCCGGTTGCTCCTGCGCCCACTCCACGGTGTGAGTGTCGCGCGTAGCCTTGCGATCGCGTACCAGGCGACCGTTAGAGACGACTGTGAGGTCGCGAGGCACGGTGGCCACCACTTCCCATGTCAGCTTGTCTTCCGCGCCGCCGTAGGTCGGAAACCAGTTGGGATTCCCGTCGGTCCCGCCGCCGCTGTAGACCTGGCGACCCCAGCGCCCGGACTCGGCGTCGAAGAAGTACAGCCCCTGCCCCTGTGCGACCTTCCCGTGATACTCCATCACAAACCGGAGCGTATCGTCGAACTCGGCTGGCTGTGGCAGGTGAATGACGAGCGAGTCCCTCGGGCGATCGAATTGCAGCGCCGTCTTCCCTTGGGTCACCTTCCAGATCTCGAGGCGATGTCCGGCGTCGAGCACGATATCGGTCAGCCCGGGTTTCCGCGCCACGAGCGCGGTGGTGACCCTGCCCTCGAAGGCGAGCGAATCCCAGGAGAAGCCCCACACCTCGATTCGCTGGTGTACCATGTCGAAGTCGTGCGACCGGGTGTACTCGTCGGTGAGAAATCGGTCGGCGTTGCCCTGCGCCCGAAGCGGGAGCGTGGCGCAGAGTGACAGCAACGCCGAGACGAGAACGTGGGTCGTTTGGGGTTTACGGATCACGACAGATCGAGCTGCAGTTGAGCGATGGGGAAGAAGCTCTGCCGATGGTGGCGGGTGGGTCCGAGCAGCCGCAAGCCCTCCTGGTGGCCGTCGGTGGCGTAGCCCACGTTGGTATCCCACCCATAGCCGGGGTAGCGCAGAGCCAGGCGACGCATGAGAGCATCGCGCACCGTCTTGGCGACGACGCTGGCCGCGGCGACCGAGTGGCACAGCGCGTCGCCGTCCACCAGGGCGCGGTGCTCGAAACCGATTTCAGGAAGGGGCAGGCCGTCGATGAGGATCCAGTAATCCGGGGGAGCCTCGCAGCCCGGGAGCGGCTGGCCATGCTCCACGAACCCCAGCCGCTCCCGGGCTACGAACGAACGCAGGCACCTGTGGACCGCCCGCCGCATCGCGAGCGCGGAGGCCACCCGAATGTTGAACCGGTCGATCTCGCGGGCGGAGGCGGCGCCGACACCGATGGCGACGGCTTTGCTGCGGATGATGACGGCGAGCAGTTCGCGTCTCTTGGGCGCGAGCATCTTGCTGTCGCGGAGACCGCGGACCTTGCGACAGCCTTCGGGAAAAGCGACGGCCGCAGCCACCACTGGTCCCGCCAGCGGGCCGCGGCCTACTTCGTCCACGCCGACGAGGAGCCGCCCCTCGCGCCACGCGGCCCGCTCCCGGGTCAGCGTCGGCACCCGAAGGGCCGGCATCGCTCAGCCCTCGCGCTTCTCCCTAATCCTGGCGGCCTTACCGGAAAGCCGCCGGAGATAATAGAGCTTGGCTCTCCGGACCCGCCCGCGGCGGACCACGTCGATCGAGGCGATCGTGGGGCTGTGCAACGGGAAGATCCGCTCCACCCCCACCCCGGCGGAGACCTTCCGCACCGTGAAATTCTCGCTGATGCCGCCGCCCCGCTTGGCTACCACCAGGCCCTCGAACGCCTGCAGGCGCTCCTTCTCGCCTTCCTTCACACGCACCATGACTCGGACGGTGTCCCCCGGCTCGAACGCGGGGATGTCCGAGCGCAAGCCCTCACGGGCGACCTCTGCTAACCGCTCCATCAGAGAACCCTCCACGCCGTCCGGCGCCTGGTGTGATACCTACTGCCGTTCTTCAAGATACTGCGCCCACAGATCCGGCCGTCGCTCCCGTGTCAGCGTCTCGGCCCGTTCCTGACGCCACGCCGCAATCTCGGCGTGATTGCCGGACCGTAGCACCTCAGGCACACTGAGCCCCCGATATTCGGGCGGCCGAGTATAGCTCGGCGGGCTCAGCAGTCCTTCGTAGTGCGAATCGGTGCTGGCCGACTCGTGGTCGCTGAGCGCTCCGGGAAGCAGCCTGGCCACTGCGTCCAGCACGCACAGTGCTGCGGGCTCGCCGCCGGAGAGGACGAAGTCGCCAACGGACAATTCTTCAGTGGCGAGACCGTCCGCTACCCGCTGGTCCACGTCCTTGTAGTGTCCGCAAAGCAGTGTGAGCCGCCGGCCCAGCGAAAACCGCACTGCATCGTCATGGCGGAACGGGCGTCCTCGTGCCGACAGCAGCACGACCGGTCCCAACGGCGCCTGCTCCCGCAGCCGATCCACCGCCTCGAAGAACGGCTCCGGCCTGAGCACCATCCCCGCACCGCCGCCGTACGCGTAGTCGTCCACCGTGCGGTGACGATCGTGGGTGAAGTCGCGCAACTGCACCACCTGGAACGCCGCCAGGCCTGCTTCAACCGCCCGGCGCGGGATGCTCGTGGCGACGAACGGCTCGATCACCTCGGGAAACAGGGTCACGACGTCGATCGTCAGCATCAGTCACCCGCTCGTCGGCGTCCCTCCTAGAGATCGAGCAGCCCGTCCGGCAATGCCACCGTCAGCCGTCGCGCTTCACGATCTACCTCGCGCACGAACTCCCGCTTGTACGGCAACAGGAACTCGCGCCGCGGGCCCTGCACTTCGAGCATCAGGCCGGCCGGCAACTCGTATAAGGCCGAGACCAGACCGACCGCTGTTCCATCCTCGAGCTGCACCGCGAACCCTTCGAGCTCGTGGAGGTAGACCTCGCCTTTCGCCAGCGGCGCCACCTGATCGGCCGGCAGAGCGAGAAAGCCTCCGCGCCACTGCTCGAGCGCCTCGCGATTCTCCAGGCCGCGAAACTTGAGCAACCACTCCCGATGGTAGGCCCGGCTCCGCTCGACTACCAGCGGACCACCGGTCACCGTTCCCGCCAGATCCACCACCCAGAGCGACCGGCCCGGCGCAAACGCGGCGCCCGGATCGCTGGTGAGCGGAAAGACTACCAGATCTCCCTTGAGACCATGCGGCTTGCGAAGCCGCGCCACGGCAATGTGGCGCGGCGGGCCCGCGGTCACGCCGTGGGGCTGGCGACGACTCCGGCCTGCTTCAGCAACGCGTGAACCGTGTCAGAGGCCGTGGCGCCCTTCGCCAGCCAGTGGCGCGCCTTCTCGGCATCGACCCGGACTTTGTCGGCCGCGGTGGCGCCCTTCGGATCGTAGGTGCCGAGCACCTCGATGAACCGCCCATCGCGGGGCGACTCCTTGTCGGCGACCACGATGCGGTACAGCGGGAGCTTTTTCCGACCGATCCGGCGCAGGCGAATGCGTGTAGCCATGTCTTCGTGTTCCCCGTAACGGGTTAGTTGGGGAAGCGCGGCCCGAACGGCATTCGGGGCAACGATCCCCCCGTCTTCCCCGCGATCTTCATCATCTTCTGCATCTGCTTGAACTGTGCAAGCAGCTGATTCACTTCCTGGACCGTCCGGCCGGAGCCTTTGGCGATCCGGAGACGCCGCTGCCCGGTCAGGATCTCGGGATCCGAGCGCTCCTTGGGTGTCATCGAGAGCACGATGGCCTCGACGTGCTTGAGCTTTTTCTCGTCCAGCTTGGCCGCCTGCAGCATGGCCGGGTTGATGCCCGGCAGCATGCCCAACACGTTCTTGAGCGGTCCCATCTTCTGCATTTGCTTCATCGCGCCGAGAAAGTCCTCGAGATCGAGACCCTTCTTCGACTTGACCTTCTTGGCGAGCCGCTCGGCTTCCTTCTCGTCGATCGTGGTTTGCGCCTTCTCCACCAGCGACAGGATGTCGCCCTGCTGGAGAATCCGCCCAGCCATACGATCGGGATAGAACGGCTCGAGCGCGTCCAGTCGCTCGCCGACGCCCACGTACTTGATCGGCGCCTTGGTCACTCCATAGATCGAAAGCGCCGCGCCGCCGCGCGCATCGCCGTCCATCTTGGTCAGGATCACGCCGGTGATCCCCAACGCATCGTGAAATCCCTTGGCGATGCGTACCGCGTCCTGGCCGGTCATGCCGTCGGCGACGAGCAGGATCTCCTGCGGGTTGACCGCCGCCTTGAGTCGCTTGAGCTCGCCCATCATCTCGTCGTCGATCTGCAAACGCCCGGCAGTGTCGACAATGACGGTGCGGGCCCGCGCCTTGCTCGCAGCTTCGATGCCCCGCTTCACCAGCTTGACGACATCGCTGGTGCCCGGCTCGGTATGGACGCCGACATCCACCTGCTCGCCGAGCGTCGCAAGCTGCTCCTGCGCCGCGGGGCGATAGACGTCGGCGGCTACCAGGAATGGAGCCTTCTGCTCGACCTTGAGACGCTTGGCAAGCTTGCCGGCCGTCGTCGTCTTTCCCGAGCCCTGGAGGCCAACCACCAGGATCACGGTCGGAGGAACCGACGCGAACGCGAGCGGAGCCTGTCTCTCTCCGAGCAGCGCAACCAGCTCGTCGTACACGATCTTGACCAGCTGGTGTCCGGGCCGCACATCCTTGAGCGTCGTGACGCCCACGGCCTTGGCCTGCACCCGCTCGAGAAATTCGCGGGTCAGCTCAAAGCTCACGTCTGCCTCGAGCAGCACCGCCCGGATTTCCCGCAAGCCTTCCTTGACCGCATCCTCGGTGAGGACGCCGCGCCCGGTGAGCTTGGTGAGCGCAGTGTTGAGTTTGTCGGAAAGCTGGTCGAACATAAGCGCAGAAGAGTAGCGGCGTGAACGAGTTAGGGCAAGCGGAGGGTTACCTCGGGAAGGTTAGCCCAGCGGTCCCACTTTTCGGTGGCCCAGACGTACCGGCTGCCTGGCCGGCCGCCGACGTTGAGGCGCTCGAGCTGGCCGCGCCAGCCGGTCTGCCGGCGGGCGGCGAGCCGGGCGCCGGCTCCCTTATGAAATGCCGCGGCAGCCGCGGAATCGTCCCAAACGATGTACCACACCAATGCAGGCCCGGCGGCCGTGTCATACACCCGGTAGCGGTCGCCACCCCATCCCAGAACACCGACCTTGCCCAGAGTTCTCGCCCCCGCGAGCTGTGCCTCGAGCAAGTGCACATCGAGCTCGCCAAGCACATCCTCGGTGCGGATCTGGCCGCCGGAATCCGTAAAGGCCAGCTCGATCGGGTTGTCGCCCGCCGCGTATCGTTCGGGATGGAGAATCTGTTCGCTCGATTGAGGCATGAGCCGACCGAAGGGAACCGTGTCGGCCCAGCGGTACCCTTGCCAGGCACTCATGAATTGGGCGCCAAAGAGGTACGGGGCGATGAAACGCTCCCGCAAGAGCAACGGGATGCGACGGGTGCGAGGCGTGGCGACAGTTCGCAGTCGCACCGTTTCGACCAGCGCGTTCCAGACGCCGGTATACGCGACGATGTTGCGGCCGCCGGCCAGGAGGCGCACCGTGGCGAACATCGCCTGCCCCTCGACGACTGCCTTTGCCGCGAAGGCCTGGTCGCTTTCCCGCGACGGATCGACCAAAGAGTCGAGATTCACGTACTGAGCTTGCAGTGCGTGCACCATTTCATGGGTCAGCACTTCCCGGACTTGTGCCGGGCCGAATCCGGTACGGCAGTAAAGGGTGTCGGTCTCGGGATCGTAGAAACCCGCCACGGCCGGGGCGTTGAAGTCGAGCACGGCATTCCGGAACGCGATCGTGTCGGGTAGCAAGCCGAGCAGGTGGTACGCGGCAGCAATGGCCTCGAGGCGACCGGGTGGAAGTTTCCGATCGAGCTGGCGCCGCAGGTATGCCTTGATCTGATCCGGAGTTTGGAGAGCGTAGTGCGGCGGGTGCCGGAACTTGAGCCGGGTGGCTCCCTCCACATAGATCCGCAGGCTATCGACCCACCACGCCAGCTGCGCGGCATCCTGGGCCCGCGCGGAAGACGGCGCCAGGCTGAGCGCGAGGAACATGAGTGCGCTGCGGCTTAGGCGTTCAAGCCATCGCGCCGGCGTCATCGCGAAAGGATAAGCTCGACCCGAGGAAGGTCTCCCCATCCACTCCATCCCGTCGGCGCCGTGACGAAGCGTGTGGCCGGCTTGCCGCCGACCTCGACGCGCGCCAGGTCTATGCGATATCCGGGCCGCTCGCGGGCGCGGAGCCGGCTGCCCGTACCGTGCATGAATCGATCGGCACTCGCGGCGTCATCCCAGACCACGTACCAAACCAGGGAAGCACCCTGCGGTGTGTCGTAGAGGCCGTAGAGATCGCCGCCCCAGCCGATCGGCTCCATGTCCTTCGGCACCGCGTCGTCGCCGCGCAACTGAGCGTCGAGAATTCGGATCTCGAGCTCCCCCAACCCGTCTTCGTACGTCCGGGCCGGCCCGGTCGCGAACCGGAGTGTGAGCGGCTGGTCTCGCTTGAGGTATCGCTCGGGCGTGAGAATCTGCTCGGTCGAGCGCGGCATGCGCGCGCCGATTGGCATCGAGTCCTTGAGCGGTGTGGTGCCCCACCATTGCATGAACCGGGCGCCATCGAGATAGGGAAAGAGGAGCGTCTCGCGCACCAGGAGCGGCGCGTGGGCAAAGACCGGCATGGCTTCCTGCTGATCCGCGACCTGCTCCTCGTACGCCTCCCAGAACTCCGGCTGGGCCGTGATGTCGACGCCGGGAGAGAGCACGCGAATCGAGACCAGCGTCGCCTGTCCCTCAAGAACCGACTGTGCTGCCGTGAGCCGATCGTTGCTCTTGATGTCATGCAGGATGGAGTCGAGCGGGAGATACTGGCCCTGGAGCGCGTGGACCATCTCGTGTGCCAGCACCAACCGAAGCTGCAATGGGTCCGCCCCGGTCACGCCGAACAAGGTGGTGGAGTCGGGGTCGTAGTAGCCGGCCACTTGCTCGCTGTAGAGATCCACCAGCAGCGGCTCGAGCTCGAGGGTGTCGGGTAATAGAGTGAGCAGCCGGTAGGCAGTCTCGATCCCATGCATCCTGGAAGGCGGCAGCTCCTGGCGCAGCTTGTTGATCAGATACGCCCGGACTTGTTCCCGGCTTCGCTGGGCGGACCTGGGGGTCCGCTTGAAAGGAAAGCCCGCGGCTCGCTCGACAGCCGGCTTGAGGCTGTCCACCAGCCGGGCCATGTCATTCTCCCGCTGCGCTCGGACCGGCTCGCCTCGACACGCCATCGAGATCAAGAGGGTCGCGAGCGCCCCTCGGCGGAGGCGCATCATGCGACCCCCAGCATTCCAAGGTACCAGGCGTAAATCGATGGGCCGACCAGATAGGCGGCGGCCGCTCCGAGCGCCAGGAAGATCCCGAACGGCACCAGCGGCTTGCGACCGCCCAGTGCCAGCGGGACGAAGATGAGGCTGCCCACGAGAGCGCCGAGAAAAATCGTGAGCAGCACGCCTTTCCAACCAAGGAAGGCGCCGACCATCGCCATCATCTTGATGTCTCCGCCTCCCATCGCTTCCTGCTTGAGAACCCACGTCCCCACGACGCCTACGACCCACAACACGCCGAACCCAAGGGCTGCACCGAGCAAAGCCTGCCCCAACGCAGGCCAGCCGCCCGCGATCGCGAAGAGCAGGCCAAGCACGAGCCCTCCCCAGGTGAACTCATCGGGAATGATGTAGGCCCGGGCATCGGTCAACGCGATTCCGAGAAGAATCGTGCCGAAGACGGCGCCTCGAAGAGCCTCGAGGGTCACGCCGAAGCGCCACGCCATGCAGGCCCAGAGAAGCGCGGTAGCCAGCTCGACCAGCGGATACTGGATCGAGATCGGCTCGCCGCAGCGCCGACAGCGGCCGCGTAAAAAGAGCCAGGAGAGAATTGGAATGTTGTCGAACCAGGCCAGGCCGGCGCCGCACTTGGGGCAGCGCGATGGTGGCCGGACGACCGATTCTTTCGGCTCGGCCCCCCAACGCAGGATGCACACGTTGAGAAAGCTGCCGAACATCGCTCCGATTACCCCAGCGAGGACAATGAAGAACGGCTCAGGCACCACTAGATCAGGGGGCACGAGTCAACTCGTAGAGAAGGATGCCGGCTGCGACCGCGACGTTGAGCGACTCGGCGCCGGCCTCGAGCGGAACCCCGACTCGGCGCACGGCGCGCGATTCTATGCTCGAGCTCACACCAGCGCCCTCATTCCCCACCACCAGGCAGATCGGAGGGCGAACGTGCCGCCCCGGTAACTCCGGTATCGGCGGAGCATCGGCCGCAGCCAACCAGAGCTCGACCGAGTTCTCGGTCACCCATCGCCGGAGTTCTGCTTCGCTCGCGGAAAACGCCGGGATTCGAAACAGCGCGCCCATGCTGCCTCGAACCACCTTGGGATTGGTGAGCTCGGCGGTTCCCTTCAGGGCGATTACCCCGCCCCCGCCGAGCGCGATCGTGGTACGAAGCATGGTGCCGACGTTCCCGGGGTCCTGCACCGCGTCGAGCGCGAGCAGCACGCTTCCGGGGTTAGCCGGCAGGTTGGCCCAACCCCAATCAGGCGGCTCGACGACGGCCACCACGCCCTGGGGCTGCTCGGTGTCGGCCAGCTCGGCCAGCTCCGGATCGCTCACCGCTACCAGGTTGACGCCGGCGCGCTGGAGCGCTGCTTTGAGCGCCTTGCCGCGGGCTGTACCTTCGAGAGCCGGCGCAATCGCGGCGCCGCGAAAGCCGATCCCGGTGCTGACCGCTTCCTCCACCAAGCGCACACCCTCGGCCAGGGCAAGCCCCCGGCGCTCACGCCCCCGCCGAAGCCGGAGATCCCGGATCAGGGTTTGCAAGGAGCCTCCCATGCGTCGCATCGCCTCCGCCCCATAGCCCGGTGAAGATCGCGCTCACGATCGCCGGCTCCGATTCGGGCGGCGGAGCCGGTATTCAGGCCGACCTGAAGACCTTTCACCAGTTCGGGGTCTTCGGCACCTCAGTGATCGTCGCCATCACCGCCCAGAATACCAACGGAGTGCGGGCGGTCGAACCGGTTTCCCTGTCGCTGGTGCAGGCCCAGCTCGATGCCTTGGCGGCGGACTTGCCGCCGGCAGCTCTCAAGACCGGGATGCTGGCCGATGCGGCGCTGGTCCGGCTGATCGCACAGGCGATTCGGGCGAACGGATGGCGACCGCTGGTGGTGGACCCCGTCATGGTCGCGACGTCGGGTGACTCGCTCCTCGCCGCAGGCGGCGACGCGGCCATCCGCGACCTGCTGCTGCCCCTCGCTACCCTGGTAACGCCGAATCTGGACGAGGCCGCCGTTCTCACCGGGCGCGCCGTTCCCGACGTTCCCGCCATGGAGCGGGCCGGCGCCGACCTGCTAGCGTTGGGTGCCCACGCGGTGCTGATCAAGGGTGGACACCTCACGACCGACCCGCTCACCGACGTGTTGGTGACGCGGGCGGGTGTCCGCCACTTTCGGCATGAGCGCCTGGCGACCAGATCCACCCACGGGACGGGCTGCACCCTCTCCGCCGCTGTTACCGCCGCGCTCGCCCTCGGTCGGCCGCTCGAACGCGCGATCGCCGACGCGCTCGACTTCGTCCATCGAGCCATGGCCGCCGCGCCGGGCCTCGGTAGCGGCCGGGGCCCGCTGAATCACACCGTGCCGGCGCCACCGTCCGCTTCGTAGGGCTCCATGTGGATCAGTGCTCCGGTGACTTCCGGGACTGCCTCCCTGATCGCCGACTTTACCATTCCGCTCAGCACGTGCGCGGCGTGGAGCGGCATTGCCGGATCGGCCTGGACGTGGAGATCCACGTAGTAGCCCATCCCCGCCTTCCGGACCTTGAGCTTTTCGATTGCGGAAACGCCCGGGACGGCAGCGGCGGCGGCGGCCACCCGCGAAATCATCTCATCACCGGGCGCGCGATCCATGAGGTCCTGCGTCGCGGGCCGGAGCACGCCGATCGCATTGTACACGATGATGACGGACGCGAGGAGCGCGGCCCAGTCATCGGCCGCTTCCCACCCGGGTCCGCCGATCAGCGCGACGCTGATCCCGACGAAGGCCGCCCCCGAGGTGATCGCATCGCTTCGGTGATGCCAGGCGTCGGCCTGCACCGCCGTGCTCCCCACGTCGGCCCCCACCCGAATCACCCGCCGAAACAGGACTTCCTTGATCAGTACGACCGCCACCAACACCACCAGCGTAAACGGACGGGGCGTCAGGTGCGGCGTCAGAATCTGGCGCACCGATTCGACCGCGATCATGAGGGCCGCGAGGATCAGCAGCAGCCCGACGGCCAGTGCCGAGAGCGGCTCCGCCTTGCCGTACCCGAACGGATAGTCGTCGTCCGCCGACCGGGCGGAGATCCGAAGGCCGCTCCAGACGACCAGCGAGGAGCAAACATCCGCGCTCGACTCGATCCCGTCAGCGATGAGGGCCTGCGAATGACCGGCGATCCCCGCAATCACCTTCACGATCGCCAGCGCCGTGTTGGTCAGCAGCCCCACCTGCGTGGTGCGGATACTTTTCCGGACCCGCGGCTCGGTCACGGTCATGCGTCCCCGAAACGGTCAAAGGCGGGCAATGACCCCTTCCACCAGCGCGCCCAACGACCCTTGGACGTGCTCACCCGTCTCCATCACTTCGCCGTGCGAAAGCTTCGTGGGGCTGATACCCGACGCCAGATTGGTGATGGTGGAGACGCCGAGGCACCGGAGGCCGCGTGCCCGCGCGGCAATTACCTCCGTCACGGTCGACATGCCCACCGCGTCCGCACCGAGGCGCTCCAACATCCGGATCTCGGCCGGTGTTTCGAAACTCGGGCCCAGTATGCCGGCATACACACCCTCTTCGAGCCTGATTCCACTCTCGCGCGCCACCTCCCGCGCCGTCCGTCGCAACTCGAGATCGTAGGGGTCGGACATGTCCGGAAATCGCTCCTCGCTCGGAAGCACGGCGCCGATGAGCGGATTGCGAAACGTGAAGTTGATGTGGTCGGCGATGAGCATCAGCTCGCCCCGAGCAAACGTGCGCCGTATCCCGCCGGCGGCGTTGGTAATGATCACGATGGGGATCCCCAGCTCGGCGAACACTCGCACCGGGAGAGCGCAGGTGGCTGCGTCGTGTCCCTCATACAGATGAAAGCGTCCACTCTGCGCCAGGACCGGCCGGCCGCCGATCGTCCCCGCAACCAGCTCTCCATCGTGGCCTGCCACGGTGGGAAGCGGAAACCCCGGCACGTCCCGGTACCTGATCCGCCGCGGCGCAGCCACTCGGTCGGTGAATCCCCCCATGCCCGAGCCGAGCACGACGCCGATCTGGGGAGCGAGCCCGTTCAAGCAGGGCCGGATCGCACCGACGGCTTGCGCGACCAGCCGGCTGCCGTTGCTCACAGGAGGATGCCCGCGATCGCCGCCGAAAGGAAATTTGCCAGCGTCCCTGCCAGCATCGCCCGAAATCCCAGGCGAGCCAGATCCGTCTTCCGCTCCGGAGCGAGCGCGCCGATCCCGCCGATCTGAATGCCGACCGAGCCGATGTTGGCAAACCCGGCCAGCGCGAACGAGGCGATGGTGAACGATCGCGGGTCGAGCGCCGGCTTGAGCGGACCCAACTGCGAAAAGGCCACGAACTCGTTCAACACAGCCCGGGTCCCGAGCAGGCCGCCGATGGCGGGGCAGTCCTTCCAGGGCACTCCCAAAGCCCAAGCCACCGGGCTTCCAATCCAGCCAAGCACGGTTTGAAGGTCGGCTGGAAACCAGCCTGCGACGCCATGCACTGCTCCGAAGATGCCGTTCACCATCGCGACCAGCGCGATGAAGGCAACCAGCATGGCGATGACGTTGAGCATGAGGTAGAGACCGTCGGTTGTTCCCCGAGCCGCCGCGCCAACCACGTTCGGATCGGTCCGCGGAATGTCCAACTTCACGTTGCCCCACGTCTCCGGCCGATCGACCTCGGGCTCGAACAGTTTTGCCATCATGATCGTACCCGGGGCCGTCATGATCACGGCGGTGAGGAGATGGCGCGCCTCGACGCCGAAGGCAATGTAGGCCGCCATGAGGGCGCCGGAGATGTGCGCCATCCCCGACGTCATGACGGTCATGAGCTCGGAGCGGGTAAGCCGGGGCAGAAACGGCCGGATGGTGAGGGGAGCCTCGGCCTGCCCCATGAAGATGGACGCAGCAACGTTCGTGCTCTCCGCGCCGCTCGCGCCCATCAACCGCGTCATCACCAACGCAAACCCCCGCACTACGACCTGCATCACGCCGAGGTGATAGAGGATGGCGAAAAGGGCGGACACGAAGATGATCGCGGGAAGGACCTGAAAGGCGAGGATGAGGCCGAGGCTCGAGTGCTGTTTGCCCACCTCGCCAAACACGAACTGAGTGCCTGCGTAACCGTAGCCCAGCACGGTAGTGATTACGTCGCCCAGGCCTCGGAAAAGACGCTGGCCAAACGGAACCCGCAACACGAAGAGCGCGAAAGCGACCTGAAGCCCAAGGCCCCACGCGATCACGCTCCAGCGAATCGCCCGCCGATCACGCGACAATGCGATGCCGAGAAGGACAATGAGGACAATCCCGATCACTCCCGTCAGGCGGCCGATCACGGTATCGCCGCGAGCTCGGCCCGCGTCCGCTCGAGAAGGGCCCGGCGTTCGGGCCAGGGCAGAAACGCCGCCGCCATGCCGTCGAGGATCATGCGATCGATCTCCGCGCGAGTGAAGCCCAGTGCCCGGTGGCCAAGCCAGTATTCCTCGGTGATGGTGGTACCGCTCATCAGCCAGTTGTCGGAGGAAAGACTTACCGCCAGACCCGCATCCGCATAGCGACGGACCGGATGTCGCTCCGCCGATGCTACGGCGTGGGTCTGGACGTTACTCGTGATGTTGATCTCCACCAGGATGCGTCGGTCGCGAACGTACTCCTCGAGCGCCGGGTCCTCGTACAGGCGGGTGCCGTGGCCGAGCCGGTTTGCGCGACAGCGGTAAATCGCCTCCGACACCGAATCGGCGCCGGCCGCCTCGCCTGCGTGCACCGTGATGCCGAGCCCGCCCTCGGCGGCGATCTCGAACGCCCGCGCGTGGGCGCCCGCCGGGCGTCCCGCCTCCGCCCCCGCGATGTCGAAGCCGACGAGGCCGCGATCGCGCGAGGCCACCGCGTTGAGCGCGATTTCCTCGGAGATCTCGGGGGGTAGCTGGCGGAGCGAGCAGTGAATCCCCCGGACGATGACGTCGAATTCGGCTTCGCCTCGGCGGAACCCTCTGAGCTCCGCCTCGGTCACCGCCTCCAAGGAGAGTCCGCCCCGCTGGCTCAATGTGGGGCAGTAACGCACTTCCAGATAACGAATGTTCTGTCGGGCAGCGTCTGCCACCACCTCATATGCGACCCGCTCGATCGCCGCCTCGGTTTGGAGCAGCGCGATGGTGATTTCGAAGCGACGCAGGTAGTCCTCGAGATTGCGCGCATCTTGGACCACCATCAGGCGCCGCAGCCGATCCGCATCGTCCGCCGGAAGCCGCACGCCCTGTTGCGCCGCAAGCTCGAGCATGGTTGCAGGGCGAAGCGACCCGTCGAGGTGGACATGCAGCTCGACCTTGGGAAGCCGCTGAATCAATTCACGAGTGAGCATCGTCCGCGCTATCGCCGCCAGTGCGTTGGCCTGCCGGTCGCACCACCCGCAGGATGGCGCCGGCACTGAGCGTAGTCTCGGCGTCCAGTCGGATGCCACGGCCGTCGGTGAGATAGGCGCGGCCTTGCGCGACGGCCGCACTGAGGTCGGGATCGAGCGCGGCAACCGCGGCGCCGGCGGCAGCTCCGGCAGGCACTTCCACCGCCCGCTCGTTGACGAACACGCGGATCAGGTCCGTCAATGCCCGACCTCGCGGAAGCGAATGTCCTCGGGGGGCGAGACAGGTTGAGGCAAACGGCGAAGGTAAGCCGCCAGCGCCTCCACCTCGTTAATCGTCGAGGGCGTGGTAGGACTCTTCGCCAGCATCGCGTAGGCCGGGCCCTCGGGCAGCGGCTCCGCCACCGCCAGGCGATAGCTGGCGCCGTCCTTGAGCTCGCGTCCATCCTCGAACCGGACTTTGCGAACCCGTCGGCCGGCTTCGGCGCGAGGGTCGTATTCCACCACGATTCCGGAGACGTGGGCCACCGGAACGCCGCCGGTAAGCACCTGCTCCAGGGCCTGGCGGAGGGTGGTGCCCGTGACCGTCAGGGTAACCAGGCGTCGTGGCGGGTCGTGGAGAGCCAGCAACTGCTGCCAGGTCACCGGGCCCGCGGGCAGATCGCTGGCGATCGCAGCGGTCCGCACCAGGCTCACATCGGTCCGCAATGCGTTTCGCTGGGCATCGGCGATCAAATCGCCGAGCGGCGACTCGCCTTCGTCGCTCCGGCCCAGCGGGAGCTTCATCCGCGCCACCACCCGCCGGGACAGCGAATCAGCCTCGGCCTCGGCCCGCGCCACGACGTTGGCCGCGGCCGAATCGGTTCCGGCCCGCGATGGATCGACCGGTTCGAGCCGCGCCCGCAGCTCGCGGCCCCCAACCGGGGTCCGGATCAGGTCAATGATCGCGAGCTCCGAGGCGGCGGGGCGCGCCTGCACCACCGGAATGCGGCCGACCCGAGTGCTTACGGAGCCGTCGCCGCCACTCACGATCAGGTCCACCTTGCTGTCCTGTAGCCCGCGCGCCAGATCGATGGCATCGCCCTGGCACTCGGAGCCGGTGCAACTGGCGCCTCCGTCGGCAAGCACCACCACCAGATCCGGCCGCTCGGCCTGTGTGGCCGCAAGCGCATCCCGCAGCGCCGGAGCCCCCTTCCCGATTGCGAGGCCGCGCACCTCGGCAGCCTCCAGCAACGGCGCCGCCGACGGGCTCAGATATCCGACCAGCGCGACGCGGAGAGCGCCGGCCGGGACGATGCGGAATGGCACCGCCCAGTCAGGCCGCTTTCCGGTTGCCGAGTCAGTGAGATTCGCAACGAGCCAAGGAAATCGCGATTGCGCCATCCGAAGCCGAAGCGTGTCGACCGACCAGGTGAAGTCGCGCGCGCCGAGCCCGGTGGCGGTCAGGTTCAGCCGGTTGGCAAGCTCGACAGCGGATCGCCCGGCCACGAGGTCTGCGACCTGATCACCCTGCAGCAAGTTCCCCGGGGCGATTCGCAATGTAGGGCAGCCGCACTCGGTCTCGGAACGATCGGCATCAGCCTTGAGCGTAGCCGCTCGCTGGGTCACGGCACCCCGCAGCTCGCCCATGGCGACCATTCGCACCAACACGGTGTCGCGCATGGGCGCGAGGGCAGTCGTCCGTTGTCCGCCGAACAGTTGCCGCACTTGATCCGCCATCGCTGCCGGAACGATCCGCCAATTGGCGGCGGCGAAATCGGCGGGGTCCAGGTGCCCTCGGTTGCGAACCTCTGCGATCAGCAGGTCTCGGATGTTCTCATCCCGATCGTAGACGACCGGCGCACCGCTCAGCATCGTGAAGCCGCCGCCGCCGGACTGACGGTAGCTGTTTACCGCGAGCGTGAAGCTGTCGGTCGGCGTGACTGGACGGCCCTTCACGGCGAGATTGCGGATCCGGCTGCCCGGCGGCAGCCGGAGATCGATGTCGTAGCTGGCGCCCGAGACCATGTCGTAGTTGTAGCCTGCCACTGAGGGGTCGGTCGCCGCGCGACCGAGCGAGTCGATGGCGAAGTAGCGGGCGCTTTGCTCGAGGTAGTTCTTCAGGTCCTCACCCGAGATTCGCACTGACCGAAGTGTGTTCTCGAACGGATAGAGCGCGAACAGGTCGCGGACCCGGACGTCGCCGTCGGGAAAGCCGGTCCGAACGTCGAACGCGGTGGCTGCGGAGAGCTGGGCGCCGGTCTTTGCTGTTTGGACGCGTTGGATGAACTCGATGATGGGGGTCGGCTCGGCCCGCGCGAGCGCGGCGGGCAGGGCCCCGCGCGAATCGCCCAAGGACTGGTTCATCCACTCCCGGACCGCGGTGCGCAGCGGTGCGTACCGGGGAGCCAGACGAGGGGAAGGCGGCACCTGCGCGAGGTTAACGGACTCTGGGCGAACCCGGGTCAGTCGCCAGCCCGATTTCCCCTGCACCAGATCCAAATGCACCACGGCCAGCGTCTGCGCGTACGGCTTCGGCTGCACGAAGTGAACGCCACCGATCACCGAATCGATCATCTCACGATGGGTGTGCCCCACGATGACGAGATCCGGCTTTACTGGCAGCCGCGCCAGCGAGGCGGAGGCGTCTTCGGCGCCGACCCCGGTCGTGTCGTATGAGCTGGGCTCGTCCATTCCGCTGTGCATGACCGCGATCACCAGATCGGAACGGCGACGCAGGTCGGGCAGGACCCGTGCGGCACTCTCGGGAATGGGGGCGACTCGCACCCGTCGCCGGACGGTCTTCTGATTCCAGATCATCACGCCGGGGGTGGTGAAGCCGGTGATCCCGATCCGGATCCCGCTCCGCGCGATGACCACGTAAGGCGGATACTCCAGGGTGTCTGCCGGCAGGCCACGAATGTTGCCGCTTACATATCGGAACGTCGCCGAGGCGACCGCCCGCTCCAACGCACCCAGGCCGAAATCGAAATCGTGATTCCCCGGCGTCGCGACGTCGTACCCGATCGCATTCATTACGTCGATCGTAGGATTCGGATCGCGAGGTGCCACCCGCCCGTAGTACGCGGCGAAGGCATCGCCCTGGATCAGGTCGCCAGCGTCCACGATCACGAGGCGCCCGGCGTAGCGCGCCTTGAGCGAATCGATGACGGTCGCGGCCCGGGTTAGACCACCAGGAAACGGCCGGTCCGCCACGTAGTCCCACTCGGTGGCGTGACCGTGGACGTCTGTGGTGGCAACGAGGACGAGGTGGGTTGTGTCGGCGCGCGCCGCGGCGACTGCCGCAGAGAGCAGCAGGGCGTGGAGCATGGAAGAAGATAATAACCGTTAGGTGGTTCGCCCCCGCCCCTCTTGCGTTCATTCGCTCCCGCATATATATGTCCCGCCGCATATGCATGCATCGATCTCGGCCGCCGATCTGCTGCTCACGGTTGCAGAGCCGACCCGGCTTCGCATCCTCAACTGCCTCGCGGCCGCGCCGCTGTTCGTCTCCGATCTCCAGGTCGTGCTCGACCTGCCCCAGCCCACGGTGTCGCGTCACCTTCAGGTCCTGCGACGGGCGGAGCTGGTGGCCGACACGCCGGTCGCGCAGTTCGTGCTGTACCGGCTGCGACGGGGATCGGACCCTCCCGGACGCCTGCTGGGCGCCATCCTCGACGCACTGGTTCAGGATGAGCGCCTTAGGGGCGAGCGAAACCGGGCGGGGGAGCGAAGCCGCTCCCACACCCGCGTCCGAGTGCAGTCCGAAGCGCCGGCCTCCGCCGATCGATCGAGGGCTCGATGACCAACGCCGCGACGCTCACCCACCGGATCCTCGTCGTGGACGACGAGCCGGACATCACCGCTCTCGTCGCCTACCATCTGGCCAAAGCCGGCCACCGGGTCTCCACCGCCGCGAACGGCCCCGATGCACTCAAGGCCGCCCGGGAGGAGCGCCCCGACGTCGTCATCCTCGACCTCATGCTGCCCGGAGTTTCCGGCTACGATGTGCTCGCGGAGTTGCGACGCCGCGACGAGACCCGTGAAGTCGGAGTCATCCTCCTCACCTCCCGGCGCGAAGAGACGGATCGGATTCGCGG
>DATJGL010000352.1:0-6822 GCA_035495075.1 Gemmatimonadales bacterium
TTGATGCCGGCCTCCCGGGATGCCCTGATCGGGCCGTACTTCGCAGTTGGGCTCGCGCGTACCTACATGATGGTGGGCGAGCCCGATCGGGCGGTCGAGACCTTGGCGCCGCTGCTCGAGATTCCATCGCCGATCACGCGCACTGGGCTTGGCGCGGACCCGTTGTGGGCCCCGCTCCAGAAACATCCCGAGTTCCAAAAGCTCATCGCCGAGGTCAGGCAGCCGGCTGAGTAGGGTGCGCCGGGCTCGGACTAGCGTTGGAGCTCGGCGGCAGTCGATTGCTGAAGCACTCCCGCCACACGCGTCGGATCTCGCTCGCGCCGCGCGCATTCGGCTCGATCAGGTTGTATCGCCAATACCACCGCTCGCGCTCGCCCACGCTGACCCCGTGCCCCAGGAATCGCTCGTGCACGTCGGCGAGGAGAGCGTTCGGCGTACGAGCCGCGGTATCACGGATGTGCTGGTTGAAGTGGTCGAGGTACTCTAGCGGAAGCCGTCCTCGGGCTTCCGAAAGCCCGGGGAGAAGGCCGGTGCCGTCGGTCGGGTCGTACACCGTAGTGAGCGCGAGAGTCGCCTGGGGCAGCTCCTCCAGCAACGTGTCGATCAGGTCGGTGTAGCGCCGCACGATCCGGTCCACCGCCCGATCGAGCGGCACTCCCGCCAGCAGCGCATCGAGCAGATCGTTGCCACCCGCCGTCAGGGTGACCAGCACTCGCGGGTCGGCGGAATCCCGCCCCAGCCGGGACAACTCCTCGGTCCGCACGTCATCGATCAGCGCGCCATCCTCCGTGAGGTTGCGGAAGTCCACCCCTGGAGCCAACCGGGCGAGGTCCTGGCCCCTGAACTCCGGCCAGCGCGCGTCGTCGTTCCGAAACAGCAGCGCAGCCGCACCCGCCGGATCCAGATGGCTCGGCGGCGCATCGAGGTTCCGAAGATCGCAGGTGGGGTAGTGGTCGCTGCTCATGGAGTCCCCGAGCGCGAGGTAGTGATTGATCGACATCGACGAAATGAACCCGGCGCGCGGGAGTCGCGCCACTTCCTTCGCGCCCACCGGGCGGCCACTACCTGGCAGACGGCGGATGGGGTGATCGGTGTTTGGTGCACTGGCCGAAGCTGGATGGCGGGATCGCGAGGCCTTGGCCGTTCAAGTGCGCCGGTTTTACATCTCACCCGGGGAGGCGCCATGCAGGTGTTCGGAACCCACGACGACGTAACGCGGGCACAGCTCGCCAAGGTCGCGGAGCGCGCACGCAAGGTCGCCCTCATGGCCGACGGGCACGTCGGCTACGTGATGCCTATCGGCGGCGTGGCGGCGTATGAGAATCAGGTCTCCGTGGTCGGTGTGGGATTCGACATCGCGTGCGGCAACGCGGCGATCAGGACCGATCTCACGCTGGACGCGATCGGCGGGACGCCCGCAGCCATAGCCAGGCGGTTGGGCACGCTGGCCGACGAAATCGCCGAGTCCGTGAGCTTCGGCATCGGCCGGAAGAACCGGGCGGATGACGCGCCGGTGGACCATCCGCTGTTCGACGACCCGGTGTGGGACGCCGTGCCGGCCAAGCACCGGAAGGCGCTCCACGAAAAGGCACGGAATCAGCTCGGCACGGTGGGCAGCGGCAATCACTACGTGGACCTGTTTGCCGACGAGAGCAGAACGCTCTGGGTCGGGGTGCACTTCGGCAGCCGTGGCTTCGGCCACACGGTGGCGTCGAGCTTCCTGGCGCTGGGCCAGGGTAAAAGCTGGGGTGAACATGCGCCTGAGATCGAGGTGCTGCTCACCCTCGACGAACCGCTGGGACACGACTACTGGCATCTGATGAATCTGGCGGGGCGCTACGCTTATGCCGGCCGCGAGTGGGTCGCGCGGAAGGTGGTTAGCATCCTCGGCGGTCGCGAGCGGGAGCTGGTACACAACCATCACAACTTCGCCTGGAAGGAGAATCACGAGGGGGAAGAGCTGGTGGTGGTGCGGAAGGGCGCAACGCCGGCGTTCCCGGGCCAGAAGGGATTCATTGGCGGCTCGATGGCCGACGATGCGGTGATCGTGCAGGGCAGCGGGTCGAGCGACCCGGCGGTCGCGGAGACCCAGCGTCGGGCACTGTTCTCGACGGTTCATGGTGCCGGGCGGGTGATGAGCCGTACCGCCGCGGCGGGCAAGCGGCATCGGAAGACGGGTCGCGTGCTGAGCCCAGGTCGGGTGACGCCGCAGATGATGGAGGCTTGGGTCAAGGAGAAGGGCGTGATCCTGCGCGGTGGCGGCCTGGACGAGGCCCCACAGGTGTATCGCCGGTTGCCGGACGTGCTGGAGGCGCAGGGCAGCACGATCGAGGTCCTGCACACGCTCCGCCCGCTGATCGTGGTGATGGCGGGGGAGGGGGAGGTTGATCCCTATAAGGATTAGAACGAAAGAACACCGTTCACGCTTTTGTCGTCTCTGGCTCGTTACCTTAGGATCATGGACCCCCGGTTGTTCCTTCCTGTTCTCTGGCTCGCGTGGGTCCTCTACTGGTGGATCTCCGCCCGCGACGTAAAGACCACCCGCTGGCGCGAGCCGCTCAAGTCTCAGTTGCTTCACCGGGCACCGCTCCTCATCGGAGCACTTCTCTTTGCGGTGCCGAGATGGGCACCGCGAGCCCTCAAAGCGAGATTCTTGCCGACCGGGAATCTCCCTTGGTTGCTGGGAACGATCCTGGTCGCGGCGGGGCTCGGCTTTTCCGTCTGGGCCAGGCGGCATCTAGGCCGGAACTGGAGCGCGGAGGTCGTCGTGAAGGAAGATCACGCGCTCGTCCGGACCGGGCCTTACCGGTATCTCCGCCATCCGATTTATACCGGCCTACTGGTCGCGTTCCTGGGGACCGCCATCAGCATCGGTGAGTGGCGGGGGCTGCTCGCATTCCTGCTGATGCTGGTGTCACTCGGGATCAAGAGCCGGGCGGAGGAAGCTCGGATGCGGGAGACGTTCCCCGACTACGCCCAGTATCAGCGGGAGTCTGCCGCGATCGTTCCGTTCGTATGGTAGAGGCGGCCGGCGGCGAGCCGCGGCAGAGGTCGGACGGAGGCCAGGGTTTGGCCGAGACTGAGGTGTCACAGGCAACGAAAGGGCCCCGCTCACGCGGGGCCCTTTGTCAATCGGCGCGACCCTCAGTCGTGGCCGTGCCCGTGCCCGTGATTGTGCTCTTCGTGCCGCTCCGCGCCGTCGCGCCACTGATAGTATTTGCCGCCGCGCTCGTAGATAACGACCTCGCGCAAGGCGTGGCTGACACGAACCCGGTGGGAGTAGTACCGGTCGCCGTCGTAGAACACGGTCACCTCGCGGTAACCATGCTTCTTCCACCAACCATGCGCGCGCCCATTGGGAACGTGCACCGGCTCGACCACGATGACCTCGCGGGCCGGCTCGGCATAGACCACGGCGGGCGGCGGCGTGCCGACCTCCACGTGGGCTCTGACCGGCCCGCTCTGAACCGCCACGCCACCCTCGACCGTCGTCTGGGCGCGTAGCGGCCCGGCAATCAGCGCCAGGGTCGCCGCAATGCCACCCGCCAGGATCTTCGCTGTCATGTGATGGGCCCTCGGAGAAAGTCGAACCGCCGCTTCCTCCCAGGGGGTCACGCGAGTGACGTGCCAGAGGCTAACTGCTTGCAGACAGCCCACCTCGGCGCTCGAGGGTCAATGCAAGAGGCCAGACTTCACGCTGACCGCGCGGACGTTGTCCTCGGGCCCCCGGTCGATGAGTTTGTTGTAGGGGTCGATGCCCGCCTTGTGAGGCCGCTCCTTTACGACGAATTCCGCGGACACCTCGGGCTTGTCGATGTAGACCTTCTGAAGCGCGAGGGGACGGCCCAGCTTGTTCCCCTTTGCGGGCTCGCCGAACACGCCGATGTCCACGTAATCGCCCATCGGGATCTCACGCTGGTTGCCGAGGCTGTCGGCGCGGAACTTGTGCGCCGCCACCTTGAGCCGTACCCGCCAGGTGCTGTCCGCCTGTCGCTCGGCCGTTGCCTCGATAGCCGCGTTGTCGTACAGCGTTATAGTCTCGAACAGGTCGGTTATCACGTATTGCAGGGAGTCCGGGGTAACCGCCCGGATGTACTGCATGAAGTCGCGGGTGGTCGGGTAGGGGGCCGTGGGATAGCGGTGATCCGCGACGAACTTCGCCAGCGCCGAGTTGAGCCGGTCCTCTCCGATGTAGTCGCGCAGTGCGTAAAAAACCAGCGAGCCCTTCCGGTAATGGAGGTAGGCCTGGTTCTCCACCAGCATGAGCGGTAGTTCCTTCTTCTTCTCCAGGCTTCTGCCTCGTAGATAGCGATCCAACTCGTAGCGCAAGAACTTCTGGCTCGCGTCGCGTCCCTGCTCGTGCTCCATCACCATCAGCGCCGAATACTCGGCCAGCGATTCGCTCAGCATCTGCGAGCCCTGGACATGCGCGCCCACGATCTGATGCCCCCACCACTGGTGAGCCACCTCGTGAGCGGTCACGAACAGGGGGGTATCGACATCGTCGTCCTTGTTCTCGACTCGGCTGATGAAGCCGATCCCCTCGGAGAATGGAATGGTGTTGGGAAACGACTGGGCAAAGACCTGATAGCGGGGGAACTCGAGGATCCGCACCTGGCGGTACTGATAGGGTCCGAACTGCGTGGTGTAGTAATCGAGCGACTTCTTCACTGCCGCGATCATTCGGTCGATATCGAACTCGTGACCGGGGTAGTAGTAGATCTCGATGTTCACGTCGCGCCAGCGATCTCGGCGCACCGCGTACGCACCGGAGACGAACGAGTAGAAATTCTGGATCGGGGCGTCCATCCGATAATGGAAGACTCTCCGGCCATTCTCCATCCGGCTGTCCTGCAGGTAGCCCGGTGCGAGGGCGATTTGATCCGGGGCGGTGCTCACTGTTGCCTCGAACGTCACCCAATCCGCGTCGGGCACGAAATCACTGCGGAGCCGGCCCTTGGGGTCGTCGAGCGGCAGCGCCCGTGAGCGCGGTGCCAGCCCAACATCCTTGCGGCGGTCGTCGTCGGTGAGCTCGGCATTCTCGTCATACGCCAGTACCGGGAAATAGCCGTTGCTCAGGAAGGTGCCGTTCCGCACGATGTCGGTGTTCGGCCCCTGGTTGGGGAACCCTTCCGTCCAGTAGTGGGCACCGAATGCCAGCATGATCGTGTCGCCAGGGCTGAGTGCTTGGGTCAGCCGGTACAGATACATGCCGGTCGTGGTATCACCGGTGAGCAGCGTGGTCGGGCGGCTCCATACCAGAGAGTCTACATGGTAGTGCCCCGCCCGGATCGGGCCCGTGCTGTCACGGTTGGCGACCACAGCCACCCCCAGGCTCACCAGCAGCGTGTCGAGCGGCCGACCGGTCCGGTTGACTGCCGTGTACCTGCTTGCAAGGGCAAACCGACGACGCTCGGGTACGAGATCGGCGCGGACCACAACGGCGGTGATCCGCGGACCGGGGAAATCGAGATACTTCCGATAGCTCCGCTCGTAACGGGCCTGCAGCTGGTCGGCGGCCTTCCGGGTGCTAAAGTGGTTCCAGACGTTGGTATTGGTGAAGATGAAGGTGCCCATCAACGCCGCAGCGAGCAGCATGCCGACGCCGGCGGCGCCGGTGCGGGGGGTAAAGCGACCACGTGCCAGAGCCAGCCGTGGGCGGCCTCCGGGGTCGCTGCCCCGGACCCAAAACAGATATGCCACCAGCCCCAACATGAGCCCCAGCAGCACGCCGTACACCAGAAACGATGCGAGATAGCCGGAGAACGGCCCATAGCCGTTCATGTCGCTGTAGGTGTAGTCCGGTCGCGCACCGTACCGATACAGCCGGTGCTCGAACCCCAGCCGACGAGAGGCGATCAGGCCGATGTAGTACAGGATCATGATCAGATGGCCCACGTATTTCTGATTGACCAGCACGTGGACCGCGAATGCAAGGAGCGTGACCTGGATGATGATCGGATACTGAATCGCGAACAGCTCCCGCAGGTACAGCCCAAGCTCGTAGTGGTGGTAGCCCTTGATGGTCTGCACCAGGATGCCGGTGAGCATGACCACCACGAGCAGCATCGCCATGGCCCCGAGAAAGCCGAGCAGCTTGCCGGCCAGCGTGATCAGGGACGGCACGGGAAGGGCGTCCACCGCGCCGTCGGCCCGGATGGCGCGCTCCTTCCACACCAGCTCGCCGGCGTAGATGGTCGTGAGCAGGATGAAGTAGAGCGAGAAAGTCTGCTGTACTGTGTTGGCGACGAGTGCCGTCACCGGCCAGGTGGGCGTGTCGAATATGCGGTCGGCGTACCACGAGCCGACGAACGTATCCACCACGGCGATGGCGGCGATGGCCCGGAAGGGAACCTCCCTGATCACGTTCCGGAACGTGAACCGGATCGAGTCGAGCAGCTGCCGGCGGCCGGCGGCCCCGTCGAAGCCGAGGGTGACCGGCGGAATGGCCAGCGGAGCCGGAGACTGCACGGGTGGCCGGGCTGGGGGGCGCCGCCGGCGCCAGAGTCGTATCGGCTCGACCCGGAACCGGAACAGCGCAAACGTGGCGGCCAGCATGGCCACGCTCACGCCAAGCCACAGCAGGCGATTGGTCAGGATGTAGCCGGTGAGCGGCACCAACAGGGTGTTCTTCTCCGCCACGCTCCAATACCGAGTTGCCAAGTCGAGCGTGGTAACGCCAAACGGATCCAGCAGGCTCGCCAGCTTCAGGTTGTCCAGGTCGGTGAGGATCTGCTGCGTCAGCTGATAGAGGCCGAGCAGGAAGATGCCCTGGGTGTAGATGGCAAAGAGGGTGCGGGTGAGCACCCCGACCGCGAAGAA
>DATJGL010000353.1:0-4551 GCA_035495075.1 Gemmatimonadales bacterium
CGCCTGGTCGAGAGCGAAGCCACGGTCGGAGGTGGCTGCCGATCAGCCGAGCTAACGCTCCCCGGATTCGTTCACGACATCTGCAGTGCGGTTCACCCGCTGGGTCGCAGCTCGCCCTTCTTCGCGCAACTCCCCCTGGACCGCTACGGCCTTCGCTGGATCGAGCCGCCGGTCCAGGTCGCCCATCCACTCGACGACGGCGCCGCGATCCTGCTGCGCGACCCGGACGCGACCGCCCATCGGCTGGGGCCCGATGCCGGCGCATATCTCGATCTCGTCGGACCCGCCGTCCGCGACTGGGACGTTATCATCAACGATCTCACCGGGCCTTTCCGTATTCCGCTCCATCCGCGGAAGCTGGCGGCCGCCGCCGGGTTCGGCTTACGAGCAGTTCAGCCGCTCACCCGGCTCGCCCGCCGGTTCAAGACACCGGCCGCGCGAGCCTTGCTCGCCGGTTGCGGTGCGCACTCGATGCTCGCTCTCACGGAGCCGCTCTCGGGCGCGTTCGGTCTGATCTTCCTCGCCAGCGGGCACGCAGTGGGCTGGCCGATCCCTGCCGGCGGCTCCCAAAGAATTGCCGATGCACTGGCGGCCTATCTGACCTCGTTGGGCGGGACGATCGTTCTCGGCCAACGAGTCTCCTCGATCAACGAGCTGGCGCCGACCAGCGCCGTGTTGTTTGATCTCACGCCGCGGCAGCTCCTCGACATCGCGGGGGAGCGGCTCCGCTTGCGGTGGGGAAGCGGCCTCTACCTACGCCAGCTTCGCGGGTTCCGCCACGGGCCCGGCTCCTTCAAGCTGGACCTGGCGCTCGACGGTCCCGTCCCCTGGAAAGACCCGGAAGTACTCCGCTCTGCGACGGTTCACGTGGGCGGGACGCTGGAAGAAATTGCCGCGTCGGAGCAGGCGGTCGCGACGGGAGAGGTGCCGGAACGGCCCTTTGTACTGTTGGCGCAGCCTTCGCTCTTCGATCCCTCGCGGGCGCCAACCGGGCGGCATACCCTCTGGGCTTACTGCCATGTCCCCAACGGATCGACCGTGGACATGACCGACCGGATTCTGGGGCAGATCGAGCGCTTTGCCCCCGGCTTCCGGGACCGGATCATCGCGACGTCCAAGCTGGACCCTGCCGATTTCCAGCGGTACAACGCGAACTACATCGGCGGAGACATCGGCGGCGGACGCTCCGACATCTGGCAATTCTTCACCCGGCCGGCCTGGCGGCCCAACCCGTACAGCACGCCCGACCCCGGCATTTTTCTCTGCTCGTCCTCCACTCCTCCGGGGGGTGGGGTCCACGGGCTATGTGGCTGGTACGCAGCGCGGGCGGCGCTGCAGGGAATTCTTCGAGGAGGACCCCGGAACCCAGCGGGGTAAAGCTCGATGATGGACTGGTTCGACGCCCCGGACTACCGACTCGCCCGCTGGCTGATCGAGCGCGGCATGGCGGCGATCTACCTGCTCGCGTTCGTCTGTGTCCTCGACCAGTTTCCCGCCCTCCTGGGCGAGCGGGGCCTGCTCCCGGTTCCGCGCTTCCTCCACGGCCTCCGCTTCCGCGATGAGCCGACCCTCTTTCGGCTGCACTACTCCGACCGCCTTCTGCGTGCCGTGGGTTGGGCCGGCGTGCTGGTGGCCGGAGCACTGCTGCTCAATTTGCCGCAGGGCGGACCGCTTTGGCTGCCGATGCTGGCGTGGTTCATCCTGTGGCTGCTCTATCTCTCGATCGTCAACGTGGGACAGCGATTCTACTCCTTCGGGTGGGAGTCGCTGCTGCTCGAGGCCGGCTTCATCGCCATCTTCCTCGGAAACGCAAGCACCGCTCCGCCTTTCCTGGTCTTGTTGCTGTTTCGGTGGCTGGTGTTCCGGGTCGAGCTCGGGGCCGGACTGATCAAGCTTCGCGGTGACTCCTGCTGGCGCGATCTCACCTGCATGGACTTTCACCACGAAACCCAGCCCATGCCGGGTCCGCTCAGCTGGTACTTCCACCGGCTTCCTCGCGCCCTCCACCGAATCGAGGTCCTCGGCAATTACGTCGCTCAGCTGGTCGCCCCGTTCATGTTGTTTCTGCCCCAGCCGATCGCAGCGGTGGGAGCGCTGCTGATGATCGGCACGCAGCTCTATCTGATGGTCAGCGGCAACTACGCGTGGCTGAACGCGCTCGCATTGGTGATCGCATTCGCCGCGTTACCTGACGCCTGGATCGGCCGACTGCTGCCTGCCGGTGCGCCGGCTGCGCCGTTGGCGCCGACCCCGTTCTGGTTCGTGGTGGTCGTGCTCCTGTTCGCCGGCGTGGTGGCGGTCCTGAGCTACTGGCCGGTGCGCAATCTGATCGGACCGGGGCAACGGATGAACTACAGCTTCAACCGTCTACATCTGGTCAACACCTACGGCGCGTTCGGAAGCGTGACCCGCGAGCGTCACGAGGTGGTGCTCGAAGGCACTCAATCGGAGCGCCTGACGGACAGCGCTGTCTGGCGGGAGTACGAGTTTCGAGGCAAGCCCGGCAATCCGGGCAGAAGACCGCGGCAGTTCGCCCCGTACCACCTTCGACTCGACTGGCTCATGTGGTTTGCAGCTTTGTCTCCCAGATATGCGGAAGACTGGCTACTCCCCCTCGTGCACAAACTGCTGCGGAACGACCCGGCCATCACCCGGCTTCTGCGCGACGTTCCGTTTCATGATGCTCCGCCGCGATGGATTCGGGGGCAGCTCTACCACTACCGCTTTACCACCCCTGCTGAACGACGGGCGGGCGGTGGCTGGTGGGTTCGGGAGCTGGTCGCCAACTATCTGCCTCCGCTGACGCTCCCGCAGGGTGCGTCGCGGGGGCGGGGCGGGGGCGCCAGGGCAGCCTCTTAGCCCAGCACCGCCGGGGTGGCAATTCGCCGCCCCTCGCGCCTTCGGACAGGCGCCGGTCGAACCGGATCGGGGCGCGGCGTCCGCCTACGTGGCTCTGCCATGATCCTCGCGCTACTCTCCCGCCTGCCTGTTCCCGGGATCGGCTGAGGCGCCTCCACCAGCCGACTAGCCGAGCGCGACCGGGTTGGCCACATTCCGTGACCCATGCGCAAACTGATTGGGCTGCTCGCGCTGGCCGGCTCCCTGGCCGGCTGCCGGCAGGACCCTCGGCCGATCGAGCTCGGCCTGGTTCTTACTTTGGCCGACTCCGGCGTGGCCCCGATGCTTCGGGGCGCCCGGCTTGCGGTTGCCGAGACCAACAAGAGCGGTGGGGTGCGGGGTCGGCCGCTGGCGCTTGCCGTGCGCGACGACTTCGGCGACCCCGACACCGCCATCCGCGTGGCCGGCGACCTTTATCGCAGCAGCGTGGTCGCCGTCATCGGAAGCGCCTACTCCGGCCCGACCCTCGCCGCCGCGCCGGTGTACAACGGCGGCCACCGGCCTGTGGTCCAGATCTCTCCCTCCGCTTCGGTGCCCGACCTGAGCAACGCGGGCGACTACACCTTCCGCACCTGCCCAACCGACCTCGAGTACGGTGCTGCGTTGGCCCGGTGGGCCCATGACCACCTCGGTCTGAGCCGAGCGGCTATCCTCTACGTGAACGACGACTACGGGCGCGGCTTCCGCCTCAACTTCGTGCGAGAGTTCGAGCGCCTGGGAGGGGTGGCGACGGTGGTGGCGCCGTTTCTCGCGAGCGAGCCCGATGTCGGCCCCTACCTCGCCCGGCTGCAGGCCAAACACGATGCCGACTTTCTCGTGCTCGGTGCGAATCTCACGGAAGGCCTAGAGGCCCTGCAACAAATCCGAGCGTCAGGCCTGCAGCTGCCGGTCCTTGCCGGGGACGGCTTCGTCGGAATCGAGACCCGCGGCGATGTCGCCGAGGGAGTGTATGTCTCCACCGCCTATCTGGTGGGATCGAGGCGGCTGGCGAACCGGCGCTTCGTCGCGGCGTACCGCCGCGAGTACCCGGACGCGCCCCCGCCGGATCAGGGCGCCGCCTCGACGTACGACGTGGTGCGGCTGTTGAGTCGATCGATTGAAGCTGCCGGCGTGGACCGGGACCGTATTCGTCACGCTGTGGCGGGAATCGGAACCCACAGCCCAGCCTTCGACGCGGCCGTGGGCTCGATTTCGTTCGACGCCCACGGCGACGTGCCGTCGTTGGGCGCCCGGATCGGCGTCGTGCGGCACGGTCAGCTCGAGCCCGCCGAATAGGTGGGAACCCCGTTCGTGGCGCATCGGTTGCCCTCGTGGCTGTTCGACTCAACCACGGAGGCCCGGATGGAACAGCGCCGCCTGGGGGCGGAGGGATTGGTCGTCTCCGCCATGGGGCTCGGCTGCATGGGAATGTCCGAGTTCTATGGCGGTCGGGATGACGCCGAATCCATTGCCACAATTCACCGGGCCCTCGAGCTCGGTATCACGTTTCTCGACACAGCTGATGTGTACGGTCCCTACACCAACGAAGAGCTGGTGGGCAAGGCCATTCGCGGTCGGCGCGATAAGGTCGTCCTCGCTACGAAGTTCGGAAATGTCAGAGGTGCCGATGGCAGCTTTGCCGGGATCAACGGTCGCCCCGAGTACGTCCGTCAA
>DATJGL010000354.1:0-2765 GCA_035495075.1 Gemmatimonadales bacterium
GAGTCGCTCCCCGACCTGCTGCTGGAGTTCGGCTTCGCGGCCCGGGCCTTTGCGTCGGCCGAAGAGTTTCTTGCGTCCGATTGCGTGAGCCAGACCAGCTGTCTCGTGCTCGACATCGCCATGCCCGGTATGAGCGGACCCGATCTGCAACGGGTACTGACCCGATCCGGACAGGAGATTCCGATCGTTTTCGTCACCGCGCACGCGGATGAGAGCATCCGCCCCCGTCTGCTGCAACAGGGTGCGGTGGAGTGTCTGTTCAAGCCGTTTACCGAGACCGCGCTCCTCGCCGCGATCAGCTCCGCCATGCGCGCGGCGTGACGTTGTGACTCCGTTTCCTGGAGGGCAGGCGAGCGCAGTCGTCTTCGTGGTCGACGACGACATCTCGGTGCGCGAATCGCTCGAGCTCTTGGTCCGCACCGCCGGATGGCAGTCTGAGACCTACGCTTCCGCCCAGGCCTTCCTCGCCCGCCCCCGGGCTCCCACGCCCAGTTGCCTCGTCCTGGACGTGTCGCTGCCGGATCTCAATGGGCTCGATCTGCAGCAGCGCATTGGGGCCGATCGCAGCGACATGCCGATCATCTTCATCACCGGGCACGGCGACGTGCCGATGACGGTGCGGGCCATGAAGGCGGGGGCGGTCGAGTTCCTGACCAAGCCCTTCGGCGACGACGTGCTGTTGCGCGCCATCGCGGGCGCCATCGATCGCAGTCGCGTCGCCCTCGAGCAGCAGGCGGAGATGCACGCCCTCCGGAGCTGTCACGCCACGCTCAGTCACCGGGAGCGGGAGGTCATGGCCCTGGTCGTCTCCGGGCTCCTGAACAAGCAGATCGCCGGCGAGCTTCACATCAGCGAGATCACCGTTAAGGCACACCGGGGCAAGGTGATGCGGAAGATGAGGGCAGGATCGCTTGCCGACCTGGTCAAGATGGCCGCGCGGCTCGAGGTTGAAGCTGCAGTAGGACTGGGAGTCTGATTCAGAGTGATGTGACCTTGGCCTAGGAGATTAAACCCGCCGAGATTCGCGACTCCCGGCGGCGGCTTAGTGCACGGCGGACAATTGGAGGGATGGTCGCCGAGCGGTCCAGCGCGGCTCTAGCGGACGGCGGCCGAAAAAGCCACATTTAGTAACCCCCGGCCACAATCTCGGCGCTACCAAGCTCATGGCACGGATTCTCGTTGTTGACGATGAAGCCGTCGTCCGCCGGGCCGTCGTACGGATGCTCGCGGCGGGTGGACACGATGCGTGGGAGGCGCCCAACGCCGCGGAGGGGCTCCGCCTCTGGCGCGAGCAGCCGGCCGACCTCGTCGTTACCGACATCGCGATGCCGGACATGACGGGCTTCGAGCTCATCGGCCTGCTACGCGCCGAAGGAGAAACGGTTCCCATCATCGGCATGTCAGGCAGCTTGGTTGTCAGTGATTTGGAAGTGGTCCGACACGCCCAGTCGTTGGGTGCGGTCCGGCTCCTGTCAAAGCCGTTCTCGCAGGATCAGCTGATGGCAACCGTTACCGCGGCCCTTGCCCTTCACGACAGGTGAGCTATCCATGAGTCCGCGTGCCCAAGCCGGTCGATGGAGTGGCGTCACAGCGTTGCTCGGCCTGGCTTTGTAGCGCCCTGCTGCGAAGCCACCAGCTCCACGGATTGCAGCGTAACCCACGCCTACAGTTGGCGGGCGCTTTCCTGCCAGCCGAACGTCGATATTCGGGACCACGCGGCTTATTCCCCGCAGGGGAAGCTGGCTTGGTAGGCCGCAGCGCTGGATATTGGTTGAGAACGGCGAAGGACGCTGGACGATCCCTCGGGGGCCCACAGGATTGCTGATGACGCGCGAAACATCGCTGCTATTGTTGCTAATAGCGGCATTCGCTTGCGGCGGCGACGACAGCGGAACGCCGTCAGGCCCGTCCGGCCCGGTTCCAACCTTGTCGCAAGTCGAAGGGACCTATCGCCTGGTATCGGTGTCGGCTCAACCGCTCCCGTATGAGAATGCGCTGTTGACCGGCCCGATCGGGCGGATCACCGGAGGCTCGCTCTCCCTCGTTGCCAACACGGCGGACGGGGGCAGCGGCACCCTCACGCTCAACGAGGAGTTGCGGGACCCGGGGACGGGTGCGTGCTGCATCGGGCCGAACGTTGAGACGTTGCAGATCGGGTGGACGCTGTCGAGCGCCGGCGCATTGACCCTCACCGCCGCTTCACCGGTGCGTGCTACCTATGAGGGAGTACCAGTCACCGCCATCACGGTAAACCTCCAGTCCCTCGACAATACAAAGCCCTCAGGACTCTTTCGATTCCAGCGCTGAGAGTCCCGCAAGACGGGGCGTGTTCGTGATGGGGTGTTGAGCGTCGAAGGGCTTCGGCTACGCTATCCGCGTCGAATCATCCGCAGAGTCCGACCTGCCTGCCGCGGCGACGGCTGCAAGAAGCTCTCTGACGGTAAAGGGCTTCATCAGGAGGTTGACGCTCCCGACCAGTTGGGCGTCGGCGAGGCGCTCGAGATCGGCCATGGTTTCGGGCATTACGATGATCGGGATAGTGGCGACGAAGGTCCGGAGCTCGAGCACGGCCTCGATGCTTCCTGTCGCCGACTTCCGGATGTCGATGAGAACGACATCCGCCCCGTGCTTGTGCCAGAGCTCCAGGCCGGCGGCCCCGTCGGCAACCTCGTGCACCTCGTGGCCGTCCTGCATGAGGATGCGGGCGACCACGTGGCGAAGGGGTGTATCGCTTTCGATCAGCAGGATGCGAAGCATGGTTGTAT
>DATJGL010000355.1:0-8613 GCA_035495075.1 Gemmatimonadales bacterium
GGAGGCTTTGGTGGCCTAGCAGCGGCCAAGGCGCTCCGCCGAGCACCGGTCGAGGTGATCCTGGTCGACCGAACGAATCACCACCTGTTTCAGCCGCTGCTCTACCAGGTGGCAACCGCCGTTCTCACGCCGGGGCAGATCGGCTCTCCCATCCGTGCGATTCTGGGGAAGCAGCGGAACACCACTGTGATTCTCGGCGAGGTCACCGGCGTCAACAAGGAGCAGCGCCACATCGTGGCTAGCTCCGCCGATCGCCGGGATGTCCCGATCCATTACGACCACTTGATCCTGGCGACGGGTGCGAGCCACAGCTATTTCGGGCACGACGAGTTCGCGCCGTTTGCACCCGGCTTGAAGATGCTGGCGGACGCGGTGGCTGTCCGAAACCGGATCCTCGAGGCTTTCGAGCAGGCCGAGGCCGAGGAAGACCCCAGCCGACACCGTGATCTGCTGACCTTTGTCCTCGTTGGGGCGGGCCCCACCGGGGTTGAGTTGGCCGGCGCGCTGGCTGTCCTAGTGCGGACTACCTTCCGATCGGAGTTCAGGCGGATCGACCCGCTTTCGGCTCGAATCGTTCTGGTCGATTTGGCGCCTCGCGTGCTCGGCACGTTCGCGGAGGGCCTCTCCGGCGCCGCGCAGCGGCGGCTCGAGCGCCTGGGAGTGGAGGTCAGGCTGGGCCACGCTGTCGATCAGGTCGATGCGGATGGTGTCATCGTGGCGGGTGAACGGATCGCGAGCAAGGCCGTGATCTGGACCGCCGGGGTGGCACCGTCCCCTGCCGGAAAGTGGTTGGGAGTGGAAACAGATCGCGCGGGAAGGGTCAAGATCCAGCCCGATCTCAGCGTACCGGCTTACCCCGAGATCTTCGTCGTAGGCGATACCGCCTCGCTGCAGCAGGACGGGAAGCCCTTGCCTGGTGTCGCCCAGGTGGCGATGCAGCAAGGACGCTACGCCGGCAAGCTGATTCGCGGCCGCGTCTCGGGCAAACCCGCTCCACGTGCTTTCAGGTATTTCGATAAGGGGAATATGGCGGTGGTCGGCAAGGGATTCGCCGTCCTGCAGAGCGCCGGTGTGCGGATCAGCGGCTTTGTCGCCTGGCTGGCCTGGGCCGCGGTGCATCTCCAGTTCCTCGCCACCTCCAGCCTCCGCGTGAGCGTATTCGTGCAGTGGATGTGGACCTACCTGACGAACCAGCGCGGTTCACGCCTGATCGTGAACCACCATGCCTCAAGCAACGTCGTCGCCGCGCCGAAGTCCGTCGGCTCCGAAACGCCAGCCCGCGAGCACGCGGTAGCCGGCTAGCAGTGCCGCTCTGCCGCGTGGGTGTCCAAAACAGCAGCTCATCGCCTAAGCCCTTGCGCCGCAACAGAAGGAATCAATGCCTCAAATCCAAGGAGTTCGGTATAGTGGTTGCCCTCACTCGAGGCATTGGGATTGGGACATCCTGAGATGAGCGCACTTCCCGTTGTTTACCTGGCCAGACATGGCGGGACCGCTTGGACCGTTACCGGCCAGCACACCGGCGTGACCGACCTGCCGTTGACTCCAGAGGGTGAAGCCGAGGCGATCCGGCTCGGAGAGCGGCTCGAAGGGCTGACGTTCGCCGCGGTCATCACAAGCCCTTTGCAGCGGGCAGTCAGCACGTGCCAGTTGGCTGGGTTCGGTTCCACAGCCAACGTCGACCCCGACCTGCGCGAATGGAACTATGGCAGGTATGAAGGTCGCACCAGCGCCGAAATCCATGCCGAGCGTCCTGACTGGAATTTGTTCCGCGACGGTTGCCCGGACGGCGAGTCTCCGGATCAGGCCGGAGAGCGGGCCGACCGGGTGATTCGCCGGGTGCGAGCGATCGCGGGAGACGTGCTGCTGTTTTCCAGTGGACACTTTCTCCGAGTGCTGGTCGCACGCTGGCTTGCACTAGCACCGGCAGCCGGCCGCTACTTCGTGCTGGGTACCGCCAGCCTCAGTAAGCTGGGCTACGAGCATGACCGGTCGGAGCCGGCCACCCTCCTCTGGAACGAGAATCCTTACCACGAGCACATCTGCCTGGCGCGGCCGCAGTGGCGCCGGGAGAAGGCGCAGCGATGAGTGCAACAGAAACAGTTGCTCGAGCGACAGTAACCCCCGACGCCATGGCCGCGTTGCGGCGGCAATACGGTTGCGGTCCGGTCGATCTCACCGGTACCACAGACGCACTGTATGACCGGCACCTCTTCTTTGACAACGTGGTCGCTCCCGAGGCCACAACGGCGCGCGAGCACTACGAGGCATTCGCGCGCTCGGTCCGGGACATCCTCTCGCAGCGATGGGTCCGGACCGAGCGGACCTATGAGAGCGCCAACCCAAAGCGCGCCTACTATCTCTCGATGGAGTTTCTGATCGGCCGCTCGCTGACCAACAACACCACCAATCTCTTGCTCAGTCCCCTCGTGAGTGAGGCCGCCAAGCGGCGCTCGCTCGATTGGCTGAGCTTGCTCGACGAGGAACCCGACGCGGGGCTGGGGAATGGCGGACTTGGCCGGCTGGCCGCCTGCTTTCTGGACTCGATGGCCACGATGCAATTGCCGGCGATGGGGTACGGGCTGCGGTACCAGTACGGAATGTTCCGTCAATCCATTGACCACGGTTGGCAGCAGGAGCAGCCCGACAACTGGCTCCGGCGCCCCGACCCGTGGGAGGTCGCCCGTCCGGATGAGACGGTCGAGGTCAAGCTGAATTGCTCGTTCGAGGTCCGAAAGGGTGAGCTACAGCCGATCGTGGGCCGGCCGTCCACGCTGATCGGCAGACCGTTCGATCGGCCAGTGATGGGCTATGGCGGCAAGACGATCAACACGCTGCGCCTCTGGGAGGCCGCCGCGTCCGACTACTTCAATTTCCAGGCGTTCAGCCATGGCGAGTTCGTCAGCGCTCTGGCGGAGACGCTCGCGGCCGAGTCGCTCACTCGGGTGCTCTACCCCGATGACTCCACCACCCAGGGCCAAGGCCTCCGGTTCGTGCAGGAATACTTTCTCGTCGCCTGCTCGCTCGCCGACCTGATCCGACGATTCCGACGCGGCAACGACGACTGGGTTGCGTTGCCGGAGAAGGTCGCCATCCAGCTCAACGATACCCACCCGGCGCTGGCTGTCCCCGAGCTGATGCGCATTCTGTTCGACGAGGCGCATCTCGGATGGGATCAGGCCTGGGACCTCACCCAACGGACGCTGGCCTACACGAACCACACGCTGCTGCCCGAAGCGCTGGAGAAATGGCCGCTCGCGTGGTTCGAGATGATGCTGCCTCGCCACCTGGAGATCATCTTCGAGATCAACCGCCGACTGCTGGATGCCGTCCGCTCCCGCTTTCCCGGCGACGACGGTCGGGTGGTGCGGACAAGCCTGATCGAAGAGGGCCCCAGCAAGCACGTCCGCATGGCCAACCTGGCTATCGTAGGCTCGCACAGCACGAACGGCGTGGCCGCGCTTCACTCCACGTTGCTCCGCTCGACGACCGTGAAGGATCTCGCCGAGATGTTTCCCGAGCGGTTCAACAACAAGACCAATGGCGTCACGCCTCGGCGCTGGCTGTTGCTGGCAAACCCGAGCCTCGCCCACACCATCACCCAAGCCATCGGCGACGGTTGGATCACCAACCTCGCCGAGCTGGCCAGACTACGGCCCCTCGCTGATGACAAGGGCTTTCGCGATGGGTTCCGTAGAGCGACGCGGGCGACCAAGGCGACCTTCGCGCAATGGATCCGGTCGACCTACGGACAGACGGTGGACCCGGACAGCGTCTTCGACAGCCACGTCAAGCGTATCCACGAATACAAGCGGCAGCTCCTCAACGTGCTGCGCATCGTCGTGCTCTACAATCGGCTGCGGGAGAATTCCGGTCTCGAGACGACGCCGCGCACGTTCTTCTTCGCGGGCAAGGCGGCGCCGGCCTACCAGCTGGCCAAGCTGATCATCAAGCTGATCAACAACGTTGCCGACACCATCGACCGCGATCCGGTCGCACGAGGGCACCTCAAGGTCCTCTTCCTGCCGGAGTACAACGTATCGCTGGCCGAGCGACTAATTCCTGCATCCGACGTGTCAAACCAGATCTCGACGGCGGGTTACGAAGCCAGCGGCACCAGCAACATGAAATTCATGATGAACGGGGCGCTCACGATCGGCACTCGCGACGGGGCGACCATCGAGATGGTCGAGCAGGCGGGCGAGGAGAACTTCCTCCTGTTCGGGCTGACTGCCGACCAGGTGGCGGGCAGCCGGAGCTGGTACCGTCCGCAGTGGCATTACGACAACGAACCGGAGACGCGGGCCGCGCTAGATCTGATCTTCTCGGACCACTTCAGCCGGGAAGAGCCGGGAATCTTCGCCCCTCTCCGCGACCTTCTCCTGACCCGGGGCGACTACTACATGCACCTGGCCGACCTGACGTCGTACCTGGAGGCCGATCAGCGGCTGGCGACTCTCTACGCCGACCCGGACGGATGGGCCCGAAAGGCGATCCTGAACGTGGCCGGCTCCGGCAAGTTCTCCAGTGACCGCACCATCGCCGAGTACGCGGCCGATATCTGGGAGGTCCAACAGTGCCCCGTGACGTGATGGAGCCGGCGATCGTGCACGGCATCAAGGCCGCGCCTGAAATCTCTCCGCTGGCCGGCAAGGCGGCCCCGCAGTCGCTGCTAGTCGATTTGACTCGGCTCGAGCGGGAGTACTACGAACGGGCACCGGATCTGGGCGATCCGACTCAGCTTGTCAGCTTCGGCACCAGCGGGCATCGCGGCTCGCCGCTTCACGGCTCGTTCACCGCGGCCCACATCGTGGCGATCACCCAGGCCATCTGCGACTATAGACGCAGTCAGGGCATCGACGGCCCCCTCTACATGGGTAAGGACACGCATGCAGTGTCGGGCCCGGCCCAGCGTACTGCGCTCGAAGTGCTGGCCGCTAATTCGGTGGAGACCATCATTCAGCGTGACGACGGCGTCACGCCGACGCCGGTCATTTCGTGGGCCATCCTCGGGTACAACCGCGGCCGCCAGAGTCATCTCGCGGACGGCATCGTGATCACGCCGTCCCACAATCAGCCGGAGGACGGCGGCTTCAAGTACAACCCGCCCAACGGCGGTCCGGCCGACACCGACGTGACCGAGTGGGTGGAGAAACGAGCCAACGAGCTGCTGCGGACCGGCAACGCCGGCGTGAAGCGGGTGCCGTTCGCGACGGCGATCAAGGCGGCGACCACGCATGAGGAGGACTTCGCCCTGCCCTACGTGCGGGATCTGAAGAACGTTGTGGACATGGAAGCCATCCGGGGCGCCGGCCTCGAGCTGGGCGTGGACCCGCTTGGTGGCGCCGCCGCGGCATACTGGGAGCCGATCAACTCGATCTACCAACTCGACGTCACCGTCGTGAACCCGCGGATCGACCCGACCTTCTCGTTCATGACCGTGGATCACGACGGCAAGATCCGAATGGATCCGTCGAGCCCGTTCGCGATGGCGCGCCTGGTGGGTCTCAAGGACCAGTACCGCCTTTCCTTCGCGAACGACCCCGACTCCGACCGGCACGGAATCGTGACGCGCTCGGCAGGGCTGATGAACCCCAACCATTACCTGGCGGTGGCCATCCGCTACCTGCTCACCCATCGGCCGCACTGGCCCACCCAGGCGGCGGTCGGCAAGACCCTGGTCAGCAGCAGCATGATCGATCGTGTGGTTGCAAAGCTCGGCCGTCGACTGACCGAGGTACCGGTAGGCTTCAAGTGGTTCGTACCGGGTCTCTTGGACGGCTCGTTGTGCTTCGGCGGCGAGGAGAGCGCGGGGGCGAGCTTCCAGCGGCAGGACGGCACAGTGTGGACCACCGACAAGGACGGCCCCATCATGGACCTGCTGGCGGCCGAGATCACCGCTCGTACCGGCAAAGATCCCGGCGAGCACTACCAGGAGTTGACGGAGGAGTTCGGGGCGCCGTGCTATACCCGGATCGATGCGGCGGCCACGCCCGAGCAGAAAGCCCGGCTCGCGAAGTTGGCGCCCGACGCCGTCAAGGCTTCAACGCTGGCCGGGGAGCCGATCACCGCCAAGCTCACCCGCGCCCCGGGTAACAATGCGCCGATCGGCGGCCTCAAGGTGGTGGCCACCAGCGGATGGTTTGCAGCCCGGCCGTCCGGCACCGAGAACATCTACAAGATCTACGCCGAGAGCTTCCGGAGCGAGAGCCACCTGGAGGCCCTGGTGAGCGAAGCTCAGGAGATGGTGAACAGCGCACTGGGGCCCGATCGGTGATGCTCCCACCCTTCCCGCCCGACTACCGCGCGTCCGGTGTCCTGTTGCACGTCACGTCGCTTCCGTCGCCTTACGGTATCGGTGATGTGGCCGCGGCGGTTGCCTGGATCGACCGGCTCCACGAGGCCGGACAGAGCTGGTGGGAGGCGCTGCCGGTCGGGCCTACCGGATACGGCGATTCTCCTTACCAGTCGCTGTCCTCGTTTGCGGCTAATTGGCTCATCGTGAGCCCCGACTGGCTCATCGAGGATGGGTTGCTGCGGGAGAGCGACGTTCAGGGTCGAACCTTCTCTCCGGAGGCGGTCGACTACGCCGCTGTCGCATCGTTCAAGTACCGGCTGCTCGAGACTGCCTGGACCAACTTCACTGTGGGCGCGCGGCCGGATCTCCGGCCCGCCTTTGCCGAGTTCTGCCGGAACCATGCACACTGGCTGGAGGACTACGCTTTGTTTCGCGCGCTCAAGGCGAAGCACGGCGGGGCCCCCTACGTCGAGTGGCCGGGCGACCTTGCCGGGCGCGCTCCGAGCGCGCTGGCCGAGGTCCGACATGAGCTAGCGAGCCAGATCGATCAGGCCCGACTCGCCCAATTCCTGCTCTTCCGCCAGGGAGCGCGCCTGAAGCAGCACGCGCAGGCGCGCGCCGTGCACCTGATCGGTGACCTGCCGTTCTTCGTGTCCCCCGACTCGAGTGACGCGTGGGCGAATCCCGAGCTGTTCTCGCTGGACGAGCACCGCCGGCCTCGCTTCGTCGCCGGTGTGCCGCCCGACTATTTCAGCGCCGAGGGCCAGCTCTGGGGCAACCCCGTCTACGACTGGGACGCTCTACGCCGGACCGGCTACGGCTGGTGGCTGGATCGCTTGCGTGCTTTGCTCGCCTACGTCGACGTCGTTCGCCTGGACCACTTCCGCGGGTTTGCAGCGGCCTGGCACGTTCCGGCCGGCGCCCCGACCGCCCGATCGGGCCAGTGGGTACCCGGGCCCGGACATGACTTCTTCAGTGCCGTCGAGAACGCGCTGGGTGCCCTCCCTTTCATCGCGGAAGACCTGGGCCTGATCACGCCCGATGTACACGCTCTCCGCGATCGCTTCCGGGTGCCCGGGACGCGGGTTCTCCAGTTCGCCTTCGATGGTCACGCTGACAACCCGTACCTGCCGAGCAACTACGTCGCGAACACAGTGGTGTACACTGGCACCCACGACAATCCCACGACCCGCGAGTGGTACGAGGAGCTTCCTGACGACCAGCGGGGGAATTTCTGGAGCTGGGTAAAGAGGCCCTGGGGCGCCAGCCACGAGGCAGCGCCCGCGCTGATGAGTCTGGCGTGGTCATCGATCGCCGCGCTCGCGATCGCCCCACTCCAGGACGTCCTCAACCTGGGCCGGGAGGCCCGGATGAACGTGCCTGGCCGCGCCGACGGCAACTGGCGCTGGCGCTGCACGGAGCAGATGCTCGCCGGACCCGCATTCGAAGGACTGCGAGAGCTGACAACCGCCTCAAGCCGCTCGGTTGAGCAGCACAGTCCGACCACATTCGTCATGGCGGTGACGCGATGAAAGCAACCCAGATGCTTCACGAGATCGGCCAGAGCCTCTGGCTCGACAACATCACCCGCGATCTGCTGGACAGCGGCACGCTCGAGCACTACATCGACGAGCTGTCCGTTACCGGGCTCACCTCCAACCCGACGATTTTCGATCATGCCATCAAGAACAGCACTTCGTACGACGGCGCGATCCGCCAGAAGGTGAAGGAGGGTAAGACGGGCGAGCCGCTGTTCTTTGAGCTGGCTCTGGAAGACCTCACCCGAGCGGCCGATCTCCTCCGTCCGATCTGGGATCGGACAGACGGCGTGGACGGCTGGGTGTCGCTCGAGGTCTCGCCGCTCCTTGCCCACGATACCGCGAGCACGCTCGCCGCCGCACGCGACCTCCACGCGCGCGCGGGACGTCCCAATTTGCTGATCAAGATTCCCGGCACAAAGGAGGGCGTGCCCGCCATTGAGGAGGCAATCTTCTCTGGCATACCCATCAACGTGACGCTCCTGTTCTCCCGCGAACAGTACGTGGCGGCTGCTGAGGCTTTCATACGCGGAATAGAGCGGCGGATCGCTGCGGGGCTCAACCCCAATGTCGGCTCAGTTGCCTCAGTATTCATCAGCCGCTGGGACGCCGCCGTCGCGAACAACGTGCCGACCCCGCTCCGCAACCAGTTGGGAATCGCGATCGCCAAGCGGACGTACAAGGCCGCGCGCGATCTGCTCAGCTCGCCCCGCTGGCGCCGCGCCTACAACGCAGGGGCCCGTCCGCAGCGTCCGCTGTGGGCCAGCACCGGCACGA
>DATJGL010000356.1:0-3667 GCA_035495075.1 Gemmatimonadales bacterium
GCAGCGGTGACGCTTATAGCCAAGGAGGAAGGCGGGCCCAGGATCGCGTTCCAGGTGCTGTTTTACCCGGTCACCGACGCCAACTTTGAGACCGGATCGTACCACAGCTTCGCCGAGGGTCCTTGGCTCACCAGGGCCGCCATGGAATGGTTCTGGAACGCGTATCTACCCGAAATCGAGGCTCGGAAGCAGCCCACTGCCACTCCACTTAACGCTTCCCTCGACCAGCTCAAAGACTTGCCCGATGCCCTCGTTATCGTCGACGAGAACGATGTACTCCGCGATGAGGGGGAAGCCTATGGCCGTAAGTTGTCTCAGGCTGGGGTGCGCGTCACCAGCGTGCGATATAACGGGACCATCCACGATTTCGTACTCCTCAACGCGATAGCGGATACACCACCTGTCCGAGGCGCTATCCAACAGGCGAACGCTGCACTGAGGGCCGTCCTCCACAAGTGAGACATCGCGCCGAGAGATCCCGGTGTTTGTGCTGGGATCTCTGCGGCGGCTCCGCTTCGGTTCATTCAAGCCAGGCCCCTTCGTCCTCCTCAACGTCCGTACCGTGATCGTTTCCGGGCCTTGGTCAGCCCACCTATCCGACAGTCCTTCAGCTTCATCGGCGTCGAGCGGGTCGCGATGGTGGGTGACGGGGTCAACGACGCTCCCGCCCTTCTTACCGCTGATGTCGGTGTGGCGATCGGGGCGGGGACGGAAGTTGCAGTCGAGGCCGGAGACATCGTCCTCGTTCGTAGCGACCCGCGGGATGTGCCCCGGATCGTCCGACTCAGCCGCGCGAGCTATCGGAAGATGGTGCAGAATCTGTGGTGGGCGACCGGATACAATGTTGTTGCAATCCCGCTCGCCGCCGGGGTGCTGGCCCCCTTCGGGGTGCTGCTCTCGCCCGCGAACGGAGCCGTGCTCATGTCCCTGAGCACGGTAATCGTGGCTATCAACGCGCAACTGCGCCGCCGGGCCCGGATATGAGTCCGGACCGATCGGACGGCGGAATGGCCGGCCGGGGACTGGCAGGGACCCATGGGCGCCGTACCTTCTTGGATCATGCTGAGCCAAATGAAGATGGCCCAGGCCCCCAGGCCATGATTCGGGACCTGTGGGAGTGGGGGTTGGGGCTGCCACGCTGGCGGAATCGGCGGCTGGAGATCGCGGCGGAGATCGCCCAGGTCTACCAGATGCCCGAGTCCACCTGCGGCATGGCGTGGCCCGGCTGCCAGGAGTCGGAACACGCTTGCGCCCGAAGAATCGGGCATGATGGCCAGCATCGCTGCGGTTGTGGAACGCCTTATGCCAACGGCAACGGAAAGGTTCAGCGGGCCTGGGTACGCCGACGGTGGCGGGACCGATAGGGCGGGGTTGTCGGCCGGGCGGCGCCAGCCATAGCTTTCTTCAGGACCCCCCGATATACCTGGCTCGACCGCCGGGCACGCAGGAGATCTCCGGATGCGCTCCTTGGCTTTGCTCGGCAGCCTTGTCGCGATCGGCGCGTGCGCCAGCACGGTCCAGGGCCGCCCCGCCGACTCCTCTTTCAGCCCGCCTTCACGAGCGGTCGAAACCGGCGATTCGACACCCCTCGGAGCATCAGCCCGGCCCACTGAAAGCGAGTCAACCGGGACCTCCGGCGACGTGGCCATGGTGACCGGGCCAGAGTCCTACCCGGCTCCCACAGCCCCGGCCGCGAGTCGGGACCCGGTGACGCAAACGCGGGCGGGTCGCTTCCGGACCGAGCTGCTCCAGGACAAGGAATTCAGACTGGTCTTCGGCGACGTGCAGCGACTGAAGGTGGCGCTCGACTTTCATGAGGCCCGTTGGGGCTTGCTCAAGCTGTTGGTCGGCCCCGGGTTCGACACCGTGTCCTCGGCCGGATTCAACCTTGAGCATCTTTACCGGGCCTACAAGGCGGCGTCATACTACAGCAACGACGTGGTGGTCGAGCTCTGGAAAGCAGGGGCGAAAATCGGTGAAGTGACCGACGCGGGTGTCATGATCGGACCCGAGTTCAAGGTCCCGCGCGATCCGTTCTGAGCTGTGCGTAGCCACACCTCGCCAGGTTGCAGCAGGCTGTATATTCTTCAGATGCTGGTTGGGCGTTAGGCTTTTTCCGGCCGCAGTTCGGGCCTGAGTGTTTGCTCTGTGATTCTGCTGCCGCGGACTTACTGGCGGCGCCGCTCGCGCATTGACTTGGTGTTGCAGTGGTTGCGTTCCGGCTGGCGTTCGACTTGGTCCCAGTTGAGCCGGCTGGTTCCCACGAGCGGCGCCCGTAAACGGAGCCTCGATCCGCTGCCGGCCGGCCGCCAAAAGCGGCACTGACCGTCGCGCCGTCAGCGTTGCTCCCGCCCTTGTTATCGGTGCCAGGGCCCCTTATGCTTCTGGCAAGGACATAGCCTTCGGGCCCCGGGGAGCCAGAGCAGCCCGGGTGATCAATCTGCCATGAGCCTTCGTCCCGGTGGGTGCAATGCACCCCGCCGGGCGTTGTGTTTTTGGGACCTGCTGCCGCGTCCTTGAGCCGAGATTCTCCCCGCTGGCACTAACGGCCACCCACGGACGTAGAGACGGCGAGGCTCTCATGCACCAATTCATGCCACTCTGGTTCGCGATCGGGACCCTGATCGCCGCGGCGCCGTGCTGTTTGCGCCCGGCGACCGCGCAGCAGCGAGTGCTGAGCCCAGCCCAATACGCTGCCGAGCGAGGCCGCTTGCTGGCGGCAGACTCCGCCCATGCCCGCGCGACCCGCGCGCAGGGTCTGGTACCGGGCTTCGTGAGCGTGCTGACCGAGAACGCGGTCTACCTGGAGCCCGGCTCAGATCACATTCAGGGCAAGGCTCGGATTGAGGCCCTTCTGTCGGCCCAGGCACCGGGCCGAACCCTAGGCTTCCGTCCCGGCATTGCGGAGCTCTCGGCCGATGGCAGCGTCGGCTACACCGTAGGCTGGACCACGCTCACCGACAGCGGCAGCAGCTCGCCCTCGGTGCAGTACGGCAAGTACGTCGCCTTCTGGCGCCGGCAGACCGACGGGACCTGGCGGGTCGAGGCGTGGAACCGGAGCCGCGCGACCGAGCCGCCTGCGTCCTCACCCTTGCTGCCGGCAGAACAACGGGTAGTCGCGAATCCTGCTCAGCCAATCGATCCGGCCGCCGCCGCTCGCGAGGCACGAAGCGCCGACTCCGCATTCGCGGCGCTCTCGGTAGCGCGAGGAACGGCGACGGCGTTTTACCAGTACGCGGCGCCCCAGGCGCTGACGCTGGGCGGGGGCAAGGAATTCGTGGTCGGGCGGGAGGCGATCCGGGAGGATCAGGCGGCGAACTCGGCCCCCGGCCAGACCCTCGATTGGAAGCCGGTGGCCGGCGAAGCGGGGCCAAGGGGCGATCTCGCATGGACGGTAGGGGAGTTCCGCTATACGGCCCCGCAAGGCGGAAAGACCCTCACGGTAACCGGTAAATACCTCACCATCTGGATCAGGACGGCAGACGGCGACTGGCGGTACGTGGCGGACGGGGGGAGCGGCAGCGGCCCGCCGAAGTAGTCGAAGAGTCCCTAGCCGATGGGGCGCTTGCCAATAGTTAACTAATTGATTAATGATGCGAGGATGCGCGCCCCCTCTACCCGTGATGAGATCCTCGCTGCAGCCCAGGCCTGTTTCGCCGCCCAGGGG
>DATJGL010000357.1:0-4138 GCA_035495075.1 Gemmatimonadales bacterium
GGCCGAACTTCAGCCTTCAACTCCTGGAACCAGTTTCGGACCAGCACGATCTGCGGTGGCGGTCCTGGCAGCTGGCGTATGAAGTAGAACGCCTGGTCATCGGGCGTGACGGCGTACGCCGCATGATACTGCTGGGACGAGTACCCACTCGTGTTGAACAGCGGCTTCTGGCTGAGAACCTTGAAAGCCGCGCCTCGGGTGAACTGGACCGCGACCAGATACCCGCGCTCGTTGCGGTAGAAGAGCTCCCGCCCGGCATGCCCCCACAATGGCTCGGTCCCGCCCTCCCGGGACACCTGCTCACGCGCCGCACCCACATCGGGAAAAGGCCGCACGTAGACCTCCGGCCTTCCCGACTCCTGGGAAGTGTAGGCCAACCACTGTCCCTCCGGAGAGAGGGCCGGGGAGTATTCCTCGGCTTCGGTGGCAGCCAGCGGCACCGCGGGGCTGCTGTCAACCCCCAACCGCATAGCGAAGATGTCGCGGCGGCTGCCGGACCCGGTCCGGTACAGGAGCCACTGGCCATCGTGGGACCACAGGCCCTCGTCGATGCTCCCCTTGAGAGGGATCAGTAGCCGAGGCGGACCGCTGCCATCTGCGGGCACCTTGAACAATTGCTCCCGGATGCCGCCGCGATCCGATGAGAACAGCAGTGAAACGCCGTCCGGGCTCCATGCCGGCCGGTAGTTCTCGGTGCCTCCGGACGCGAGCCTGGTGAAGACCCCGTGGTCCAGCTGTTTCACCCAGAGTTCCAGGCTTCCGCCGCTCTGAACTCCTACCGCGAGGCGGTCCCCATTCGGGGAGAGGGCCGGGGTCACGAATTGACCGGTCCAGGCAGAGTCCACCACCTGCTCATGGCCGTCCCGGCTTACGCGCAGGACCTCGGCCTTCGGCGAGTACCGGGCGTAGAGCAGGGTTCCATTCTGGGAAAGGCCGATGGCCGCAGCCCCCCACGTGAGCGCGATCCCCTCGTCGATCCTGACCGGTCGTCCAGTAAGCGACAGTTGCTTCGCACCGAAGCCACTGGCCATCAATTCGCCATTTCGCCGAACGTAGATCAGGTGCCCCGATCGCGCGTAGACCGCGCGCACGCCCTGGGTGAGCACCCTGACCTGATGGGACCGGGTATCGATGATCCCGATGTCGGACGGACTACTGCGCCGGTCGATTGTTACCAGCACGGCGCGACCACCTGGAAGAACGTTGGGCCATCGAAACAGCAGCTCGTCCCGGGTCGAGTCCGTTTGGGCGACCAACTCGGACGCACCACCGGTCGACCGAATTCGCCTGAGCGTCCCTGCAACCCCGGTCATGAAGTAGATCCATCCATCATCGCCCCAGCTCCCGCCCCACGCGGAGACTGAATCGCTCACGAGGGTCTGGGGCACGCCGCCATCGAGGGATACCAGTTTCAGAGCGCCGGGGAAACCGGTGAGAAATCCGATGTTCTTGCCATCCGGTGAAAAGAACGATGCTGCCGTGTTTTCGGTCCCGGGAATCGGCTTGGGGTGGACCTGGTCCTGATCGAGGACGAGAAGTCGCCCGGATTTGTCGTTGTACGCGATTCTGGACCCGTCTGGCGAAATGGCCGGCACGTCAAAGTCCGCAGGATCGTCAGCATAGAAGCCTTCCAGGGTCACCAGTGACCGCGTGACCGGACCCTCTGGTGGAGGCCGAAACCAACCCCAAGCGGCGAGCGCGGCAAGCACGGCGAAGGCCGCCAGGAGTGAGGGCACCCCCGCCCATCGCAAACGCGAGCGACGAGCGACGGCCGACGCGATGGTCGGCCGCCCAGGAGTCAGTCGCCCGGCGAGCGTTCCGCTTTCGAGCGCCTGCGCGAAACCCGCGGCGCTCGCGAACCGGTCCGCCGGTAGCTTGGCTAACGCGGTGAGGACGGCCTCATCCACCGATTCCGGCACGGTGCTGCGCGACCGGCGCACGTCGGCCGGCCTCTCAGTGAGCAGCTTGGCCACGATCGCCTGCGCCGTGGAGCCCGTGAATGGCGGATCGCCTGTGAGCATCTCATAGAGCGCCGCGCCGAGCGAGTAGATGTCGCTGCGCCCGTCCACCACATGATCCCCGGTGGCCTGCTCCGGGCTCATATACTGCGGTGTGCCGAGCGAGAGGCCGGTCTGGGTGAGGCGCGCGCCGCCGGCCTTGCTCACTGCGAGGGCGATCCCGAAGTCCGCCACCAACGCGGTGCCGTCCTGCAGCAGGATGTTTTCCGGCTTGATGTCCCGGTGGATCACGCCGCGGCGGTGGGCGTAGTCGAGCGCCGAGGCGACCTCCCGAGTGATCCGGATGGCCTCATCAATCGGGAGCTGCTTCTCTCGTGCAAGCCGGGTGCGCAGTGACTCGCCCTCGACATACGGCATGACATAGTAGAGCTGGCCGTTAGCCTGGCCCGAGTCGAAAAGCGGGAGGATGTGCGGGTGTTGGAGGTTCGCGGTGACCTTGATCTCGGCGAGGAAGCGCTCAGTCCCGAGCACGGCCGCGAGCTCGGGGTGGAGGATTTTGATCGCTACCCTCCGCTCGTGCTTGAGATCATGGGCAAGCCAGACGGTAGCCATGCCGCCGGTACCGAGCTCGCGCTCGAACCGGTAGCGGTCGCGGAGGGCGTCGCCAAGTAAGCGGACCGCCACGTCGGCCATCGGATGTCCTGGCGGGGAATGCCTCTAATGTGCACCGTCGCGCGGCCGCGTGCCAGCGGCCGACAGCTGGGCGGACGCTAGGACCTTGGTCGCGAGAAGTATAGGCGAGCGCCGATACACAGCTTCGTAGTTCTTCAGAGAAGCATGGCGAAGGACACGATCCCAACAAAGGATCAGGCTCGTGCCTGGTGGAGTGAACTAAATGAAGCGACGCCTCGGCCTGGGAGCTTGCTAAGCCCTTTCGCGGCGGCCATTACGGAAATCGAAAGCCGCGCGCCATCATGGCACCAGGCGGAACTGGCGTGTTTCGGCGCAGCGCGTATCGAGCTTTTGTTGCGGATCGGCAAGAAATTGGCGCGCCAGCCCTGCGGCACATAGCCAGTAGTAGTTGTAGTCTTTCGAGGTGTCTGAATCACTGAGGGGAACCTGACCATGCCCGCCATTCTTGAAGACGACATTCGTTGCATTGGCATAGAGCATCGCGATCTTATATCCGGCAGGTCCTGACTGGGAGGCGTCCAATTCCCCGGTAAAAACGAGCTGCGGCCCGTCATAATAGACATGGGTGTTCTCAATCGGTTCGGCTCGCCCCGATGGCCATAATGCGCATCGTTGAAGGTAGTAGGCCCCCAGGCCTTTGCCGAAAAGAGAACGAATCATTTCGGACTTATCCGCCGCCTGCTCGTACTCTTCCATGGACTCGAACGACTTCTCTTCGTTGCAGTCAACGGAGAAGCTCTGTCCCCGGTGAATCCTGCCTTCAACCGGGAAGGGGTTCGGCGTGTGGTCATGTTCCTCTGCCTTCTTTTGCGCAATGTCATGTTGCTGTGTCATCCTCTGCTTGATCTGGAGCATGAGCGCGCCGTCGCCACGGGCCGCCGCATCCATGTAAGTCAGGAGGCTCTGGATGCGATATTCAAAGGACAGATAGTAGCCGCCAAATAACCAGTCGCTAACGAAGTTCGTTGCCTCGTTATCATCGAGCCGCTCGCCCCCGATCGAAAGGGGCTGTTGTCTGAGCCGGGGAAGCGCGGCGAGGAATCGGCTCCGTAGCTGCGGAAACTTGGACGAGCAAGCTGCGTCTGCCGCACATTTCGAGAACAGCTTGTCCACGACAATTTCGATGCCACGATAATCGCCGACGACCTCCTGGTCTTCAGGTAAGTCGGGGGCTTCATGGATGATGGAGCGGACGCTCGCCGGATAAAGGCGCGCCACCGTGAATGCCAGCCTGCTCCCATAGGAGGATCCCCACACATTCCACCGCTTAACCCCCAATGCTTTTCGGAGCGCTTCTATGTCATTGGCAATTTGTACGCTGTTGTATTGTGAAAGATCGACCCCTTCCTTGATGAACTTGTCTCTGCATGCCTTCAGTCCGTTCAAATCTGTTTGGGGGCAATAAAGGGCAGGAGTCGATCGGCCGGTGCCCCGCTGGTCGACAAATACCCAATCTCTATCAACCACGATCTGATGGATACCTGGCC
>DATJGL010000358.1:0-2685 GCA_035495075.1 Gemmatimonadales bacterium
CGCGAACGTGGCGGAACTGGCAGACGCGCAGGACTTAGGATCCTGTGGGGCAACCCGTCCGGGTTCGAGTCCCGGCGTTCGCACTTAGCTGTGGAGCAACACCTTAAGTAGTTGTCCGTTCGTGGGGATCGTCGCGCTCGAATGATAGACGCGCCGAGCGCCGCGATTCTCCCAAATCAGGGCTAGCTTGGGCTGCACCGCCAGCCTGCGCGTGTAAGACGCCCGGGAGGCGGAGCACCCCAACTGCCAGCACGATCGAGAAGATTTTCTGCCTCATGTCTCGTGGGCCAGGCCGAGCCCGCCGAGGTGGCGCGACCTTCCTCTATATCGCAGCACCAGCCAGGCCAGGCTCCAGTACACGACCGCCTGAATCCAGAGCGCCCCCCAGGATCGGAGCGTCTGGTCGAAACTGGCGCCCATCTCGGCCAGCTGCAGGAAGCCTTGAATGCCGAACGTGCTGGGCAGCACGACCGCCAGCACCCGGACCCACCCTGCCTGCACCTCGACGGGAAAGCTGATTCCCGACATGAAGAGCGCCGGGAGCGACATTGCCGCGAGCGCGACGGTCGAGGACTCTGGCCGATCGAAGAGTTCCGCGACCGCGAGGCCGAGCAGCGTCACCGCCGCGAAGTAGGGCACCAGGAAGATGAAGACGTCGAGCCACGATGCTCGCATCGGAAAGCCATAGAGGCTGAACACCACGCCGAACATGAACACGGCATGCCCGAGATAGATGAGCGCGGTCGCACCGAGCTTCCCCCCGAGGGTTGCCCAGAGTGGCTCGTTGCCCGACTCGCCCTTCTCGCGCTCGGCGACGCGCAACGCCGCGATGCCGATCAGCAACGTCTGCTGCAGGATCAGGATGAAGACGGCCGGCACCACGAAGGTTCCGTATCCGGCGAGCGGATTGAAGAGCGGCCAGGGAACGAAGGTGACCGGGCGCGCGCGTCGGACCGCGGCTTGCGCGGTGAGTCCACTCGCCTCCTGCCTGCGCACCGAGATGCCGCCCGAGAGTGTACCCACGGCGCCGTTGATGGCTCGGAGCGCGGTGCTGTATACCAGGAAGTAGCTCGCGTCGGCATAGGCCTCGACGTACGCCGGCTCCCGCCGCAGCACATGGCGCTCGAAATCCTTGGGGATCAGCAGAACCGCCCCCGCTGCTCCGGCTCGCAGCGAATCCTGCGCGGCGTCCAGGTCGTTGCTCCGGGCGGTCACACTGGCTGCCTCGCTCGCATCCACCCAACGGGTGAGCTGACGGCTCAAGGCGGAGTGATCCCGGTCGACCACGACGACCGGCAAATCACGCAGCACCTGCCTCATGTACGGGGTCGGGTAGAACACGGCGTACAAGATGCTGGCGGCAAGCAGGAGGACAACCGTCTCGGCCTCCCCAGCGATCTGACGGAGCGTCTGCCAGAAGCAGCGAGCCAGCGCTTTCATTCGCGACCCCACAGCCGTGCATCGCGCAGCACCCGGCCCATTCGCGGCAATGCCAAGAGGCCGGCTCCGAGGGCTGTTCCCGCGAGCACGAGGATCGGCGCGGCCGAAATGCGGAATGGCGCGCCCACCATCACCTGGTCGCGCAGCAGGAGCATGAAGCGGGTGAGCGGCACGAAGCCCCCCCACACCTGCGCGAAGGTCGACATCGCGATCCGGGGGAAGGTCACGCCACTGAATGCCACCGCAGGGCCGAAGAAGAACGAGCCGACGCCAAGGGCCTGACGCAAATTGGCGAGCCATACGGTGAGCAGGACCCCGATGGCCTTGCTGGCCAGGGAGAACGCCACGGCACCCAGCAGCAGAAATCCGAGGCTGCCGAGCACGGGAATGTGAAACCACGCGACGAAGCCGCCCACGAGCACGAGCATCAACACCAGATCGTAGAGGACATACGGAGCCAACTTGCCGACCCACGCGGCGACCGGCGAGCCGCCCGCGGTGGCTAGCCACTCCCCCGCCGTCGAGTCTCTCAGCTCTCGGCCCACGACGTAGATGGCGGAGAGCCCGGCCACCACCTGCATCAGCCCGACGATGAGGACCAGCCCCACGCCGCGGGCATAGTTGATGGCGGGATTGAAGAGGAGCCGTGCGTCGACCCGGACCGGCTCAGCCGCCGCTTGGGCGGCCGCCGAGGTCAGGCCCTCACTCTGTTGCAGCCCAAACGCCACCGCAGCGGACCCGGCGTTGACCGCGCGGGCGACGTCTGCCGAGATCAGATTCCCCGCCGTCAGGTACTGCTCGTTGTACAGGAGTGTCACCCGAGGCGAGCGCCCACGCCGAAGGTCCCGCTCGAAGTGACGCGGAATCACGAGCACGGCGTACACCTTGCGTTGGACCAGGAGGGTCCGAGCCTCCCCGAGATCCTGGACCCGCGCCACGATGTTGACGGTCCTGGCCGCGTCCACCCAGCGGGCCGCAAGTCGAGCAGGCTGGGTCCCGTCGAAATCGAGGATGCCGATGGGAAGGCGGCGCGCCACCTCCGCATGAAAAACGCCTGTCAGCAGCAGCCCAGCCGCCAATGGGATCGGTCCCAGCAGGGCCCAGAGCACCGGGAAATGCGGCAGGCGGCGGAGCTCGCGGACGATCACGCGAGCGATGGAGCTCATCCCGCCGCCCTGGCCGGGCGCTCCCGCGGCCAGTCGATCAAGGCACTCATCCCGGGTCGGAGTCCGTCGATCGGCTTGG
>DATJGL010000359.1:0-39786 GCA_035495075.1 Gemmatimonadales bacterium
CACCCGGTTTGCGCTTCAGCTCAGCTGGAACCTTTTCGACGGGTTTGCCCGCGAGGCACAGGTCGTGACCCAGGAAAGCAACGCTGATCTCGCCGATGCTCAGGCCTCGGACGACGGCCGCGCGGTGGATGCTGGCGTGACGACGTACCTCGCGCAGCTGGACGCAGCGCGGACCAGCATCGGGATCACTCAGACCAGCGTAGCTGCCGGAGAGGAGAACCTTCGGGTGCTGCAGGCCCGTTACCAGCAGGGGGTCGCCACGATCGTCGACCTCTTCACGGCGCAGACGGCGCTGGACCAGGCAAGAGTGGACGCGGTGAACGCACGGTTCGATTACCTGCGCGCCAAGGCGCAGCTCGAGGCGCTGGTGGGGCACCAGCTATGAGACGGCCGCCAATCCTCGCGACCCTGGGACTGGTCCTTGCCCTGGCGTGCAAGAAGGACGCTCCTCCCCCGGTCTACGAGACCATCCCGGTTGACCGGCGTGACATCATCGTCTCCGCTCATGCAACGGGCACGATTCAGCCGGACACCACGGTGGAGGTAAAGACCCGGGCCTCCGGTGAGGTGATGCAGCTCGAGGTCGAGACGGGACAGGTCGTCAAGCGCGGCAACTTGCTGATGCAGATAGATCCGCGGCTTTCCCGCAATGCCGTCGCGCAGTCGGAAGCGAGCCTGGAGGCTGCCCGGGTTCAGCTCAACAACGCCGAGATTCAGAAGCGCCGCTCGGACAGCCTGCTGGCCGCGCAGGCGATCACGGTGCAAGAGCACGATCAGGACGTCCTGTCGTATGCCAACGCGAAGGCAAACCTGGTTTCCGCCCAGGTGGCGCTGGAGAACAATCGGATCACTCTGGAGGACGCCAACGTGCGGGCGCCGATCACGGGAACCATCATCGAGATCGCCGTCTCGCGGGGGCAGGTCATTGCGTCGGCCACGTCGAACGTAGGCGGGGGGACCACCCTGCTCACGATGGCGGACCTGAACCTGGTACAGGTTTCCACCCCGATCGATGAAACCGACATCGGGAAGATCCAGGCCGGACAGCGGGCCACCGTTACCGTGGACGCATATCCGAACCACCCGTTCCAGGGAAACGTGCTCAAGATCGAGCCCAAGGACACGGTGCAGCAGAACGTGACCATGTTTCCGGTCCGCATTCGCATCGACAACCGGGACGGGCTTTTGCGGCCGGGCATGAATTCGGACGTGGAGATTCACGTGGGCCAGGCGGAGCAGGTTCTCGCCGTACCGAACGCGGCCTTGCGAACCGCCCGCGATGTGGCATCCGCGGCTCAGGTGCTGGGCCTCGACCCGCAGGCCGTGCAGGCGGCAATCCGGCAGCAACAACCGGCCGGGCGTTCCGACAGCGCCGGCGGAGCGCGGCTGGGCGGGAGCACTCCAACCGCCGACGGCACTACTCTGCCTGTGGGCCGAGACTCGGCTCGGCGGCGCCGCCCAGAGGGTTCCGACAGCAGCGCCGGAGGGCCGCGGCGGACGTCACTCGATGCACTCTCGGGCGGCCGCTACATCGTATTCGTCCAGCGGAGCGGAAAGCCCACTGCGACCTGGGTCCGAACCGGGCTTACCGACCTCGACTACAGCCAGGTGTTGAGCGGCCTCTCGCTTGGCGACTCGGTCTATGTCCTGCCCAGCGCAAGCCTGGTGCAGTCGCAGCAGCAGTTCCGCCAGCGTATCACCAACCTGACGGGTGGCGGCGCCCTTCCCGGCATGCGACAGCCAGGAGCCACTGGTCCGGGCGGTGCCGGACCGGGCGGGGCCGGTCCTGGTGCAGCGGGCGGGGCGGGCGGCGGCGGTCGCCAGCGACCGCAATAGCATGCTGCTCCCCGGCGAGACGGTCGTCACCGCGCTTCAATCCATCCGGGCGAACCTGCTCCGCGCCGGCCTGACCGCGCTCGGCATCATCATCGGCGTGGCCGCGCTGATCGCGATGGTCGCGCTCGGCAGCGGGGCCCAAAAAGCCGTCGAGGCCAGCATCAGCGCGCTGGGGACGAACCTTCTGCGGGTGTTTCCCGGCCAGAGCTTTCAGGGCGGCGTCGCAAGCGCAAACCGAGTCAGCCTTACCTTGGACGATGCCCAGGCGCTGGAGCGTGACGGCCGGCTATTCACCGCGGTGGTGCCGGAGATCCAGCAGCAGGTTCAGGTGAAGCTCAACAACCACAATGGCAACCTGGCCGTCATCGGCACTACCGCCAACTACACGGCGGTCCAGAACTCCACCATCAAGTTCGGCCGGATGTTCTCCGCCGGAGATGACGCTGCCCGGCAGCGATACGCGGTGGTCGGCGCGTCCGTGCCCGATCTCCTGGGCGCAAACCAGGCCGCGATCATTGGGCAGGAGATTCAGATCGCGGGGGCGTCCTTCGAGGTGATCGGCGTGCTGAGCGAGAAGGGGTCGTCCGGATCGTTCGTGAACGTGGACGAACAGATCCTGATCCCGCTCGAGACGGCTCGATACCGGCTCTTTGGTACCGACCGGTTGCGGGCGCTCACGGTGCAGATCATGCCCGGCATTCCGCTGGAGCGCGGCATGGTGGACATCGAGCGGGTGCTGCGGCGGGAGCACAAGATTCGGCCCGGGGCGGATAACGACTTCCAGATCCGCAACCAGCAGGACATCCTGTCAACCCAACAGCAGGCAACCCAGGTGTTCACCTACCTGCTCGCGGGCATCGCGGCGGTGAGCCTGCTGGTCGGCGGCATCGGCATCATGAACATCATGCTGGTCTCGGTCACCGAGCGCACCCGGGAGATCGGGGTGCGCATGGCCCTGGGCGCCAGCCGGCGGAACATCATGCTGCAGTTCCTCATCGAAGCGCTGGTGCTGTGTACGCTGGGTGGGACCGTGGGGATTCTTCTCGGCGCCGGCCTTGCCAGCGCGGCAACCGCTTTCCTCCACTGGAATACGCTGGTGTCGCTCGACTCGGTGATCCTGGCCTTCGGTTTCAGCGCCGCAGTCGGGGTGATCTTCGGGCTCTGGCCCGCCCGACGCGCGGCCCGACTCGATCCCATCGAGGCGCTGCGGTACGAGTAATCCCGGCCGGGTGAGGTGGGGAGCCGGGCTGGGCGGCGCTGGCCAAGCTCACCAACCCCAGCACCCCCCGTCCCCTGGGCCCCCGTCTCGGCCCGATCAGCGAACTGCAGCGTCTGAAACAGCGCCTACCGCACCGGGCGCATGACCAGCGCCTCCGCCCCCGGGTCCCTTACCCCACCCGGAACAGTTCTACGGCGCGAGGATACCGGGTCACGGCCCGCTCCCGAAGTGCCCGGTTCTCAGGTCGCTGAAGCGTTGGGTCGCGCTCGAGCAGCTCGGTTGCGAGGTCGCGGGCCCGCGTCAGGAGATCGCTATCATCGGGCAGCCGGGCGTGCCGCACCTCGACTCCTCCTGACTGCCTCGCCCCGATCAGGTCGCCCATGCCCCGCTCCGCCAGATCCAGCTCCGCGATACGGAACCCGTCCTCAGTGGCCGCAAACGCCTTGAGCCGCTCGGGAACCGACCCGTCGGCCATGAGAATGCAGTAGCCGCCGCCGGTTCCTCGTCCGATCCTGCCGCGGAGCTGATGCAGCTGAGCCAGCCCGAAGCGGTCGGGATGCTCGACCAGCATGATCGTGGCGTTGGGAACGTCGATGCCCACTTCGATGACGGTGGTCGCGACCAGCACCCGTACCTCGCCGGCACGAAACCGCCGCATGACAGCGTCCCGATCGTCCGGCTTGAGGCGGCCATGCACCAGCCCAACGTCCAGCGTCGGCCAGCGACCCCGCAGGCTTTCGGCCATCGTTGTCGCGGCACGGAGGTCCGCCCGCTCGGACTCCTCGATGACCGGCAGGACGACGTAAGCCTGGCGGCCTTCGGCGCACTCCTTTTCGACGAATTGGAGCACTCGCTCCCGCTGGCTCGCAGTTCGAATTGCGGTTCGCACGTCGCCCCGCCCCGGCGGACGCTCGCGAAGGGTGGACACATCGAGGTCGCCGTAGAGCGTGAGGGCGAGCGACCGCGGGATCGGGGTCGCCGACAAGAGCAGCACATCGGGGGCCACTCCCTTGCCGATCAGCGCGGCGCGCTGCTCGACGCCGAACCGGTGCTGCTCGTCAATCACCACCAGGCCCAGACGCTTGAACGCCGTGGTCTCCTCTAGCAAGGCGTGCGTGCCGACGACGAGTCGGGCCTGGCCGGCGGCAAGCCGCTCTCGCACCGCGGTCTTTTCCGCTGAGGTGAGTCGTCCGACCAGCAATTCGGGCCTGAGCGACAATGGCTCGAGCAGCCGGGAGAGTGTGGCGACATGCTGCTCGGCCAGCAACTCGGTGGGCGCCATCAGCGTCGCCTGGAAATCGTTCTCCACCGCGAGCAGCATCGCGAATAGCGCGACGACCGTCTTGCCGGTGCCGACGTCGCCCATGAGCAGCCGGTGCATCCGCTCCGCCGCCGTCATGTCCGCCGTGATCTCCCTGAGCGCTCGCTGCTGATCATCGGTGAGCGACCATGGGAGGCTCTGCTTGAGCCGCGTGGTGAACTCCCGCTTCACCTGAAATGCGACCCCAGATCGCGCCCGCTTGGCCAGCGCCCGGGCCCGCACGAGCATGAGCTGTAGATCGAGCAGCTCGTCGAACGCGAGGCGTCGGCGTCCCTGCTCCGCACCCTCGACCGTGAGCGGCCGGTGGACCATCCGAAGGGCGTCGGCCAGAATCGGCAGGCCCGCGGCAACCCTCAGTCGCTCGGGGATGATATCCTGCGATGCCGCAATGAGCCCATCCAGATGCCGATCGATCAGTCCACGGATCACCTTGTGGCTCAGACCTTCGGTGGCGGGGTACACCGGCAAGACCTTGCCGGCACCGAGAGGGTCCGCATCGCCGTTGGCCTCGCTGCCCGGCTCGCTGAGAATCAGGTACTCACGCGGTGCCATCTGACGCCCGTGATAGAACCGAACCGGCCCCGATACGAGCAGCGTCTGGCCTACCTCGATCGTCCGATCGAGAAACGGCTGCCCCGGCCACGCGCACTCCAGCACGCCACTCGCGTCACGAAGCACTGCATGAAAGATCCGAAGCCCCTTCTTGGTTGGGAGGACACCCTTGCTGATCACGCGGCCTACGCAGGCGACCTCCATGCCCACGCGCGCGCTCGCGAGCGGGGTCACGGATGAGGCGTCTACGTAGCGATGAGGAAGGTGCCAGAGCAGATCGCGCGCGGTTCGGATGCCGAGCCGGGCGAGCGCCTCGGCCCGCCGCTCACCGATGCCCTTGAGGAACTTGACTGGCGTATCGAGGCGGATCGGCGGTGCGGACGCAGGACGCATGCTGTCGCTTTCGCTATGAGGTGCCGACCAGGTTCGCGGCGAACCGCTCGGCATCGAACGGCTCGAGGTCGTCGAATGTCTCGCCCAGGCCGACGAAGCGGACTGGGAGTCCCAACTCCTTCGTAAGCGCGACGACGGCTCCGCCTCGGGCGCTGCCGTCGAGCTTGGTGACGACGATCCCGGTGGGTGACACAGCCTCGCTGAAAAGCCGACCTTGCTGGATGGCGTTCTGACCCACCGTGCCGTCCAGCACGAGCAACGTCTCGTGCGGCGCGCCGGGAACCCGGCGGGAGATCACGCGCACAACCTTGCGGAGCTCGTCCATGAGGTTTTCCTGGGTGTGGAGCCGTCCGGCAGTGTCCACGATCACCGTGTCAGCCCCGCGTGAGCGTGCCGCATCGATGGCGTCGAAGGCTACCGCGGCCGGGTCTCCGCCTGCGGCCCCGGCCACGCAGGGCAAGCCCAGTCGGTCCGCCCAGATCTGCAGCTGCGATACCGCCCCCGCTCGATAGGTGTCGGCGGCCGCCAGCAGCACCTTGCGACCCTGGCGAGCGAGCAGTCTTCCCAGCTTGGCGACCGTGGTCGTCTTTCCGGTTCCATTCACGCCAACCATCAGGATCACGGTCGGGCCTTCGTCGCTCGCTCGAGCAAGGGAACCGTTGTCGCCCGAGCCGGCAAGCATCGCCGCAATGCGTGCTTGAAGGGATCCCTTGAGATCGGCTTCGGTCTTGAGCGTGCCCTTCCGGACCTCGTCCTCCAGCGCTTGAGTCAGGGCGACGGTGGCAGGAACGCCGAAGTCGGCTTCGATCAGGAGCCGTTCCAGCTGCTCCAGATCATCGGCATTCAGGCCCCGGATGATGGCGTTGACATCGGTGAACGCCAGGCGCTTGAGCCGGGACCAGAGAGATTTTTTGGAATCGCCAAGACGCGAAGACATTGAGCAACCGCGTGAACGGTGAACAGAGAACAGTAAACGGGGGCACCTTTGCACGGAGACCCCCAATCCCTGTTCACTGTTTACTGTTCACGCCGTTTATCTCAAACCAACCCGCCGCCTGGCAAACCACTCTCCCGCCAGTCCCAAAACACACAGCGCAAAGAACCACGGCCACTCCCGGGCGGAGCGAGTTGCGGAGGCAATCGGCGCGCGAGCTTCATGCGCCGTCACAGTGATCGGGGCGGGTAGCAGCTCGTCGGAATACTCCTCGACCGCCACGGTCCCATTGCCACCTGGACCGAGCCGATAGCGATATTGACCTGGCGCCAGCCAGACTGTTGCGCGCCCAGCGCCGTCGAAACGCAGGGTATCAGGCCCGTTGCCGCCGGTCCACTGCACGCCAACCGGCTTCACGGCTCCGGGCCCCAGCCACTCGAACACGAGTGGCCGCCCGTTCGATACGACCGCGCGCACGGGCCGGGCCACCCCCCGAACCGTGTCTACTCCGCTCAGTAGCCAGCTCACGCTCGCGGCCACCCAGGCCCGATAGCTCTGCTCGCTCGAGCCTCCTCGAAACGCCCACCGCCACAGGCCGTCAACCGCGACTGTCATCTCCCGCACACGGCCGTCGTCACGGCCGAACACCGCAGGCCATTGGGGACCTCGACGCCCATCCTGTGCGGTGAGCGCGATCCAGTCAGCGGCCGGCTTGCGCACCTCCGTGAGCTGGATGGCAGGAGGAAAGGAGTCCACCGGAAAGCCGGCGAATGCCCCTTCGAGCGGCGAGGCGTTGCCGGGCTCGAGGTACCAGTCCCCCGCAGAGGGGGCTGCCTCGCCGCTCTCACCGGTGGGCCAGCGCCAGATTCCGCGAGCCCGACTGCCTTGGGCCGCTCCCGCAACGTCGCCCTTCAACACCAGCAGATCGGCCCGACGGGTGAACTGTCGGACGAGGTCACCATTCACGACGGAGAGATCCAGGAGCGACCGCCAGCGACCGCCCTCAAGCCGGGCATAGCCTCGCACCGGCAGCTGAGCGACGTCTTTGAGCGTCCGATAGAGGAAACGACTGTCCCAGTCCGCCGGCGCGGCCAGCAAGACGACGCCGGGCGTGGGCACAACGCTGAGCAAATGGAGCCGCAGGTCGGTTCGGGGCTCCGGGTCCCGTTGCCCGACCAGCAGGACGCGTAGGAGATGGTCTCCCGCAGGCAACCCTCGGGAGGACGCCGAAAGGCGAACCCGACCGGGTTGACCGGGGTTGAGCCGGGCAGTGCGCCGAGCCAGACGGTTGGAGCCGTCTTCCAGCGCAACGATCGCGCTGTCGGATTTCGTGCCGCCGACTACCTCGACTTCGGCATCGATGATGATCGAATCACCGCTCGTGATGCGCGCTGGGCCCATGACCCGAGTAATGGCGACGTCCGGCTGCGCCCGGCGGGGGAACTCCCGGACCGTGGTACGGGCCAGAAGGTCGGCGGGCAGGTCTCGAGCGTCCTCGATCTCGCCGTCCGTTACGACGATCACCGGCCGGTCCGCTGCCGACGCGGCGCGGAGGGCCGGCGCGAGCAGCGAGCGACCACGGTCCGGCAGCGTGTCCGTGCCGCTACGCTCACCCCCGAACAGCCGCACATCGCCCCAACGAGCGGCCGAGTCCCGGGCCTCGCGCCAGCGTCCGCCGGCGGCCGTGAGGCTCAGTGATCCGTCGAGCAGCACCAGGGGACGGCGAGACGGGCTCGCCACCGGACAACTCAGATTTAGGAGAAGGAGTCCCAGCGCGCTCCAGGCGATCGCGCGGCAGATTAGCGGAACTAGCCCCCGTCGTCCCAGCCGCTCGAGATAGAGGTAGGTAAACGCCGCGAGAGCGGCGCCGAGGAGGACGACGACAATGGCGCGCATCGGGTAAAAGAAACGTCAGGCTTCATTCTTCACCACCGTCACAGCCTCACCGACAGTCATCCTGCCCTCGTAAATCGCTCGCCCGACGATGGCGCCGGCCAGGCCCGCATCGCGGACCCGCCGAAGGTCGTCCAGCGACGCGATCCCGCCGCTCGCGATGATGCCCACCCCGGGCGCCTGAAGCCCGATCGCGCCGCCGATGTCGGGACCCCGGAGCATCCCGTCTCGGGCGACATCGGTGTACACCAGCGTTCGAACGCCCTGCTCGACCACGCGGCTTGCCACCTCCGCCGCCCGCTCGCCACCGGCCTCGCGCCAGCCCCGAATGGCAATCACGCCTTCCCGGGCGTCTATGCCGACGGCGACCCGGTCGACTCCGGCACGGGCGAGGGCGGCTGGGACGAGCTCCGGATCGCGAACGGCTGCGGTTCCGATGACCACCCGGGCAGCGCCGGCGTCGAGCCCCTGTTCGATCGCGGGAAGGGATCGGAAGCCCCCACCGAGCTGCACTCCGGCCCGGGTTCCCACCGCGGTCACCACCCGCTGAACCAGGGCGGCGTTGTCTCCTTCGCCGAACGCGCGGTCGAGATCGACCACGTGCAGCCACTCGGCCCCTTCAGCGATGAATTGCTCTGCGACCGCGACAGGGTCGTCCCCGTAGACTGTTTCCCGTGCTGCCTGGCCCTGGGCCAGTCGGACGACGCGGCCGTGGCGGATGTCGATGGCGGGGAGGAAAAGCATCGGCGCTGTCCGCTATCAGCTATCCGCAGGCGGCTCGACGACCATCTCGCACGCGGAGCAGAAGAGGCCCATCTCAGCTGTCATTGCGGATGACGGATAGCGGATAGCGCCTACTGAATTGCTACCATCTGCGGCCGGAGCAGGCCCAGCACCCGATCCCGTTCCCGCTCGAAGGCTGGCCGGAGAGCGGCGGCAACCGCCGCGCCGGTCCCCAGGTTGACCCGGCGGGAGTCCTGCGCCACGCCGTTGACACGGAATTCGTAATGCAGATGAGGACCGGTGGCGAGACCGGTCGAGCCCACGAAGCCGATGACCTGTCCTTGCGAGACGCGCGCGCCCGCGTGAATGCCTCGTGCGAACCCGCGCAGGTGACCGTACCGGGTGGTGATCCCGTTGCGATGGCGAATCTCGATCAGGTTGCCGTAGCCACCGCCGTAGCCCGCCCTGAGGACGACGCCATCGCCGGCCGCCATAACCGGCGTCCCGGGAGCCGCAGAGTAGTCGGTTCCTTCGTGCCGTCGCCACGTCCCCAGGATCGGGTGGAAACGCGCGCGCGCGAAGTTGGATGAGACCCGGCGGAACTCGACCGGCGCTCGGAGAAAGGCGCGGCGGAGCGAGTTGCCGTCGGCATCGAAGTAAGCGGACGGGCCGGCAGAATCGAAGCGGATCGCCGTCAGCCGCTTCCCACTGATCACGAGATCGCTGGCGATGATCCGGCCCAGGCGGGTTTGGCCGTCGGGAGAAACGAGACGCTCGCAGAGCACCACGTACCGATCGCCCGGCTGGATGTCGCGTGTAAAGTCCACCTGCCAGGCGAAGACATCGGCCAGCGCCCAAGCGAGCCGCACCCGATTACCGGCGTCGAACTGGTCGTCCGGTACCTGAGCATCAAGCGCCTCGTAGAGGGAATTGTCGATTTGTCCCTCGAGCCGAACCGTCTTGCCGGTCCAGGGGACTTCCTGAGCGGCCGCCTCCCAACCGGTATCCGATCTCACGAAGGTCACCAGTCGCTCCGGGCTCACCTGCACCTGAATGCGCGAGGGATCGGTGTCGACCCTGGTCCGGCCGATGGCGAAAACGAGCCCGGGCCGCAGCCGCTTCGGGTCGAGGGCATTCGCCGCACCGAACTGGGACAAGTCGAGCCCGGTGATGCGGTGGCGGTTGAGCAGAGCGCCGAACGTCTCCCCTCGGCGAAGCGTATCCAGCGTTTCGATAAAAGCACGTTGGGTCGGACCGGTAGGAAGAACCGAGGCAGCCGCGAGCGCGGGCCGCCTGTCGCTGAGGCGCGGCCAGGGCCAATGATGGGATCGTGCGGCCGCGGCGGCGCCCGCAACAACCAGGATCGCGAGAAGCAGCCGCAGCCGGCGCATCAGTCCATCTGTCGCCTGATGAAGGTTGGAATTTCCATGTCGGGAACGTCAGCGGCCGCAGGCGGAGGCGTCGGCTTGGGAGTCACCGGAGGCGCCTTGGGCTGAGCCGGTTGCTGGGCCGCGGCTCGCCGAGCGAAGTCCAGCACACCGGGGCGGCTGGGACGCGCGCCGGGGATCGGCATCTCACCCGTGACTGCCCGATCAAACCCGGTCGCGATCACGGTCACTCGTATCTCGCCTTGCATCGCCGCATCGGTGACCGCTCCGAAGATGATCTCCGCTTCGTCGCCCACGGCGTCGTGGATGACGTCGTTGATCTGGGTCGTCTCCCCGAGGGTCAGGTCCTCGCCGCCGATGATGTTGATGAGCACGCCCTGCGCGCCGGTGATGGAGACGCTGTCGAGCAAGGGGCTCGAGATCGCCTGTTGCGCCGCCTCCAGCGCGCGGTTGTCGCCCCGTCCGATCCCGGTCCCGAGCAACGCTGCCCCGCCGTTCTGCATGATCGTGCGGACGTCGGCAAAGTCCACGTTGATGATTCCGGTGGAGGTGATCAGGCTCGAGATGCCCTGGGTGGCGTGGAGAAGCACCTCATCGGCCTTCTTGAGGGCGTCCTGGAAGGGAATGCCCTTCCCCACCACGGCGAGGAGCCGCTCGTTCGGCACCACGATCATGGTGTCGACGTTCTTCCGCATTTCGGCAATGCCGGTCTCCGCCTGACGCATCCGGCGGCGGCCTTCGAACAGGAAAGGCTTGGTGACAATCCCGACGGTAAGAGCTCCGGCCTCGCGTGCGAGCTGGGCGGCGATTGGGGCGGCGCCGGTGCCGGTCCCCCCTCCCATTCCGCAGGTCACGAAGACCATGTCGGCGCCCTGCACGGCCTGGGCCACCTCGTCCTTGTTTTCCTCGATCGCCTGACGGCCGATCTCGGGCCGGGCCCCCGCGCCCAAGCCGCGCGTGAGCTTCCGGCCGATCTGGATCTTGATGTCCGACTTGGACATCCGCAGCGCCTGGGCGTCGGTGTTCACCGAGATGAACTCCACCCCGAGCAAGCGCTCGTCGATCATGCGGTTGACGGCGTTGCCGCCGCCACCGCCCACGCCGACCACCTTCATCTTGGCGTTCTGCGGGACGCCGGTGTCTTCCAGCTCAAAGATCATGGCGGGTTCCCTCGGTTCGACTCAGAAGAAGTCCTGGAGCCAGCGCTTGACGGGACCGAACACCTTTTCAACTGCAGGCGAGCGCCGGCCACCCGAGCCGAACCCCGTGCCCAAGGCTACCTGACGGGCGCCATAAAGAGCCAATCCCGCCGCGACTGCCATTCTGGGAGATTCCACGCTATCCGCGAGTCCGCGGAGGCGCTGACCCGGCACCCCGACCCGGGCAGGCATCGCGAAAACGTCTCTCGCGAGCTCGACGATTCCGGGCGTCAGCGCGCCACCACCGGTCAAGATAACGCCGGCGGGTAGCCGCTGGTGATACCCCGCGCGGCTGATTTCGTCCAACGCGAACTCCAGGATCTCCTGAAACCGCATCCGCATCACGTGCGCGAGCATGTACCGCTGTGCCGTGCGCGCTCCCTGACCGGGCGTCGACGGCAACTCGACCAGATCGGCCTCCGGCACCAACGCCTCGAATGCACCGCCATGCCGCTCGCGCAGGCGCTCTGCTTCCTGCTGGGTGACCTGGAAGCCATGCATGATGTCCGCCGTCACGTGCCCGCCCGCACAGAGCAGCGACCCGGTGTGGCGGACCTTTCCGCTGTGGAAGACCGCGACGTTGGTCGAGCCGCCGCCCAGCTCGACCAGCGCACACCCCAACTCCACCTCGTCGGGCGTAAGCACCGCGAGCGATGCCGCCAGCGGCTCGAGCACGAACTCGCCGACGTGGTAGCCGGCCCGCTCCACGCAGCGGCGGAGATTCTGGAGCACGCTCGAGAGCACGGTCACGAGATAGACCTCTGCCTCGAGCCGCGATCCCGACATCCCGATAGGCTCGCTGATTCCTCCCTGCTGGTCGATGATGTAGTCGAGGGGAATCGCGTGGAGCAACTCGTGGTCGCGGCCGAAGGAGACGTTGCTGGCCATGTCGTTGACCCGGGCCACGTCGCCGGTCCGGATCTCGTCGCCGTTGACCGAGACCATCCCGTGAGAGCTTCGGCCGGAGACGTGCTCGCCGGCGATTCCGCAGTAGAGCGTGCCGACCTCGACGCCAGCCATACGTTGGGCGTCCCGCATCGCCTTGTCGATGGCGCGCGTGGTCTCCTCCATGTCGCGCACCACACCTCGGCGAATGCCGTGGGTGCGTTCGACACCTAGGCCAAGCACCTTGGCGCCGGCCTCCCGCCCGTCGCCCGCGACCTCGGCGATGATTCCTACCACCTTGGTGGACCCCAGGTCGAGGCCGGCTATCAGCCGCTGGGGTTGCGGGCTCACGCGCCCGCCCAGCGGACGATCACCTGCCCCACGAACCGCCCGTCCAGCTCCCGATATGCGCGCTGCTGCCGGGCCAGATCCTGTGCGACCGCGGTCACCGCTCGTACGTCCTCCGCTGTTGCGTTGGCCGAGAACCAGAAGCTCCGTCCATCGACATCGAGCACCACGTCGTCCTGAATCCGAGAAGCGCTCGCTACGCGGCCGAAGAGGGCAGGATCAACCGCGCGCAGAGTCGCCAGCACCCGCGTGAGACCGGAGTCGGCACTGGTGGCGACCGGCAGGTCAGGTGCGACCTGCGCGGGATCGTACGGCAGCACCCGACCGCGGTCGTCCACCGGCGTGAGGGCGCTCCGGCGCGGAATGAGCGCCACCGGCTCCGTTTCCGACACCGTGACCGTCAACGTGCCGGGGAGGCGCCGCCCGACTCCGGCCGTCACGATCCCGGGCAGGGCCCGGAGGCGGCGCTCCATCGCATTCAGGTCGTCGAACACGCTGGCCTCACGCCGGAGCGCCAGCGCCGCAGTGACCGTTTTGGGCGCGAGGTAGCGGGCACCGCTGATCTCGACCCGGCGGACCCGGAAGTAGTCGAGCTGCCGAAGCAGTTGGGGGCCACCCCACCACACCGCCTCCAAAAGAGCCAGGGCGCCTAGAACTTTCCAGCCGAGCCTCAGGCGGCTTGCAGCCACTGCACCAGCTCGCGGCCTACTCGGGTGATGTCGCCGGCCCCCAGGGTGAGTACCACGTCGCCTGGCCGAAGCAACGCCAACACCCGCCGGCCGACCGCTGGCCGATCCGCCTCGAAGATGGTGTCCGCGCCGGCCCGCTCCGCCGCCTCAGCTACCTGCCGCCCGCTCACTCCGGGAATCGGTTCCTCCCGCGCCGCGTATACCTCGGTGACGACGACGACGTCCGCCTCGGCGAGCGCTTCTCCCATTGCGGTGCCGTGCGCCGCGGTGCGCGAGAACAGGTGCGGCTGGAAAACTGCTACAAGCCGCCGACTGGGAAAAGCCTGCCGCGCAGCCGCGAGCGTCGCCGCCAACTCCGACGGGTGATGAGCGTAGTCGTCCACGATCTCAACACCCTTGAACTCGCCCAGCCGCTCAAAGCGCCGGCCGACGCCACGGAACCTCCGCAGCGCATCGAGCGCCTGCTCCACCTTGCTGGGCGCAATGTGTAGCGTGGCCACGAGCGCACCGGCCGCGTTCCGAAGGTTGTGGAGTCCGGGCACTCCGAGCCGCAGCCGGGCGACACCCACACCCGGCAGGACGACATCAGCCGCGGTCTCTCCCGGTGTCTGACTCAGGTTTTCGATGCGGATGTCGGCGTCCTTCGCCACACCGAACGTCTTGGCCCGTGAACCCAGTCGGGCCGCCACACGGCGTGCGCCCTCGTCGTCGGCACCGACCACCACTAACTCGGCCCGGGAAGCAAATTCCACGAAGGCATCTTCCAGGGCGTCGAGAGAGCCGTAGCACTCGAGGTGATCGGGCTCCACGTTGTTCACCACGGCGACTGTGGGGTGCAGCGTCAGGAAGGCCTGGTCGTATTCATCGGCTTCGACCACGAAAAGTGCGTCGCCCGCGATGCGAGCGTTGCCACCCCAGGATCCGACCCGGCCACCGGCAATGCCCGTGGGATCCTGCCCCGCAGCCGCGAGCGCTTCGGTGGTCATCACTGTCGTGGTGGTCTTTCCGTGAGTCCCACTGACCGCCACCACCGTTCGCCCGGCGACCAGTTCAGCCAGCGCGAGCTTGCGCGGAACCACCGGTAATCCGAGCGCTCGGGCGCGGCTCAGCTCCGGGTGCTCGGCCGAAATGGCCGCGGTGTATACCACCGCACGCATGCCGTCCACGTGCGCTGGCGAATGACTGGTAGCAATGGGAACACCCAGAGCAGCCAGGTCCGCCGCGCCGGACGGGTCAGCGTCGCATCCGGTGACGGCGACCCCGCGGCGGCAGGCGATGAGGGCCAGCCCGCTCATGCCGGCGCCCCCTATCCCCATGAAGTGGACCGGGCGCCGATCCGCGGAGTCGAACAGTGGCATGATGAATGAGCTAATGTAAAATCTCGCCGTAGTTTGCAACAGGCCGAGGTCACCCGGCAAGCGTCAAAAGTTTGGACGCGATCTCATGCGATGCTTGAGGTCTGCCGCGGGCCCCCGCCGCCGCCGCGATAGCGAGCCGCCGAGGCCGGTCGGCGAGCATCCGAGCCACCTCTGACCGGAGACGGGCGCCCGTCAATTGAGACTGAGGCAGCAACACGGCGGCGCCCGCCTGTTGAAGCACGCGCGCGTTATGGGTCTGATGGTCTGCCGCCGCAGTAGGAAGGGGGACCAACACGCTCGGCAGGCCCCAGGCACACAACTCGGCCACGGTGATCATACCGGCCCGAGACACGACCATGTCAGCGACGGCGTATCCGTCTGCCATTGGGTCGAGAAAGTCGATCACCTGGACCGCCGGGGGAGCGTGATAACGGGCGAACTCAGCGTGCGTGCCCCGCCCGGTGACCCAGAGCAGGACGGCGTTGGTCGGCGGGGCTTCGTCGAGCCATGCGGCAGTCGCGCGGTTCAGCGCCAGCGCTCCCTGACTGCCACCGGTGAGCAGAATGACGGGATGGGAGCCCGAAAGCCCAAAGCGCCGACGGGCGGCTTCGCGCCGCTCGGGATCCGGCGGGGCAATCGGGTTGCCGGTATCGAAGAACTCCGTTTGCGGTCCCGCCCGCAGGAGCGCTCCTGCTTCGGGGAGCCCCAGATAGACGTGCCGGACGAAGCGGCTCAGCAACCGGCTCGTCACCCCGGGGTAGGCATTCTGCTCCTGAATCGCCGCTGGCACGCCGTGGCGGGCGCCCCAAAACACGACAGGGCCGGACGCGTAGCCGCCCGTGCCGAGAACCGCGATCGGGCTTTCCTCGCGATAGAGATCGCGCAGTCGTTGCCAAAGGCGCATGGCAACCATCGGCCAGCGGACGTTCTTCCACCACTGGCGCCGATAGATAGGCTCCGCCGGCAACAGATGATATCGAAACCCGCGTGTGGGTAGCAGCTTGGCCTCGACACCACGTTCGGCGCCGACCAGCACCGGCTCCACACCGGGATCGAGCTCCCTGAGCGCGGTCGCAATGGCGAGCGCCGGCATGAGGTGGCCGCCGGTGCCGCCGCCTGCGATCAGGATGCGTCTCGCCACCCGGGTTGTGTCTCGACTCTGACAGGGGTGACCACGGCAGCGGCCGGGCGCCATCGCATCCGGCCGATGTTGATGAGTATTCCGGTCGCGGCCAGCGAGATCACCTGGCTGGAGCGGCCGTACGACATGAACGGAAGGGTGAGGCCGGTCGTCGGCATGAGGTCGAGGGAGACCGCCATGTGCATGAAGGCGGTGAAGCCGACCGTGGCGGTGAGACCGGCAGCAAGATATTGGCCAAATGGCTCCGATGCCGTTTTCGCGATCCGGAACCCAAGCCAGCAGAACAACGCGAACGCCGCGACCACCAGGCAGATTCCGATGAAGCCCCACTCCTCACCAATGGTGCTGAACAGGAAGTCGGAATAGGCGTACGGCAGGTATCCCAGCTTCTGTTGCCCCTCCCCAAACCCCACACCAAGCACGCGACCCGAGCCGATGCCGACCAATGACTGGTGGATCTGGAAGCCGCCCTCGACGCTTCCCTCTCCCGAGTTGAGGAAGGTGAGCAGTCGCGCCAGCCGATATTGGGCATCCTTGATCTGATGGAACACGGCCAGCACGCCAACTGCGCCCAGCAGTACGAAGTGCCCAATCTTGGCGCCGGCAGTGAACAGGACTAATCCGCCGAGCAGGGCCACGAGCGTGGCCATGGAAAGGTTCGGCTCGAGAAGGATCAGGAGTGAAACAGTTCCCAGAACCACAATGAACGGCAGCACTCCCTTCTTGAATTCCCGCACTTGGTCGCCCTTCTTCGCCGCCAGCATGGCGCACCAGATGACCACAGCAAGCCGTGCCAGCTCCGAGGGCTGAAAGTTGACCGGCCCGATGCTGATCCAACGCCGCGCGCCGTTCAGCATTGGGGCAATCGATCGGGTAAATGGAAGGAGGGGGATCAAGAGAAGCACCAGCGTGATGAGCAGGAGGGGCCAGGCCAACTGGCGCCAGCGGTAGTAATCCACGCGCGAAAGCCAGAGCAGCAGGATTCCCCCGACGACAGCGCCGCTGAGCTGGCGCCAAGCGAATGTCATCCCTACCACTTTGCCGTTGACCGAGGTAAGGCTCGACGCGCCGTAGGTCGCAGCGATGCCGAACACCAGCAGTACCAGCGTGACCACGGCCAGGAGTCGAGTCTCCCACCGGAGCTCACCGGGATGGCGCATCGGGGTTTCGTTCACATCGCCTGCACGGCTGCCCGAAATCGATCGCCGCGCTCCTCGTAGTTGTTGAACATGTCGTAGCTCGAGCAGGCCGGAGACAGCAGAACGGCGTCTCCCGGCCGCGCCCGCCGCCGAGCCGCCGCCAGCACCACAGAAAAGTCACTGCCCGCCCGCTCGACCGGCAGTGCGCCTTCGAGGTCTGCCGCGACGATCGCTTCTGCCTCACCATATGCGACCACCGCACGACAGCGTCCCTTCAGCAACGGAATCAACGGTGAATACGGCGCCCCCTTATGTCGGCCGCCGAGGAGGAGTACGAACGGGCGCTCGAGGGCGGTAACGGCGACTTCGGTCGAGGTCACATTGGTGGACTTGGAGTCATTGATCCACAGCACGCCGTCCACCTCGCGGATCGGCTCGACCCGATGGGGAATGGCCTTGAAGCTGCCCAGCCCCGCAGCGAGTCGTGTCGGGTCAGCCCCGGCTTCCCGTGCGGCAAGCGAAGCCGCCAGGGCGTTCGCCACGTTGTGGTCGCCCAGGAGGGGGAGCTCATCCCTGGCCAGGATGGCGGCGTCACCCAGCATGAGCCGGCGCCCGGTCCGGTCGTACCAGGCGTCCGACCGATCGCGAATAGAAAACCGCAGGTGCCGACCCCTGATCCCGGATACCATGGTCTGAACCGCCTCGTCGTCTGCATTGGTGATCCATACGGATGCATCGCGGGCGTGCCGGAACAGCAAGGCCTTATCCCCGTAGTACTCAGCCAGACTGGGATATCGGTCGAGGTGGTTGGGTGCGAGATTGGTGAGGAGGCCGATGGCGGGATCGAGGTGCGGCGAATCGTGGAGCTGAAACGACGACAGCTCGAGCGCAATCCAATCCGGTTCCCGCCCTTCCCGCGCCACATCCGACAGCGGTCGGCCGATGTTTCCCGCCGACTCGGTCTTCACTCCCGCCGAGGCCATTACGTGGGCGACCAGCGATGTCGTGGTCGTCTTCCCGTTCGTTCCCGTGATGCCGATGCAGCGCGCGTGGCCCAGCCGGCTGAAGCCGAGATCCACCTCTGCCACTACCGGAACTCCTGCGGCAGCCGCCGCCGAAAGCGGCGGTGCGTCCGGTGGGACCCCGGGCGACACGACCACGGCCGCCGCCCGCTGGATTCGGTCGAGGTCGTGCCGGCCCAGATCGACTGCCGCACCCTCCGCTCTCAACTCCGCCGCCTGGGATTCGAGCTGCTCTCCCTTCCCGACGTCGGAGGCATAGACCGGGATCCGCTCCATTCGGAGCAGGCGCGTGGCGGCGACTCCGCTCTTGCCGAGACCGACCACGGCCACGTCTCGCCCGCTGGCCCGCCATGCCTCGATCATCACCGCACCTTAAGGGTCGAGAGGGCGACCAGCGCGCAGAACAACCCGAGGATGTAGAACCGGGTCACCACCGTCGTTTCGGCCCAGCCCAGCTTCTCGAAATGGTGGTGGAGCGGCGCCATCCGGAAAATCCGGTGCGCGTCGGCGTACTCTCGGCCCCGGGTCCGCTTGTGCCACTTATAGGTCCCGGTCTGGATGAGAACCGAGAGAGCCTCGGCGACGAACACGCCCCCGATGATCAGGAGGAGAAATTCGGCTTTGATCAGAATGGCGACCGTACCGAGGGCTCCACCGATGGCCAGGCTCCCGGTGTCCCCCATAAACACCTGGGCAGGATGCGCGTTGAACCAGAGAAACCCGATGGTGCCGCCCATCAGGGCACCGCAGAAGACGGTCAGTTCCCCGGCGCCCGGAAGATAGAAAAGGTTGAGGTAGGTAGTCGTATCGACCCGGCCGTATAGATAGGCGAACACCGCAAATCCGAAAGCGGCGATCCCGGCGAGCCCAGTGGCCAGTCCATCGAGTCCGTCGGTGAGATTCACGGCGTTGCTGGTGCCGGTGATCACGACCGTGACGAACACGACAAAGAGCCAGGGGGCGAAATTCACCACGAGGTACTTGAAGAACGGCAAGGTGGTTGCGGTCGCCGGAATCGTGTCCACCGGCACCACCGGCCGCAGATACAGGAAAAGACCCAGGAGCAGGCCAAAGCTGCATTGGCCCACCAGCTTGTACTTGGCCACCAGTCCGCGCGACTTGCCCTGCACGATCTTCAGGTAGTCGTCCACAAACCCGATGCACCCCATCCACAGGGTGGAGATCATCGCGACCACCACGAAGCGGTTGGTCAGCGGCGCCCACAGGAGGGTCGGGACGATGGTCGCCAACAGGATGATGAGGCCGCCCATGGTCGGTGTGCCACGCTTGCCCTGATGGCTGGCCGGCCCTTCTGCACGGATGATCTGCCCGATTTTCCGAGCCCTCAGGCGGTCGATGACCGGGGGACCGACCACGAACGCAAGCAGGATGGCCGTAACCGTCGCCCCGGCGGCGCGGAACGAGATGTAGTTGAACAGGTTGAAAATGATGAAATGCTTGCCGAGGGGCGCGAGCAAGTGATAGAACATCGAGCCTCGTCGGGAAGTCGGGGCGTATGCAAGAAGGTGCGGAAGTATATGCACGGACCCGGATGAGACACAGGGGGCCTGCGAAGCTGGGCCCCTGGGATCGCGGCGCACGCCAACCTGTCACAATTGACAGGCGCGCGCGCTTGAACACCGCCCTAAGATCGATTGCCTGCGGAAGTTTTCCGGGGCGACTCCTACCGTCCTTCCCTGACCCGGAGGCAACAATGGCAATTGATCTCATAGACATGGCGAAGCGACAGCTCACGCCAGACGTCGTGGACAAGTTGAGCGCATATACCGGCGAAAGCGCGCCAGCGACGTCGAAAGCATTGACGGGGGCAGTGCCCACTGTGCTGGCCGGAATGCTCCAGTCGGCATCGGCCCCCGGTGGTCTGACCCGCCTGATCGACCTCTTCGGCCAGGGCCGGCACGATGGCAGCATGCTCTCGGCCCTGACCAGTGGAGCCACCGGAGGCGGGCTGGACGGGCTGATCTCCAGTGGGGGCTCGATTCTGGGCTCGTTGTTCGGAACTCGGCAGGACGCCGTTACGAGCGTGATCGCAAACTCCTCCGGCGTGCGGCAATCGTCGGCGGGATCCCTCCTCGGCCTGGCGGCCCCGATGGTCCTCGGCCTGATCGGGCGGCACCTTTCCTCGACCGGCGGTGTCACGATGAGCTCGCTCAAGGATTTGTTGCTGGGCCAGCGAAACGCCATCGCTGCCAGTGCACCGCCGGGACTCGCGAGCGCGCTAGGGCTCCGCGATCTCGGAAGCTTGGGTGGGAATCTCGCCCAGGAGGCTGCAGCCGTTCCCCAGGCGCTCGCCGAACCGGTTCGGCACAGAAGTTGGACGCCGCTCCTGATCGGGGTTGCCGCAGTCGTGGCGTTGTTCCTGCTCATCCCGCTGCTGCGCGGGCCCGGACGCCGGGCCGCTGTCGGGACGGACACCTTGTCCACCGCCGCGCGCCCGGTGACCAGCCCGACGGGAAGCCTGACCGACATCCTGAGCAGCCAGCTTGGCGTGTCGTCCCGCCAAGCGACCGGTGGCGTGGGCGCGATCCTCACCTACGCCCAGAGCAAGCTTTCGGCCGACGATTACGGCCAGATCGCGGCGACAATTCCGGGCGCAGGCGAAGCAATTCAGGTCGCGAAGGACGCCGGTGCAGTTACGGGGCCGATTACCGACATGAAGGGACTCTCGGCTGCCTATACGCACCTGGGGATCAGCCCCGAGGTCGCGCAGAAGTTCAACACTTCAGTTGTCGATTACGCGAGCAAGGCAGGCGGCCCGCAGGTTGGACGGATTCTGGGCAGCCTGTTGCAGTAAGCCGGCAGCGACCCGGTAACTGTCTTCCCTCGGTTGATCCTTGAAGTCGCGCTGGGCGTGCTCGTGCACGCCCGCGCGGCGCGCGCGTGCCCGGAGAATCGGCACGAGCCTCTCCATCGACTTCGTCTAATCGCTCCTCTTAAAACCGCCCAACCCGGCGGCCCGCGGGTGCAGGGTATTATTCGGCGTCCCCCACCGACCAAGGTCGGCCAGGCGTTGGACGGGAGGAGTCGCGGCGATGACAGACGACGTTGCTCAGATGGAGGATCCTCTGGGACTCCGGCGCCTCGGGTATGTCCGGCCGCTGCTCGAGCTTCGCGCCCAGCGTTGGGAGGCCGGCAAGCTATCCGAGCGGGTCGAGACGGTCGCAGAGGAGACCCCGGTCACTATCGTGTACAACGGAATCCCCCACGTCGTCATGATGGCGACCCCCCAGGATCTGGAGGACTTTGCCCTGGGCTTCAGCATCACCGAAGAATTGATCGGGTCCCCCGCCGATCTGCATAAGGTCGAGTGCATACGCTACAGCCAGGGGATCGAGATCCAGGCAACAGTCTCGTCTGCCTGTGCGGAGGTGATCGCCACTCGGACGCGTCGCCTTACCGGACGCACCGGATGCGGGATCTGCGGTGCGGACAGCGTCGCTGCCGTTCTCAAGGAGCTGCATCCCGTGAATGGGACCGGCTCGATCCGGCAGGTCGCGCTACAGGCCGCACTCGAATCGCTGACGTCCCATCAGGCGCTCAACGCGGCGGCAGGTGCCGTCCACGCCGCAGCGTGGGCGGTTCTCGATGGGAGCATACAGCTGGTACGAGAAGATGTCGGGCGCCACAACGCCCTCGACAAGCTGATCGGCGCGCTGCTTCGCGAGGGGACCGACCCCGGAAGCGGCTTCGTGGTTGTGACCAGCCGAGCCAGCTTCGAGATGGTTCAGAAGACCACGGTGTTCGGAGCACCCTTAATGGCGGCGGTCTCCGGTCCTACCGGACTCGCGATTCGGATTGCACAGCAGGCAGGGCTCACGCTCGTCGGATTTGCCCGGGGGGATCGCCACACCGTCTATACCCATCCCCACCGGCTTACTTCTTAGATCGACCTCCGCCGCCTTTGCCCTTGCCGTCGCCCTGGGCATCGGGCGGCCGGTTCTGTACGTACCTCCAGCCGAAGCGTCCCTTGATGCAGAGATTCCCTCGCGTGACCTCGTGATCCAACGGCGACGTCACCTTGACGATTTCGTTGTCCTGGACGTGCAGCTCGAGACTGCACCCGACGCCGCAGTAGGGGCAGATGGTAGCGGTGACGGTTTGCCGCGACTCGTCCCAGGTGCCCGCTTTCCGATGATCGTGCTCGCTCTTGAACATGAGCGCGCCGGTCGGGCAGACCGCGATACAGTTGCCACAATACACGCAGGCTGATTGCGGCAGCTCGACTGCGAACTCGGTGGAAATGCGGGCATCGAAGCCGCGCCCGGCCACTGTGAGGGCGTAGGTGTTCTGGAAATCCTTCCCGCAAGCCTCCACGCACTTGTAACAGAGGATGCACTTCGAGTAGTCCCGCACATACAACTCGTTGTCCACCTTGACCGGCTGCGCCACAGTGGCGGCAAACTCCGCCGAAGGTGGCTCGTGGTGCCCCGGCATGAGGTTGTCGCGCACACCGGCGGCCGATGGCGGCGCAGGTGGGCCGTAGCGGTTTGGCTTGCAGCCGTAGTCGCCCAACCAGCGCTCGACGTCCGGCGTGGTGCTGAGGTCAACCGATGAAGCGAGAAACTCCAGAACCATTTTTCGGCTGTGCTTGACCCGCTCGGAGTCGGTCTTCACCACCATCCCTGGCTCCACCTTGCGCGAGCACGACGGCACCAGCACCCGAGACCCTTCCACCTCCACTACGCAGACCCGGCACACATTCACCGGGTGCAGCGTCTCGAGGTAGCAGAGCGTCGGGATTTCCTTCCCCTGAGCCCGACAGGCGTCCAGGATGGTGCTGCCCTCCGAAGCCTGCACCGTTGCGCCGTCGATCTTAAGCTCGACGGTTCGCCGCGGTGGACGAAGCTGGACAAGAGGAGGTTGCGGAAACGTGGCGGTCATTGGGCCGCCGCTCCGTCGTAGAGGTGAAGGCGCTTGATGGCCGATTCGACCGCACTGTACGCGGTCTGGCCCAGACCGCAGATTGAAGCGTCTTTCATCGCTACACCAATTTCCTCCAGCAGCGCCACTTCGGCTTTGACGCCACCCCTCGGCTTGGCAGCGCGGATCCGGTGGAGCGCCTCTTCCTGACGAACGGTTCCCACCCGGCAGGGCACGCACTGACCGCAGGACTCATCGCGGAAGAACGCGGCGATCCGAAGCAAGATCGGTGACAAGTCGATCGTATCGTCGAAGACCATGATGACACCGGAGCCCAACGTCGCCTGGGCCGCCCGGGCGCCTTCGAACGTGAGCGGCATGTCGATCTCATCCGGGCGCACGAATACACCGGCAGCCCCGCCGAGTAGAATTGCCTGGAGCTTCCGGCCGGCGGGGAGCCCGCCCGCCATCTCCAGCATCTGCCGTAGCGTCGAGCCGAAGGGCACCTCGTAAACGCCCGGTCGGGTGACGCAGCCGGACAAGCAAAACAACCGAGGGCCCGCGGAGCCTTCGGTGCCGATCTTGGCGTACTGCGGTCCTCCGATCCGGAGGATCTCGAGCACGTTGACCAGGGTCTCGACGTTGTTGATGACGGTGGGCTTGTTGAACACCCCGGCTTGCACCGGGAACGGCGGCTTGTTGCGCGGCTCTCCGCGGAAGCCCTCGATCGAGTTGAAGATCGCGGTCTCTTCTCCGCAGATGTACGCACCGCCGCCGCGTCGAATCTCGATGTCGAAGCCAAACGAGTGCCCCATCACTGTCGGGCCGAGCAGCCCGCGAGCCCGCGCCGCGTCGATTGCGCCCTGGAGGCGCTCGGCAGACAGGGGATACTCCCCGCGCACATAGATGAATCCCTGCTCGCACCCGGTGGCGTAGGCCGCGATCGTCATGGCCTCGATCACGCTGAACGGATCGCCCTCCATGATGACCCGGTCCTTGAACGTCCCCGGCTCTGATTCGTCGGCGTTGCAGATCAGATAGTGCGGCCGTACCGGCTGCCGGGCCACCGCATCCCACTTGCGACCCGTCGGGAAGGCCGCTCCCCCCCGCCCCAGCAGCTTGGCGTCGGTGACCTCGCGAATCACAGCCTCCGGACCCAGCTCGATCGAGATCCGTAGTGCCTCGTACCCGCCATGGGCCCGGTACTCGTCGAGACTGGTCGGGTCGGCGACGTTCACTCGTCGTAGGAGCCGCAGGGACTTATCGCCGGCCTGGGGGAGCTTTGGATGTGGCGCCTTCGAGGGGGAGAGATCGCCGGCGAGCACCTGCTTTGCCTTCGTAAAATCAACGTTGCCGAACAGACGCTCCACCGGCTGTTTCCCGGCAACCGTCACCAGTGCTGCAGGGGCCTGGTCGCAGAGACCGAGGCATGGGCTTCGGAGCCAAATTGCGTCATTCTCGCCGATCTCGACCTGGTGCCCGTTCGGTCCATGCTGCTGGGCTGGGCCGAGGGTTCGCTCTAGCTCAGCGCACAGCTTGTCGGCGCCCTTGCATTGGCAGGCGATGTCGTCACAAACGTGGAGCACCCGACGGGGCCGGGGAACCGTGGACAGCAGCGCGTAAAAAGTGACGACCCCATACGCGTCCGCCGGTGGGACGGAGAGCCGCTGGCAGATGTAGTTGAGAGCGCCTTCGCTGATCCACCCAATGCCAGACTGGACCGCCTGGAGCGCCGGAAGCAGCAGGTGCCTGCGGGCCCGGGCCGCATGTCCGCCGCTCGAAGCGAAAGCGTCTCGCTCCTCGTCCCGCTCGCCGCCGTCCCATCCCGAGCTGGGGGGCCCGAGGAGAGCATCGACGGCCTCCCGTTCCTCGGCAGTCGGCTCGGCGTCCAGGAAGTGAAGATCCACTATGCTCCTTGTCGCACGGCGGCCTGCGCAACGGCCGGCTCGGTGGATCGCACCGGCTCAACCCGCACGGCGCAGGCCTTGAATTCAGCCGTCCCGGACTTGGGGTCGGTTTCGTCGATGGTGAGGATGTTGACGTTGACCTCGTCCTGGAAATGGAACGTCATGAAGACGAGGCCCGACCGGAGCGACCGGTCGATTCGGGCCGGCGCAACCACACTTCCCCGCCGGGAAGTGACGCGCACCGGATCGCCATTCATGAGGCCCATCCGCTCCGCGTCCTCGGGAGAGATGTCCAAGCTCTCTCCCCGACGAAGGGGCGACGTGTACCCCCCGGTCTGGACTCCGGTGTTGTAGGAGTCCAGGCGGCGACCGGTAGTGAGCAGGAACGGGTAGTCCGCGTCGGGCCGTTCCACCGGCGGATCATGCTCGACCACCGAGAATGGCGCCAGCGGTCCACCGACCGGTTCCTGCCAGAGCCGGCTGTGAAGGAACAGCTCGCCCGGATGATTCTCGTCATAGCAGGGCCAGTGGAGGCCGCCCTCGCGCTCGAGGCGCTCGTAGCTCATGCCGGCGAAGATGGGTGCGAGGCTGCGCACCTCGTTCCAGATTTCCTCCGCCGTGGGGTGACCCCAATCGTGGCCCAATCGCTTCGCGATCTCGGCGATGATCCAGGTGTCGTCGCGAGCGTTGCCGGGCGGCTCCAGTGCCTTCCGGAGCCGTTGGACCCGTCGCTCGCTGTTGGTGACCGTTCCCTCCGCCTCGCACCAGCTCGAGGACGCCGGCAGCACAACGTGCGCCAGCTCGGCAGTCTGAGTCAGGAAGATGTCCTGCACTACCAGGTGATCAAGCTTCTCTAGCAGGCGGCGCGCCCGGTGCTGGTCGGCCTCCGCCTGGGCCGGATTCTCGCCGATCGCGTAGATCGCCCTGACCTCTCCGTGCTCCATTCCCTCAAACATCTGCGTCAGATTTCTGCCGTACTTGGGCTCGAGCGTCGCACCCCAGGCCTTCTCGAACTTGGCCCGAACCGCGGGATCGGTGGTCCAATCCTGAAAGCCCACCAGACGATTGGGGATGGCGCCCATGTCGCCGCCACCCTGCACGTTGTTCTGGCCCCGAAGCGGGTTGACCCCGGAGCCGTACTTCCCGACATGCCCGGTGAGCAATGCCAGATTGATGAGACTCAGGACATTGTCCACCGCGTTGTGGTGCTCGGTGATGCCGAGCGTCCAACAGATCTCCGCGCGATCGGCGCGGGCATACGCGTGGGCTGCTTCCCGGATGACCTCTGCCGGCACGCCGGTTTCCCGCTCGGCCAGCTCTAGCGTGTACGACTCTACGCTACGGCGGAACGCCTCGAATCCAGTCGTGGCGCGCTGGATGAACGCTTCGTTGGCAAGCCCGCTGTGGATGATCTCCCGCGCCATCGCGTTCGAGAGCGCGATATCGCTGCCCACGTTGAGCCCCAGCCACCGGTCGGCCCATTGAGCGGACGCGGTCCGCCGGGGATCCATGACGTAGAGCCTGGCCCCGTCATGGATGCCCTTCAATACATGATGGAAAAAGATCGGGTGATTCTCCCGGGCGTTCGCACCCCAGAGGAAGATCACGTCCGTCTCTTCCACCTCCCGGTAGGAGCTGGTTCCCCCACCGGCACCAAACACTGTCGCCAGACCGACGACGCTAGGAGCGTGTCAGGTCCGGTTGCAGCTGTCGACGTTGTGGCTGCCGAAGCCCACCCGCACCAGCTTCTGAGCGAGGAAGTTCATCTCATTGCTGGCTTTCGAGCAGCTGAACGTGCCGGTGGCGTCGCCACCACCCTGGGCGATGGCGCGCCGGAAACCGTCGGCGGCCCGGTCGAGCGCCTCGTCCCAACTGGCCGGGCGAAGCCCGCCGCGATCCCGTACCAGCGGCTCGGTGAGACGGGTGTAGTTCATGGCCATGCGGTCCTCCTGGAAGCCCTTGCCGGGACGCAACAAACGACCCGATGACGAATTATGGACCGTCGCCGCCCCGCCATCAAATTTGCGGCACCTATTGGCTGATAGGCAAACCGAATCAGCCGCTCAGGGGGGCGGCCGCTGCGGGGTGGGGCGATGAGGCGAATCCGGCCAGCACCTCCGGCCGACTGACCAATTCGACCAGTTCGCGAGCGGAGGGCGTGAGCGGTTCCCGGTCCGGGACTACCAGTCCGACGCTGTGAGAAACCTCGGGCTCCACCAGCGGAATGGCGCGAGAGCCGGCCGGCTCGCCGAAGAGAGATAGAAAGGTCTGTGGCAGGATGCTCGACCACTGTCCCGAGCGAAGGTGGGAGCACAGCGTAATCACCGAATTGGTTTCGATCTGCGGGCGCACCGTCGCCCCCACATCCCGGAAGTGGGCGTTGAGGATCCGCCGATTCTGCATGTCTGGTGTAAGCAGGCAGAGCGGCGCTTCGGCAGCCTCCTTCCAAGAGACCGACTGCCGTCCCCCGAAGGGACCGTCCGCAGCGGTAAAGAGAAAATACCGCTCGTGGTAGAGGTGGAACGCCCGTACACCGACCAACGGCTCACTCTCCAGGTAGGTAAGTCCCGCATCCAGGCTGAAGTCGTCGAGGCCTGCCTGAATGTCCACCGAAGTAAGCGAGAGCACCTGAATCACGACGTGGGGATGCTCCCGCGCGAACGGCGAGGTGAGCCCGGATACTATAGGAAGGGTTGTCGGAATTGCGCCGAGCCGAAGGCGCCCGACCAATCCCTCCCGAAGGCCGGACGCGTCCTGCTCCAGGCTGGCGCAGTCCGACAGGATCCGGCGGGCCCAATCCAGAACCCGTTCACCCTCCGGCGTGAAGCCTTGAAACCGCTGTCCCCTGCGGACGATCAGGAGGCCCAACTCCTCCTCGAGTTGTTTGATCCCGCTCGAAAGCGTTGGCTGGGTGACGTTGCAGGACTCCGCCGCATGGGCAAAGTGCCGTTCTTGGGCGAGTGCCGTGAGGTAGCGCAGCTGTCTCAGCAGCACGGACGATCCTTCAGCGGGCGCGTTCGAGGAGACTGGGGAGTATCCGCTCGAGCGCCACCCCGCGAGACGCCTTGAGCACAACCACCTCGTCACCTTGGAGCCGGGCGGCTACCAGCGTTCCGATCGCAGGCGCATCGGCGGCCGTGATCAGCCGGTCACCCAGCCGAGCCTTCCAGGGGGCGAGCGCCGGCACGAACTCACCCACGGCAGCGAGCAGATCCGGCTCGAGCTCGACCAGACACTTCGCGACCTCGGCGTGGAGTTGGGCCGCGTCCGGCCCGAGCTCGCGCATCGTGCCGGCGACGAAGACCAGCCTCCGTCCGCGCCGGAGCTGCCGAGCCGTCTCGATGGCCGCCTGAAAGGAGTGCGGATTGGCGTTGTATGCGTCGTTGAGGATGGTAAGCCGGCCCTCCTGCTTGAGCTCGGTCCGGCCTCCAGGCAGCGTAAACCGCCCGAACGCATCGGCCACGGCACTAAGTTCGAGCCCCAGCTCCCGAGCCACCGTCCACGCCAGCATGGCATTGTCGGCGAGGTGACGACCAGGATAGGGAAGCTGGAAGCGCTGCCTATCCACTTCGACGGTGGCCCGTCCCAAGTCATCGAGGGAGACCCGATCGGGCAGCCGCTCGGCGTTCTCCAGTCCAGCGGTGAGAACCCGTCGCGCGAGGCGACGGGCACCTTCGGCCAGCGCAGTGGGTTTCGAGCCCACGACCGCCAGAGGGACATCACGCACCAGCGACAGTTTTTCGGCTAAGACGCCGGCGAGGGAGCCGAAGCCCTCCAAGTGACCGGCGGTCGCATTGGTAATAACGGCCGCTGAGGGGTCGATGATCTCGCGGTAGCGCGCGATTTCGCCGGGGACATTGGCACCGGCCTCGACCACCAGAGCCTCTGTGTCCGCGGGCGCTTCGAGAATCGTGGCCGGCACTCCGACCAGGTTGTTCAGGTTTGCCCGAGTGGCATGCGCGCGCCAGCGAGTTCGGAGCGCGGCCGCCAGCATTTCCTTGGTGCTCGTCTTTCCGTTGGTGCCGGTCACTCCGATCACCGGCCCTCGGATCCTGCCTCGGCGGGCGTGCGCCAGAGCACCGTAGGCGCGCAGCGTGTCCTCGACTTCCAGCAGCTCGAGTCCGGCTGTGTGAGGTGATCCACGCACCACCACTGCGGCAGTCGCGCCTGCGGCGGCTGCCGCGGCAAGATGATCGTGACCGTCGAAGCGCTCGCCCTTGAGCGCGACGAACAGGGCTCCAGGCTTAATGGTGCGGGTGTCGGTCGATATCTCGGTGAAGGTGAGCGGGGGCCGGCCAGCCGCAGGCGCCAGCCCCAGTGCAGAACGAACGCCAACTTCGGACCACGGCGGGGTCCCCGCCGCCCCCCGTTCACTGTTCACCCTTCAGCTTTTTCCACGGATCACTGTTCACCGTTTACGGTTTTTAAAACGATCTCCCGTTCGTCGAACGGCTGCTTCTCGGTCCCGACTACCTGATAGGTCTCGTGCCCCTTCCCTGCAAGGAGAATCGTGTCGTCGGGCCGCGCCTCCGCCAGCACCCGCCGAATCGCCGCCAGCCGATCGGTGATCCGCAGATGTGCTGCGCCGCCCATTCCTCGCTCTACCTCGTCGACGATCGCATCCGGATCTTCGGTGCGCGGGTTGTCGCTGGTGACGACCGCGAGATCGGCGCGGGCAACCGCGATGCGGCCCATCATCGGCCGCTTACCTCGATCCCGGTCGCCCCCGCAGCCGAAGACCACGATGAGCCGCCCCCGGGTGAGTGGTCGCAGCGTGGCGAGCGCGCGCTCCAAAGCATCGGGCGTATGGGCGTAGTCCCGCAGCACTACGCAGGGCCGGTCGCTCAGCTTTTCCATCCGGCCCGGGATCTGAGGGGCTTGCGTCAGCTGGTTGGCGACCAGCGAGAGCGGCAATCCGAGCGCCAGCGCGCAGGCCGAAGCCGCCAGCGCATTCGACACGTTGAAATCGCCCAGGAGCGGCAGTGCCACCGTCTCGGAGCCGAAACGACCGGTCAGGACGAAGCGGCTGCCCCCCGCGTCGAGGGTAACCTCCGTGGCGCGTACGTCTGCCGTCGGATGGAGCCCGAAGGTCACCCGGCGCCCGCGGCTCGGCAGCGTGGCCCAGACGTCGTCGTCGAGATTGACGACCTCCACGCCTGTGGTGCCGAGCAGCCTACTGAGCTTGAGCTTGGCAGCGACGTACGCCTCCATTGTCCCGTGATAATCCAGGTGATCCCGGGTGACATTGGTGAAGATGCCGGCGGTGAGAACGAGTCCGTCCAGGCGCCCCTGATCGAGGCTGTGGGATGACGCTTCCATGACTACATCGGTCACTCCGCGAGCCACGAGCGTCGCGAGAGTGGCCTGCAAGTCGATAGGCCCCGGTGTGGTCAATGCGCCGGCGGTCGACGCCACGCTGTCGCCAGCGCCGTCTATGGCTCCAATCGTGCCGATGCTGCCCGCCGTACCCTGCGCATTGAGCAGGTGCCGCAGCAGCGCTGTCGTGGTCGTCTTGCCGTTGGTACCCGTGACGCCGGAGATCCGGAGCTTGCGCCCCGGGTGATCAAACCAGGCGGCGCCCAGCGCGATCGCGGCGCGTCGGCCGTCGCGAACCACCGCTTGCGGCACGTTGAGGTTCAGCATTTCGGTTTCGACAACCACTGCCGCCGCCCCACGCTGAACCGCATCGGGAACGAAGCGATGGCCGTCGGCCTGCGACCCGCGCACCGCGACGTAGACCGCCCCGGGCGTTACCGCCCGGCTGTCGCTCGTGACCGAAGAGAGAGTTGGGGCGCCGTTTCCTGCGGAGACCAACAGCCCGGTACGCTTCAGCTCAGCCAGCAGCTGCGGCCAGTCGAGGCTCATGGTGCGCTTCCGGTCCAAACGATCACGGTTGCGCCGGCCGCGGCCTCCTCCCCGGCAGGTGGCGACGTTCCGACGACCGGGCCAATGCCGCGCAGATCCACTCGGAACCCGTGCTTATGCAGCAGCAGTGCTGCCTGCCGCACCGTCGCGCCCGCGACGTCGGGGACCGGCAGCGAGCCAGCGGTGGACTCTGCCGGTGCCGGAGGCCAGGGGATCACTACGGTCGCGGCTGCGGCCGCGACGGGATCGTTCCGCGGGTCTGGCGCCTTTCCTGCTGCAGCCGGTGTTGCGAATCGCGCGCGGTCGATCGCCACGCGATGCGAGGCGAGGGCCTGCTGCAGCATGCTCTTGGTTACCGGCGCGGCGGTAAGTCCGCCATAGTAGCTCCCCTTGGGATTGTCGATCTTCACGATCACGATGAGCTGGGGATGGTCCGCCGGGAACAGCGCCGCGAATGACGCCGTGTACTCGCCGTGCACGTAATGGCCCCGCTCGAAGCGTACCGCCGTGCCGGTCTTCCCCAGCAAGGCATAGTTGGCCAGCTGAGCACGCTCACCGGTACCACCCTCGCCGACGACTCCCGCAAGAAAGCTCCTGAGTTTTCCGGCGATTTCCGGACTGGTTGCCTGGCGCACCGGCTCGGGTTCGTGGCGGTAGACCGACGCTCCGGTCGGGCCCCGGATCTCCCGCACCAAGGTAGGAGCCAACAGGACCCCGTCGTTCGCGATGGCGCCATACGCCGCCGCCAGCTGAACCGGAGTGACCCCGAACTCGTAGCCCATCGCCACGCTGGCGCGGGTGTACATCGGCTGCCATTGATCCGGACGGGCCAGCCGACCACGGGATTCCGAGGGAAACTCGACGCCGGTCGGACTCCCGAAGCCGAAGTCCCTGAGCACACTGTACTGTTCTTCCGGCGCGAGTCGCTGCGCGAATTTCGACATCGCGATGTTGCTGGAGACCTGAATCGCCTGAGCCAGGGTGAGATTGCCGGCTGTCTTGTGGGTATCGGTGATGCGCCGAGTGCGCCCGTGCTCGTTGACCGGCATCAGCCACTCGCCGTTCTCGCCACTCACTACGGCAGTGCTGTCCACCCGCTTGTACGCGAGCAGTGCGGCAGCGGTGAAGAGCTTCGCGGTCGAGCCGGGCTCGAATGGATCCGTGATCGTGGACGCCGCGGAGACGCCGCCGGCATGGCGGGACGCGAGCGCGAGCAACTCGCCAGTTGCCGGATCCAGGAAGACGACATCGCCGCCTTCGGCCCGCATCTCGTCCAGGGCATCGGCGAGTCCCCGTTCCGCGATTTCCTGGAGCTCCGCATCAATCGTGAGCAGTACGTCGCGGCCGGCGACCGGCTCCCGCACGAGGCGTGACGGCGAGTCATATCGTCGGCCCTGCCGATCCTTGAGCAAGACTGCCTCGCCGGGTTGTCCGGTGAGCACCGAATCGAGCGACAACTCCAGGCCTGACGCTCCGGCCGAATGTTCGGTCGATAGTCCACCGATGATGGGGCGCGCGAGATCTTTTGCGGGATAGAATCGGAGGAGCTCGCCTTCGAGGTGAATGCCGCTCACCCCACGCAATCGCTGCACCTGGCTCGCCGTGAAGGGGCCGTGCCAGTAGGTCCACTTCTTTCGGGCGAGATCGCGATCGATCTGAGTAGCCGGCAGCTCCAATTGCGTGCTGAGCAGGCGCACCGCGGCACCGCGGTTGACCAGCTCGTTGGGCGCCACACCGACGTGATAGAACTCCTGGGTCACGGCGAGCGGCACGCCATTGCGGTCGAACAGCGTTCCGCGCCGCGCCGGCAGCACTGCACGTTCGGTCCGCTGCGCCTCCGCTTCGCGGGACCAGCGTGCGCCCTCGAGCAGCTGCAGTTGGGCCGCACGACCGATGATCGCCACGATACCGGCGGCGAGGCACAGCTGGACCGCGGTGATGCGAGCTTCCGGCTTGGCCATCAGCGCTTGGGAGTGGCCGGCCCGGAGGGCGCGGCGAAGAGAATGAACTCGTTGTCGGCCGGAAGGTGGAGGCCCAACGATCGCTCGGCCTTCGGCACCAGAACTTGCCGGCCCGACGCTTCGCGGATACGCCGCTCCAGGTCCGCCTTGCGGGCCTCGAGGGCAGTCCGTTGGTCGCGCAGCTCGCGGAGCCGGCGAGCCACGCGGAAGGCGGCGGTCTGCCGAGCGACGACGGTGACGGCGACGAGCAGGAACAAGAGCAGCCAGAGGAGCAGCCAGTGGCGCCCCTTAACCCTCATCGGCCACTCGGAAGATCCGCAATTTGGCGCTCCGCGCGCGCGGGTTGTCCGCGATTTCCACCGGCTCGGGAAGGATCGGCTTGCGCGGCTCCGGGCGACCCAGTGCATGACCCCGACAGGTGCATACCGGCTGGCGCGGAGGGCACACGCATTCCCTGCCCCACTCCTGGAATGCCTGCTTCACGATCCGATCCTCGCCCGAATGATAGCTGATTACCGCGAGATGGCCGCCCGGCGTCAAGGAGTCACGAAAGGCTGGAAGGGCCCGTTCCAGCTCGGCAAGCTCGTCGTTCACCGCGATCCGGATGCCCTGGAAGATCCGGGCAAAGTCGGCCGGCCCGGCCCGCGCACCCAGAACGGCGCGAATCGCGTTGACCAAGTCGTCGCTAGTGGCGAAGGGCCGGCCGTTTCTGCGGCGGACGATCTCCGCCGCCAGCCGGCGAGCGCGCGGCTCATCGGCCCAGTCAGCGAGCCACGCCGCGAGCACAGCCGGATCGCGCCGATTCAGCAGCTCCGCTGCCGTTGGGCCGGCAGCTGCCATCCGCATGTCCAGCGGCGCGCCCGGCCGAAAGCTGAACCCTCGCTCATCCTGATCCAGCTGCCGTGAAGAGACACCGAGGTCGAGCAGGATCAGGTCGGGATGAAAGGCTGCGACGGCCGCTAACGCGGTCTCCGAACCATATGACGCGGTGACGTACTGCATCCGCGAGTCGCCGAGCCGCCGCCGGGCCACGGCGATCGCGTCCGGATCCCGGTCGATCCCGAGGACCTCGGCACCTGCCGCACGGAGCGCCTCGGCGTGGCCCCCGTCACCCAGCGTTGCGTCGACCGCCCGCGCCGGGTGGCGGACAGCATTGAGCAGCGGTGCGAGGAGTACGGGGCGGTGGTAGCTCGTGGCCATAAGCCCTCACGACTGTCTACAACAACACCCCGTCCCAAGAGGACGGGGTGCAGTTGACGACAAGCCGACCGAGCGGGGCTGACGGGGCTCGAACCCGCGACCTCCGCAGTGACAGTGCGGCACTCTAACCAAGCTGAGCTACAGCCCCTCCGACGGCGGGGACAATATAGGCACCCCGCCAGCACCCAGGAAGCCCTACTTGCCCTTGCAGTAGGCCTTGATCATCGACGCTGCGCGCGGCTTGTACTTCGCGATGATCCCGAGGTTCCGTGTGGCCACTTCTTGATTCGCGCTCTGACCTGCGGTGAAGGCCTTTTCGGACTCGTCGAGCAGGCTGCTTTCCTGCTTGGCAAGATCGCACGACTTTCCCTTCTCTGCCTTGGGGTCCACCTGCGGGACCTGCAATAGCGTTGCGAGACCCAAGAGATAGTTGGCAGCCGGATACACCTTGCCGCTGGGATTCGCGGTCGTGACGGCTGTGCGGAGCAGGTCCGCCGCCCCGGCGTAGTCCTGGGTCGGCTCTTGCAGCATCGGCGCCGCGGCCTGGTACAGCAGTGCGGCCGCGTTCTCCTTGGCTAGCGAGTCGCCTTTCTGGGCGACCAACTGCACCAGCGGGAGCGCCTCCTTGGTCTGCTTGTTGTTGATCATGGTCTGGGCCAGCTCCAACGCCGGTGTCATGTCGTTCGGATCTGCCTGGACCAGGCGCTGAGTCACCGCCATCGCGCTGTCGGGCGGTCCGGCCAGGTTGTAAGCCTTGGCCAGCGCTTTCAGCAGCGTCACGTTCTGGGGAAACTTCTTGTTCCCGATCTTGGCCCACTTGAGCAACCTCACAGTGTCCGGCTTCTGCTGCGCAGCCACGGTAATCTTGGTGAAGAACAGCGTGTCCGCCTTGGTTGAGTCGACCGCATACCCCGCCTCCAGCGCGTCCACTGCGCAGGCGAAGTCGCTCAGGAAGAGGCAGGCGTTGCTCTTGAGGTCGTAGAAGTCGGGGTTGTACGGATCGTTCTTGATGCCCGAATCAGCGATGGCCTTGGCGATATCGGGCTTGTTGGCGTTGAGGAAGTACTTGAACGCCTGCTCCCGAAGCTTCTGATTCGTAGGTGCGACCTTGAGCATCTCGGCGAAGGTCGCCAGCACGTTGGCAGTGTCGTTTTGCGATTGGTACAGCTCCGCGAGATTGGCCCAGGCGTTGATGCTCAGCGGATCGTTCTTGGCCGCCGCCTGGAAGTGCTGAATCGCCGCCTTGGTGTCCTTCTTCGCCAATGCCAGTTGGGCCAGGCAGAACTCCGCGAGACCGTTCCCGGGATACTGCTTGAGCGCTTTCCCGGCGGCTTCTTCGGCCTTGTCGGGCTTGGCCGATTTCTGATCGACACAGCTCTTGGCATCAGGCATGGACTTGTACGCTGCCTGAAGCTGATCGGCGACCTTGTTGCCAAGATCGGCGAGCCCAACCCCGCTCTGCTGAACCGAAACAACGCTTCCAGCCTCGTCGTTCACCCCCGCAAGTCGGGCCTGCACCCCGTACTGAGCCCCCCCCGCCTTGCTCATCGAGGATGAGACCAGCACCCGCGCTTGCACACTCTTGGCCAGAGTGGAGGCCAGAGAAGGACTCAGGATGGCGTTGGCAGGATAGCCGTACTGCTTCAGCGCCTCGTTCATCTGGTCCTGGGTCAGGACGTTGTACTCGCCATCCGTGATCTTCGACATCCGGTCGCGCATCCCCGTGCCGACCTGCACTGCAGCAGCCGAATCGCCGGCGCTGGTGACGTAGGGATTGGACACCATGAAACGCGGCAACGTCGCCACCTGCTGCTCCCGGGGGCGCCGTGGCACCTGAGCGCCAAGCGGGACAGCGAGCCCCACGCCGAAGCCGGCGACAACGGCGAGACGAACCAGCGACATGCACAACCTCCGAAACGAGACAGGTCTACCGAAGGGGACAATCGCCCGCGGGCCCGCAGCAATCCATGGGCGAAGAGGGATTCGAACCCCCGACTTCCTGCGTGTAAGGCAGGCGCTCTGAACCAGCTGAGCTATTCGCCCGGTCGCTTGATTGGCCTACCCAATTTCCAACCCATCAACGCAGGGAGTATGCCGGGCCTGGGCCTATAGGCTATGACGCAATGCCAACAGGGAAGAGCACGCAGTAGCCTAACACAAGCAGAACGCCGGCAACCGTCGGACTGCCGGCCTGAAGCAGCGCGTAGCCTGCGATCACCGTGATCAGCGCCGCGCTCAGGAGAACGATATTACGCCGCCCGAGGGGCGTACGCCGCGCAGGTTCCCGGATCCCCGGACTGGACATAGACGTGGAGGCTATCACCCAGCAGGGGTGTGGTCAAGCTGCAGGGGGCGGCTCCGGCGGATCTTCCACCACTTCCCAGCCCGCATCGAGCGCGGCGCGCCGTCCCCGATCGGCCCGGCGCCGCCACCAGACCAGGACGATCGTGACCACCGCCACGATAACCCAGAGGCCACCCGCGGCGAGCCAGGTCACCAGGGTATATCGGGTTCGGACCGAGCGGCGCCAGGTGTCTTCGAATCGTGACAGCGAGAGCCCGGTGGTTGCCAGGACCGCCGCTCCGAAGTCCTCGTCGCGCGACAGCAGCGTGAACAACGGGTCGAGTCGGCCGGTGGGGTTTCGGCGGGCCAGCTCCAACACGGCGGACATAGAGAGCGCGTAGGCGGCATCGGCCGCCTGGCTGGTCCCCCGAAGAGCCGCGTCGAGATCGCTGAAGTCCGGCACCGCTCCCTTGGCCACCGCCAGATTGAGCTCAAGTCCGCCCAGCCGTTCCCACTCACCCGCCGCCAGTGCGGCGTAGCCTTCGTCGAACCAGAGCGGCACCCGCACTCTGATCTGCCGGTGCAAGGCCAGGTGGGCCAGCTCATGCCGAAGGGTTCGTTCAAGGTCACCAGCATCGGCACGGAGGACGATCGTGCGCGACTCAGGAAAGGCCAGCGCGGCGCCCCACCCCGGCATCTGGCCTCGGACCAGGGAGTCCATCCGGACGCGATCGGGAACGACGATGAGGGTGACGGAGTCAGGCGGAAGGCGACCCAGACCAGGCCAGTCCCAGGCTTGCGCCGCTTCTTGGGCGAGCGCGCCGGCAAGCTGGTACTGGGCACTCCAGGCGACTGCGGTGACCGGGCCGACGCGAAGGAGCTGAGGACCGGGCAGCTGAGCGGTTAGCCAGAGAAGACAAAGGAAGGGAAAGACGATGCGGCGTGCTCCCTAGTCGGACCCCGTGTTGCGCGGGATCTCACTGCCCTTCGCGGCCAGATCCAGCATTTCCTGACAGCGCTTGGCCCACGGATTGAACTTGTTGGCCTTGATCCCATCGTTCCACGCCTGCTTCGCACCGTCGTGGTTCCCGGTGAACCAGCGGGCCCGGCCTAGCTCGAACCACGCCTCGACCAGGTTAGGCCCGAGCCCCAGTGTCTTCTGGAGAAAGGTTTCGGCGTCCTCGTACATCTCCCGCTCGAGATAGACCAGACCCAGATAGTAGTGCGCGTACAGGGTAGCCTTGCGGTCGTTGTCGAGGCGAATGGCGCGTGAGAGGTGCTCGATGGCCTCGCCGAAGATCCGCTTCTTGAGGCAGATATACCCCACGTTGATCCGGGCGAGTGCGTTGGCGGGCTCCTTCATCAATACCTTGGAAAAGGTACCCAGGGCTTGGTCGTACTGCCGGCTCAGCATTTGGGCCCAGCCGAGGAGCGAGAGTGCCTGGGTTGCCCCGGGCGACCGGGTCAGAGCGTTCTCCAGCGCCTGAATCGCACCACCATAGTCCCCCAGCGAGATGAGACTCCATCCCTTCTCGATGTAGGTCGAGGCATTCAGGTGGTCCGCCTGAACCGCGGGCCTGGCGCCGGTGAACTGGGGTGCCTGGGGTGCATCCGAAGTGGCGCCGACCTGCTTGTACCGATCCACCAGCGTGCGGATGTCCTCCTTGAGCTGAGCCAGCTCGCCCAGGGCGCCGTCCACCCGCTTGAACAGGGCGATGATGTCACGTTTCACCGCTTCGCGCTCGGCGTCGCCGGTGATCGACGCGAGCCGCTGCTCGATCTCGTGGTACTGCGTGCGCAACCCGGCTGCCAAAGCGTCGGTCATGCCGAAACCCCTGCCCCTGCCAGGGCCAGCCGCTCGCTGGACGTCAGCAGCTTGAGTGCATGGAGCAACACGATCGTGCGATCGCCACGGGCGATGATGCCCGCGATGTAGGGTGCGGCCAGCCCTCGAACCACGGGTGGCGGCGGTGTGATCGTCGTGCTGTCCACTCGCATGACCTCGCGGACCTCGTCCACCACCACGGCAATCTTCTGCTCGTCGAGCTGCAGGATCATGAGACGGGTCTCTTCGCGCAGCGGATCGGGGAGCTCCAGTCGCTTGCGGAGATCCACCACGGGGACCGCGGTGTCTTCGTAACGCACCACGCCCTCGAGGAACGCAGGCGCCTTGGGCAGCGGCGAGGGCCGCTCGTAGCGAAGGATCCGCTCGACCTGGAGGATATCCAGCGCGAACTCCTGAGGACCAACCCGGAACGCAACGACCTGAATCTCGTCTTCGCTGGCCACGCGTCAGACTCCTCCTTCTGCGAGCCGGCCGCCGAGGGCCGGAAGGTCCAGAACCGGTACGAGCCCGTCGGGACCCCGGGTAACGCCGAGAGCCCAGGGCAGCGACTCGGCTCCCGGGGGCACCGGCAGCGCCGGCTCCCGAAGCACCTCCTCAACCCCTTCGACCTCAAGACAGATCCGCCGCTCACCCACGGCGATGACGACACCGGCATCACTCACGCGCTCCGGGAATGCCCCCCCGTCGAGCAGCGCGCCCAGATGAACCAGCGGCACCAGTTTGCCGCGGATGCTGGTCAATCCGCGCAGCGCCGGCTGCCGGGCCGGCACGTCGATGGGTACTCCCGGATCGACGACCTCCACCAAATGATCCAGCGCCAGGGCGACGATCCGCCGCCTCGCACGCACCAGCAACACCGCTCCTGCGTCGCGGCTCATCGGTGGGCCAGTCTTGCCAGCTCGCGATTCACCCGCTCCGCGATACGTGCGACGGGCAGGACGTGGTCCACCCCGCCCGCCTGCAACGCGGCATTGGGCATTCCATAGATCGTGGCGCTATCGCGATCCTGCGCGATCCCCAGGCCCCGGACGTCGTGAATGGCGCGAAGCCCCTCGGCGCCGTCGCGACCGAGACCGGTCAGCACTACGCCGATAGCCTGTGCGCCGAAGACCTCGGCGACGGAGCGAAAGAGCGGGTCGGCCGCCGGACGAACGCCCCATACCGGAGGATCGCGGCTCAACTCGAGCCGAGGCCCATCGGGCCCAAGGGCGACCCGCATGTGCCAGTCTCCCGGTGCGACGTACGCGGTGTCGACCAGCAACGGAGTGCCATGCTCGGCCTCCACCACCGTGAGATGGCTCTGCGCCGCGAGCCGTTCTGCGAGGCTGCGAGTGAACTTGGGCGGCATGTGCTGCGCGATGACCGTTGCCGCCTCATGCCCCCGCTCGAGCGCCGGAACCAGGTCGGCCAGGGCCCGCGGTCCACCGGTGGATGCCGCGATCGCGACGCAGCGGCGCGCTCGACCCGGCAGGCTGAGAGCCGGCGCCACCGGGGTCCCCTGCGCCGGCCGCGCCAGCATCGGCAGGCGATGGATGTCGGCTGCGCTCGCAGCCCTGAGCGCCGCCAGGACTCGTTCCCGGAAGCGTTCCAGCGCCGGCGCGGTCCGATCGTCCTCCTTGGGGACCAGATCCACCGCGCCCAGCTCGAGCGCCCGAATCGCGGCGGCAGTTCCGGGTCCGGCGTAGGCGCTCACCACCACGATCGGTCGAGGCGCTTCCGACATCAGGTATCCGATGGTGCCGAGCCCATCAAGCTCGGGCATCTCGAGATCCATCAGCACCAGGTCGGGCAGGCGCTCGTGCA
>DATJGL010000360.1:0-2613 GCA_035495075.1 Gemmatimonadales bacterium
GCGCAGCCTAGTGCGGAGTAAACGTGCGAAGAGCGCTGTCTCGGCGCTCGCACCGTCATACAAGGAGGGTTGCATGCAGTACCTGTTTCTCGCTGGTCGCGTCCTCTACGGAGGGTTCTTCCTTCTTGCAGGGATGGATCATCTTCGTCTGGTAAACATGATGGAACCCTACGCCCGCGCCAAAGGGGTTCCAGCCGCGCGCGTCGGAGTTCTCGGGTCGGGTTTGCTCATCATTCTCGGTGGCCTGAGTGTGCTTCTTGGATTTCACCCGGCCTGGGGAGTCGTATTGCTCACCCTTTTCCTGGTGCCCACATCCGTGTTGATGCACAACTATTGGGCCGCCACCGATCCAGCAGGTCGGCTGGCGGATCTGACACACTTCAAGAAGAACGTGGCGCTGCTTGGTGCCGCCTGGATGCTCCTGTTCATCCCGCAACCATGGCCCCTGAGCCTGAGCTGGTAAGCGCGGCCCAAAATGGCGGGCAACTTCTCGCCTTATGGCTTAGGCCGCACGATGGGAGACGCCCGGAGCACATCGTGGGCACCGCGCCACGCATGTCGTTCTGCGCAAGCGCAGATGACTGCCCGGCCGTTTCACTGCGCGGAACTCCAGCGGCTCGGCTCGGTTCATGCTTTCGTGTCCTGATAGAGGTGACTCATGCTCCAGGGGATCTCGATCCTGGGTGCGCTTCTGATCCTGCTGCCGTTTGCCGGCAGCCAGGTCGGGAGACTCGCAACCCACAGCCTGGTTTACCAAGGGCTGAATCTGATCGGCTCGACCGTCCTGACCGCGGTCGCCGCCGTTGAACAGCAGTACGGCTTCCTGCTGCTCGAGGGCGCCTGGGCCCTGGTGAGCATTGTCGGGCTGACCCGCGTACTTCAAGGGCGGCCCGCTCGCAGCGGCCCTTAGCCGATCGGGGCTGCATGATAGCTTTCCTGATCGCCGTGCCACGTCGGGCCGACTCCACAGGGATCTCGCCATGACCTTCAACCCCAAGGTTTGGTACCCCATCGCCACCGGTCTCAGCATCGTCAACTGGGCCGGCGTCGGGTTCGCGGCCGCCCACGCCGAGCCGTGGCACGCCGCAATTCACGCAGGGCTTGGGCTGGTGTTCGCCTTGTGGGCCCAGCGCCTGCGCTGGAGCCGCGGAGCGGGGACCGACCTGCAGGCGGGGCTCGAAGCGCTCGAAATCGAGGTGAGCAAGCTACGCCAGGAGCTGACCGAGACGCAGGAGCGCATGGACTTCGCCGAACGGCTGCTGGCGCAGGCACCGGAAACGCGTCGAGTGGATCGGGAGCGCTGAGGCCAGAAGGAGCCCGTAATGCCGGTGATTCCACGTTTTGTGGGACGGGTAGCAGTCATCCCACAAATCATTGGCTTTCTGATCCTTGCCGCCTTGGTGTGGATGGACGAGCTGCTGGATCTTCCCCACGTCCTCTTCGGCGCCCCCGCTTCACCCCACCGCATAGCCGAGGCACTCCTCGAGTCGGTGGTGGTGGTTCTGCTGGGCATCGCCGTCACTGCCTGGACTATCCGAGCCGCCCGCCGCGTCGCGTATCTCGAGTCGTTCGTGGTACTTTGTGCGTGGTGCCGGCGCGTGCGCCACGAGGGTACGTGGCTCAGCCTCGAAGCGTTTCTTGCCCAGCATCGGGCGCGGACGTCGCACGGCCTCTGCCCGGACTGCGAGCTTAAGATGGAGGCCGACGACTCGAGTCTGAAGAACACCGACCACGCTCGCACCTGACGGCCCACCAACGACACCGCGGCACATGGCAGAGCCGAGGCCCGTTACGCTCGGTCCAGGATGGCTGATCACGCCGGACACCGAGGACGGGCTGGATCTGCGAGTCGCACCCGGTGGCCGGGGCTGGGTAGTGGCCTGCGTCGGGCGCCGAAACATGGCATCTCGCACCGAACTCTCTCGAGCACCGAATCGGAATTGGTCGCTGGCGATTTGTCCGCCGATACCGCGACGCGGAGCTCGCGATCGTCCGTCGCCAGGATCGGTTAGACAGGCCGTACTATCGGCTCTACGCCGTAACCGGCGGCGGCCAGCATTTTCTGCTGGAGCGCGGACTGTCGGAGCTCAACGCACTGGCCATCCTGATTGGAGCCCGGAACGGGAGGCGTCACCGCGATAGCGCGTAGCCGCGCCTGGCAAGATTGATCGCGACACTCGTTCAAATTGGAGTTCTCTTGATGGCCCCCACGCTCGCTAACGGGAAAATCTGCTACCTCGAGCTGCCGGCCTTGAACGCCAGTCAATCGGCGGCGTTCTACTCGAAGGTGTTCGGCTGGTCCATGCGAACGCGCGGTGACGGCGCGCAGGCATTCGACGACACGACCGGCGAAGTCAGCGGGGCGTTCGTCCTTGGAAGGAACGCCGCGGTCACACCCGGCCTGCTCTTCTATATCATGGTCGACAGCGTCGCGGAGACTTGCCGCGCGGTGGAGGCGCAGGGCGGTACCATCGTGCAACCGATCGGAGTCGACGCCCCCGAGATTACCGCGCGATTCCGCGACCCTGCCGGCAACGTGATCGGCCTGTACCAGGACCCGTCGCGGACACAAGCTTGAGCGACAGCAGGGAACCCGTGGCATGAGCTACTATC
>DATJGL010000361.1:0-4504 GCA_035495075.1 Gemmatimonadales bacterium
TGAGCCCGAAGACGGTCAGCACCTACCGGGCCCGGATTCTCGAGAAAATGAAGCTTGCGACCAACGCCGATCTGGTGCGCTACGCCGCCCAGCACGGACTGATTCGATAACGTCGCTCCGGCCGCTCCGTCAGCCTCGATCACGGCTCGCTCTTGTACACCGTCCCTCCCTTCATCACCCAGCGGACCCGCTCCAGCTCGGTGATGTCCCGAAGCGGGTCGCCCCGGACGGCTACCAGGTCGGCATAATGTCCGGGCGCGACCGCTCCCAGACTGTCTCCCCGATCGAGTAGCCCGGCTGCGACACTGGTCGCGGCCTTGATGGCCTGCATGGGAGTCATCCCGTACTTCACCATGTAGGCAAACTCTTTCGCTTGATTCTCGGTCCACGGGTACCCGCCCGCGTCCGTGCCGTACGAGATGAGCGGTAGGAGGCCGCGCTTGAGCGCGGTGCCGAACGCCTGGCGCTCCAGCTCCACCATCTTCGGCCACGGGCCGCCGCGTCCGCCGGCGACATAGACACCCACATAGATCGTCGGGCACCAATACACTTTCTGCTTGATCATCCGGTCGATGAGATCCGGCGTGAGTCCGTCGCCGTGCTCGATCGTGTTCACGCCGGCTCGGAGCGCCGCGTCGATCCCATCCCACCCCACCGCGTGCACGGCCACCTTCCGGCCCAGTCGGTGGGCCTCGCTGACGAACGCCTTGAACTCCTCGTCGGTGAAGTTCACCCAGCTCCGCAGCCTGCCGTCGCTTGCGATGTAGTACTTGCGGTCGGCGTAGACCTTGATCCAGTCCGCGCCGTACTTGACCTGCTCCCGCACCGCTTTTCTGATCTCGTCCGGGCCATCCACGACTTGCACGCCTTCCGGCATCCTCAGCTCCCAGGAGTAGCCCAGCAACGGATACATGCCGGTTGCACTAAAGGCCCGGGTGGCGACGAACATGCGTGGCCCGGGCACGACCGAGCGCGCGATAGCGGTCTTGAGATCGACGTCGGCGTACATGGCGCCTTCCGTCTCGAGATCGCGAATGGTGGTGAAGCCGTTCATCAGAGCGGTTCGGGCCGCTGCCGTAGCGCGGATGGTTCGGTAGGGAATGGACTCCTTGAGCAGTTGTTCGTCGTAATCCGCGGCCGTCACGTCGCCCTGAAGCAGCACGTGGGTGTGGTTGTCGATCAAGCCCGGCAGCACCGTCATGCTGCCGAGATCGACTCGCTCGGCGCCCGCGGCCTTCCCGCTTATCTCGACATAGGGGCCCACCGAAACGATGCGGTCGCCCTCGACCAGAATGCCCTGGTCCGACCGCGGTGCCTGGGTGACACCGTCGATGAGACGCCCGGCGTGAATGATGATCCGCCTGGGGGCGGCGGTTGGCGCCGGAGCTGCCTGTGGAAAGGCCCCCGCCGCTCCAAAGATCAGAATGCCGAGAGCGCCAGTCGCCGCACGGACCGGGAATCGCACCATATGAACTCCGGGAAGACGTGTACCATCCGAGGTGCGGGTGGAGCCGACGGCAGCAAAATTACAGGGTCGTGGCTGATCGGGGAGACGGATGGCCTCATCCAAGCGAGCGTGGAGAACGTTGCTCCTCAGCCTGGCGATCCTGGGCGAACGCTCCGGGGGCCGGGAGCCGGCACTACACTACACGCCGGAACAACTGGACTGCGCGCATTTCCGGGAGACCAGCCGGGGCAGCGTCGAGACTTACACCGCCGGGCGCGCCCGACAAGAGTCGGTAGGCCTCGACGGGGAGTGGCGCTTTCGCGCCAAGCCCGGTCGGGCGGACAGCGTTCAGGTCGAAGCGTGGTTCGACTCGCTCAGCGTCTGGCGCCGGACTGCCGAAGCCAACCTCGAGCCCGACACCGATCCTCTCATCGGCGGGCGCTATCGTGGCGTCGTGAGTCGCGACGGTCGGTATCGCGCCGACGCGCGGCCGTTCGTGCCCGACGACATTGCCGAGGTGGCCGATCTCTCCCGCGCCCTCGACGATCTCTTGCCTCGGCTTCCTACCCAATCCCTTCCGATCGGCGGTACCTGGACCGATGGTGCGGGCCTCGAGATCCGGCGCCTCGCCGGCAGTGCAGGCATCGACTCGGTACTCCAATTCAGTTTCACGCTCCGTCGAGACACCAGGGAAGGGGCGCTCCGGGGCGACAGCACTCCAATCCGGCTGCACCAGACGACCCGCGAAGACGGCACCTTCGCCTGGCACATCCGGGGCGGACTGCTCCGTCGCCAGAGACACATCACCATCGAGACCGAAATCCCGCCGGAGCCGCGGGTACAGCGGCCGGTTCGAGCGCGAGTAGAGCAGAACGTGCTGCTGGAGCGGCTTGTCGGTGAGTGTACCTCCGCCTCGCCCGATCGATAGCTAGACTGTCGGGCCGGTCGGCGGCCGGCTTTCGCCAGGTGGCTTACGTCCCACGAACCGCTGCTCCGGGTCGAACAGCAGTGCGCTGAGGCCAAACGCGACCACTGCCGTGGCAATGAGGGCGCCTAGGTCGAGCCGGACGTCGAACTCCGCATGCTGGCCGAACCCGTGGCGCATGAGATCCACCATGTAGGTCACGGGATTCAACCGCGCCACCGTCCGGAGCACCACGGGCATGCCGGCGGTCGGATACAGGGCGCCGCTCAGAAAGAGCAGCGGAAACAGTATCACGTTGATAACCCCGCCAAAGTTCTCCACTGAGGTGAGCCGTGATGCGACCAGCAGCCCGAGGGTGGCGCTGACCAGTGAAACCAGGACCACGACACCCGCGGCCGCCGCATACTGCTTCGAGGTGAGGTGAACAGCGAGCGGCGAGCAGGCCAACACGACTCCGGCCTGCATGCTTCCCACGATCGCTGCCGATAACGTCTTTCCCGAGAGAACCGCGCCGACGCCGGATGGGCTCGCGAGCATGAGCCGCAGCATACCGAATTCACGGTCGTACACGGTGGAAATCGCCGTCAGCATGCCCCCGAACAGCGCCGCCATGACGATGCCGCCCGGGTAGGCAAACGCCTGATAGCTGATCCCGCCCTGCAGGCGAGCAATTCCATTGAAACCGGCGCCGACCAGGAATACCCAGATGAAGGGCCGGGCCAGGCCGGCGAGGAGTCGGCTCCGCTGCCGCGTGCTGCGGATGAAGTCGCGGACCACGATCCCCCATGCCGTACCCGCGGCGCTCACGACAGCGTCTCCGTCTGGGTCCGCGCGAAGTAAACGTCCTCGAGCGTGGGAGGCCGAACGGCCAGGCGAGTAATTCCGGACACCGCGGCAGCCTGCTCGGTTACCACCTCTCCGCCACCGCGCACTCCAACCCGCCAGCCGCGGCCCGTCCGGTGAACGATTACCAGCACGCCGATTTCCTGCAGTCGGGCCACCAGCTGATCCGCCCCTTCGCCATCGACCTCGGCGATTCGGTCGCCGAGTGCGGCCTGGAGGTCGAGTGGAGGCGCGTTGGCCACCACTGCCCCCCGGGCGAGCATCACGACGCGGTCGGCGGCCTCTGCCTCGGAGAGGTAGTGAGTCGAGAACAAGATGGTTGCGCCGCGGTCGCGCCGTTCTGCATCGAGCAAGCTCCACATGCGATCGCGATGCTCGGGGTCAAGGCCCACGGTGGGCTCGTCCAGAATCAGCAACTCCGGCTGGTGCAGGGTGGCACGGGCAATGTCGGCAAGCCGACGCCAGCCGCCTGAGAGCTGTCTGGCCGGCTGTCCCGCCCGGGGCGCCAGACCGGTGCGCTGCAGGGTAGCACGAACGGCTGCTCGCGCCGCCCGGCCGTCCAGTCCGGCCAGCCGCGCCGCGAAAAGCAGGTTCTCCTCGACCGTCAGGAGTCCGTCCACGCTGGGTTCTTGGAACACGAGTCCAAGGCGCCGGCGCACGGCATTGCGCTCCCGGGCTACGTCGTGCCCGAAAACGTGGGCTTGCCCGCGTGAAGGAGCGAGCAGAGTCGCCAGCAGCAGCATGGCGGTCGTCTTGCCGGCGCCGTTCGGGCCCAGCAAGCCGACCAAAGCTCCAGCGGAAATTTGAAGATCGAGGGCAATGAGGGCCCGGGTGGTTCCGTAGTCCCGCCCTAACCCCTCGGCGTGAATTGCGAGGGGGCCGGCGGCGGCGTCACCGCGGGGGCGGGTCACGCCTGCTGCGGTTCTCCTGTGAGGACGCGGTACTCATATTCGATCTGGTCGGGAATCTCGCCCAGCGCCTCGTCGACCAGGCTCCGCAGCGGAGAGAGGGTGCAGACCGGATCAGTGTTCGCCGCATCCCCCGTAAGGGCGAAGGCCTGGCAACGGCAGCCGCCGAAGTCCACTGCTTTGCGGGGACAGCTGCGGCACGGCTCCTTCATCCAGGAATCGCCTCGGAACGCCTGGAACCCTGGCGATTCCTGCCAGATCCACTCGAGCGAGTGGTCCCGCACCGACGGGAACGAGAGCGACGTAATGATGTTCGCGGCGTGGCAGGGAAGAGCCAGGCCGTTCGGGGTGACGACGATGTACAGCTTGCCCCATCCGCCG
>DATJGL010000362.1:0-38772 GCA_035495075.1 Gemmatimonadales bacterium
GTAATGAGCACGCGCGCGCCGGTCGGCCCGACGCGCGCGACCAGCTCGTGTACCTGCTTGAGTGCCGCGCTGTCGCCCACCATGGCGTAGCGGGTTGCCTGCCCTTCCCGAAGCCGCTCGTTCTCGCCCAACAGCCTCGCATGTCGCAGCGCGTTACGGACGGTGACCAGCAGCCGATCGGCGTCGAGCGGCTTTTCCAGAAAGTCGAATGCGCCCCGCTGAGTCGCCTCCACGGCAGTGGCAATGGTTCCATGCCCCGAGATCATCACGACCGTCGCGGTCGGATCGAGGTCGCGCAGCCGGGTCAGGGTCTCGAGGCCATCGAGGCCCGCCATCTTGACGTCCAGGAAAACGACGTGGGGATGGTAGTCCTGGTAAACCGTGATTCCTTCGCCGCCAGACGATGCGACCCGAACTTCCATGCCTTCGTAGTCGAGCACCTGCTTGAGCGCCTGCCGAATGCCGGCTTCGTCGTCGACAATGAGGACGCGGTCGGTCATCGGCTCCGCGCCCCAAAAAGGACCGCGCCGCTGGGGCGGATACGGATGTCGGTGACCCCGGGCGGCAGCGCGATCGGGAGCGTCTGCCGTCCGAAGCTCCTGTCGAGCAAGGGGCGAACCGCGTCAACCGGAAGTGGTACCCCGGCCAGATTCAGGCGCTCGATCCGCCACTCTCCCCGCCCCGGACCCACGACGGTCACCGGTCCCGTCACGCGCACCCGCTCGTGATCGTGCAGCGCGAGCGCAAGGGGACCCAGCGCGCTACGCGGCAGATTGGCTGTTGCGACTCGGGCTCCGACCTCGATCTGCCCGTCGAGCAGGCGCACTTCGAGCGAGTCCAGTTGGCGCCGCACGGAAGGATCGAGCCCGCTCCCGATGAGCGAGGCCGTCTCAGCGGCGCTCAGGACGACTGAGTCGACCGACCCACGTCGGACCGAGTCGGTGCGCGCCTTGGCATTCTCGAGCGCGCGAGTTCCCGGCCGGCCCGCCGCCACCGGCGCCTCCGTACGCCGGCCGGCCGCCTGCATGGCGGCCGTGAAGACACGGTCACGGTAGAGCCAGGCCAGCGCCACGGCTGCTATCACGACGAGGCAGCCCAGAGCACGGAACGGAGCGAGCAGACAGCCCATCAGGCCTCGAGCGGAAGAACCAGCCTCGATTGATATCGGGGACCGTCAGACGTCAACACGCTTTCGTACAACACCAATTCTTCCGCGAGGAACGCGGTTCCTTCATTCGACATCTCGTAGCGATCGATGGCTCCCGGCGGCAGCCGGTGCCCCTCGCGGACCCGCCCCAGCGTGACGTGCGGGCTGTAGGGGGCGCCCTCCGGCGGAAATCCGATCTCGATCCCACGTCGCTCCAGCCGGTCGTACAGCAGCTCGAGCGCGGGAGGAGCTTCCAAACCGACCCACAGCACCCGCGGCCGGGTCGATGTCGGAAAGGCTCCCACCTGGGTGAGTCGCAGGGGAATCGGCCTCGCGCCGGCGACCGCGTATCTCAGCCCCTCTTCGATGACGTCGAGTCTCTCCGGCATCACCTCGCCATAAAACTTGAGGGTGAGATGAATGCCCTCGGGTTTCACCCAGCGCACCGGCCAGTCGGACCCACGGAGGTCGTCCAACAGAGATATGACGGCGCCCCGCCCCGGCTCCCGAATCGGCAGTGCGGCGAACAAGCGCATCAGCGGCCGGACTCGGCAGCGATCGCAAGCAGACTGCCCCGACGATAGCCTCGCGGATCGAGCTCCACGTCATCGAAGCCCAAAGAGAGAAAGAACGCCCGAACCGCCTCCCAGCCATCGCGCAGCCGCGGATGGTGCTCGGTGGCTACCTCGATGCGCGCCGTCGCGCCGTGGTGTCTCACCCGCAGATCCCCGTCGATCCCCAGCTCGCGAAGATGGGACTCGGCTGCCTCGACCTGCGCCAGCCGAGCCGGGGTGACGGCGAGTCCGTAACGGATCCGGCTCGAGAGGCAGGGCGCCGCCGGCGCATCCCAGATCGGAAGACCCAGCGCGCGCGCCGCAGCCCGCACGTCTGCCTTGCTCCAGCCCAGCTCCGCCAGCGGCGAGCGAACACCCCATTCCAGCGCCGCGCTGAGGCCGGGACGATGCTCGCCGAGATCATCCGCGTTGGTGCCGTCGATCACAACGTCGAAGCCGCGACCAGCCGCGATCGCGCCGAGCCGGTTCCACAGCTCGGCCTTGCAGAAGTAGCATCGGTTGGGGGCATTCGCGACGTACCGCGGGTCGTCGAGCTCTCGAGTGTCGAGCTCGAGGAGTGGCACGTCGAATTGCCTGGCGAGGTCTACGGCGGTTTGCCACTGAGCGATGGGATAGGAAGCGCTTCGCCCGATCACAGCGAGCATCCGCTCCGGACCGAGCGCCGCTCGCCCCGCCACCGCCAACAGGGCCGAGTCCACCCCACCCGAGTAGCCCAGCACCACTCGGCCGAGCCCGGCGAGATGCTCCTGGAGCACTGGGAGGGTCGGCATGGCAGTAACGTAATCCGCTCGGGGCGAGGCGGAAGCGTTGGTGCCGGGGGTTGGATCGCTTACCCTTGGGCATGTCGGCAGAGGGATTTGTCGAGATTACCGCGACACTGCGGATCCCGCTCAGCGAGCTGACGTACCGGGCATCGCGCTCGAGCGGCCCAGGCGGCCAGCACGTCAACACGTCGTCAACCAGAATCGAAGTTGTGTGGGACATCGCGGCGTCCGCTGCCGTGACTGAGGAAGAGCGTGCCCGCCTCCTCGCCCGCCTGGCCACCCGCCTCGACTCTGCCGGCCGGCTTCGTTTGGTGTCGGGCGAGACCCGTAGTCAACTGCGAAACCGCGAGTCTGTGACCGAGCGACTGCGCACGGTGGTCGCCAGCGCGCTTGCCCTTCCCAAGCGCCGCAAGCGGACCCGTGTTCCCGCCTCGGTGAAAGCCGCTCGGCTCGAGGCCAAGCGGCGACGGTCGGACCTCAAGCGAACTCGACGTCGGCCGGAGAACGAATAATGCGAAGTGCCCGGTGCCTTCTTTCGTCCCTGCTCGCGACCAGCCTGGCCGCCCAGACCCCAGCGACTCGGCCCATCGCCGAGTGGGCCGCGTACGGCCGCGACCCGGAGGGAACGCGCTTCAGTCCGCTGACCGACATCACGCCGGCCAACGTAGCCGCGCTTCGCGTCGCGTGGCGTTACTCCACCGGCGAGGCGTCAGGACCGGAGACTCACCGACCGACCTCGCTTGAGGCGACACCGATCGTGGTGGATGGAACGTTGTTCTTCAGCAGCCCGCTCGGCCGCGTCATCGCGCTCGACCCGGAAACTGGTACAGAACGGTGGGTATTCGACGCAAAAGTAGGCCGGGCCCACATGTTTGGAGACTGGACCAGTCGGGGGGTTTCGACCTGGCTCGATCCAAACGCGAAGCCCGGCGACCCCTGTCGGCGGCGCATCATTGTGGCCACCGTAGACGCGAGGCTCATCTCGCTCGACGCGGCAACCGGCGCGCCGTGCCGCCAGTTCGGTACGCAAGGCACGGTGGACTTGCGTCGCGGACTGCGCAATGCGCCGTTCGAACTGGAGGAATACGAAGAAACGTCGCCGGCGGCCGTTGTTCGGAACGTCATCGTGGTCGGGTCCGGCGTCGCCGACAATAACCGGACGGACGCCGCGAGTGGGGAGGTCCGCGGCTTCGACGCACGCAGCGGACGGCTGCTGTGGACCTGGGACCCCGTACCCCAGAGCCCGAGCGATCCGGCGTATGCAACCTGGCAGGGTGCCGACGCGCATCGAACCGGTGCCGGCAACGCGTGGTCCGTCATCGCCGCCGATCCTGAGCGGGATCTCGTCATCATACCGACCGGCAGTGCAAGCCCCGATTACTTCGGCGGCAAGCGGCTGGGTGAGAACCGCTACGCCAACTCGGTCGTCGCCCTGCGGGGAAGCACAGGACAACTGGTCTGGAGCTTCCAGACCGTGCATCACGATCTCTGGGATTACGACAATGCCTCGCCGCCGGCGCTGGTCACGCTGACCAAGGCGTCCACTTCTACCCCAGCCGTGCTTCAGGCCACCAAGACCGGGATGCTTTACGTGCTGAATCGGGAAACCGGTGAGCCCATCTGGCCGGTGGAAGAGCGCCCCGTGCCGGCCAGCGACGTCGCTAGAGAGAAGGCGTGGCCCACCCAGCCTTTTTCAACCATCGAACCTCTGAGCCCCCACCGGATCCCGGCCGACCAGCTCTGGGGCGCGAGCGACAGTGACCGTGTTTTCTGCCAGGCGCGACTGGCTCGGGCTCGAAACGAAGGCATCTTCACACCGGCCAGCTTGGCCGGAACGCTGGTGGTGCCATCCAACATCGGCGGTGCGCATTGGGGCGGGCTGGTGTTCGATCCGTCTCGCCAGTTGGCCATCATACCGGTCAATCGGCTGGCAACCGAGGTGCGGCTCATTCCACGAGAGCGCTTGAAGTCGGTGCAGGATTCGGAGACCTGCTCACGAATGAACGCCGAGTATACCGATATGAAGGGGACGCCATACGTCATGCGACGGGAAATCGTGCGATCACCTTCGGGCTTGCCCTGCACGCCGCCGCCCTTCGGGGAACTGGTGGCCGTGAGTCTCGTGACCGGGAAAGCAGTTTGGCGAATCCCGAGCGGAAGCTTCCCCCCACCTCCCCATGGGGCCCCGCCACCTCCAAGTTGGGGAGCTCCCAGCCTGGGCGGCCCCATCGCTACCGCAAGCGGGCTCGTGTTTCTCGGCGCGACGCCGGATCACTTTCTTCGAGCGTACGAAACGGAAACCGGGCGCGAGCTATGGAAGGGGGCGCTTCCGGCAGGCGGTAAGGCGACTCCGATGACCTACCGCGCTCGACCGGGCGGACGCCAATTTGTCGTCATTGCGGCGGGAGGATCTGGTGGGCTGTGGGGTAAGGGCGATGAGCTGGTAGCGTTCGCGCTGCCGGAGAACTAAGCGAAACCACGGCGGGTCGCCCCCCGTAAGAGACGTTGCCTCGTGACCGGAACCCGGGTGGCCACGAGATTTCCCCTCCCCGGACCTCGGATACTCTCATGCGACGCCCCATTCTCCTGACGCTTCTTGCGTTTCTACCCGCGACGCTGATGGCCCAGGGCCGCACCGAGAAGGCGGCTTTCATCACCCGTCTCGGGAGCGACACACTGTCGGTCGAGCAGTTCAGCCGGACCAGCAATCGGCTCGAGGCGGACGTGGCGGCCCGCGTGCCCCGGGCTCGCCAGCTCCACTTCGTCGTGACGCTGAACCCGGATCAGACCGTCTCCCGACTCCAGGTCAACGTGCAACCAGCCGTCCCTGCCCCCGATGCACCGGCATTCACCGGCGACATGGTCTTCGGCAAGGACACCGTGACCATGACGATCAAGCAGCAACAGCCGGATAGCACGATCACCCTCCACGTTCCCGTCCGACCGGGCGCCATGCCGTTGACCAGCACGTCGTACGCCCTCTACGAGCAGATGTTTCTCCGCTTTCAGAAAGCTGGCAAGGACAGCCTTGGCTTCCAGATCGTGCCATTCGGGGGAAACCAGGCGACGGAGACCTTCATTGTGCGGCGCGGAGCCGACGCAGCTGATTACGACTTTTTCGGGCTGCCGGTACATGCGAAGCTCGACAAGCAGGGCCACCTGCTCGCGCTCGATGGTCGGGAAAGCACCGTCAAGGTGCTGGTGGACCGGCTCCCGTCCGCCGACGTGGACAAGGCTTTCAAGAGTTTTGCCGCGCGTGACGCGTCGCAGGGCACGATGGGGCAGCTCTCCGCACGAGATACCGTCCGCGCCACGATCGGCAACGCACATCTGACGATCGACTACGGCCGGCCCCACAAGCGCGGCCGCGAGATTTTCGGCACGGTGGTCCCGTGGGGCCAGGTCTGGCGAACCGGAGCCAACGCGGCGACCGGCTTCACCACCGATGCCGATCTCGTAGTCGGGTCGCGGACCATTCCCAAGGGTAGTTACACCCTGTGGAGCCTGCCGTCTCAGAACGGAACCAAGCTGATCGTCAACTCGCAGACCGGCCAGTGGGGCACCGATTACCACGCCGACAAGGACTTTGCGCGATTCGACATGAAGACCGAGACCCTGCCCCAGCCGGTCGAGGTGTTCACCATCGCGGTTGAGCCGCAAGGCGATCGCACCGGAGTCCTGAAGCTGCAGTGGGACCGGACCCAGATGTCACTGCCATTCAACGTCCAGTGAACGAAATAGCATGCTCCCCGTCAGCCCGGCGATTCACTGAGATCGCCGAGCTGAGGGCGGACTGAACAGTCTTACCTAGAGGATCCGCCGTTGTTGCCGAAGTTCCTGAAATCGCTATGGGATTGGGCCAGGCCGATTGGCCAAGCTCTGATATTGTGGTTCCTGATTACGACCTTTTTCGTCGAACCGTTTCGGGTATGGCCCACCGGCAGCATGAAGAACACCCTGCTGGTCAACGATTTTCTGTTTGTCAACAAGTTCCTTTACGGCGCTGAGCTGCCGCTGGCTGCCGCGCGCCTGCCTGCCGTTCGCGAGCCCAAGCACGGTGACATCGTAGTGGTGAGGTCGGTAGAGGATCCATCGTTGCGACTGGTCAAGCGCGTCATCGGGCTGCCGGGCGACACTGTGGCAATGCAGGCAGGTGTTCTCGTGCGCAATGGGATTCGAGTCTCGGAGCCGTACGCCACGGCCCCCGACTTGAGCCAGAACGGAGATCGCGAGACACAAAGGAAGATGCGGAGCTGGCAGCTTCACTATTACGTCGGCTCCGATGCAGCCCACTATGTGCCCGGCCTTCACGACTGGGGTCCGCTGGTTGTTCCGTCCGACTCTCTCTTTCTGCTGGGCGACAACCGGGATTCGTCGTACGACGGGCGCTACTATGGGTTCGTCCCGCGATCCAACCTGCTGGGCCATCCGTTCGTGGTCTACTTCAGCTACGACAACAATTCGTGGCGCTCACTCCCGTTTGTGACGGCGGTCCGCTGGCACCGGCTGTTTACCCAGCCGCGTTAGATGTTGCGTGCCCCGCTGAGCCGCGGCGTCGGAGGTCTCGGCCCCTCATCATACCGGGACACGGCAGGTTCAGCATCGCGTAAGCCGTCGGGGCCAGGTCGAGAATGTGGGCGCCTTCCACCGCCGACCCGGCCCCGAAACCTTCTCCCACGCCGATGAAGAAACCCTCCGGGCGGTGGTTACCACTCCGTCCGGTCGGGTTCCTTCCCGGTGTCGGCAGGTCGATCCGGCCGAATCGTGCCGATACGATCGCGCGCTGCTCCGCCACCGGGCTCACCGCCCACCCCACCAGAAGGTCGGGCAGTTCCGCCAGGCGCGGACCCGGCGGATAGACCCGATCGCTCGGGATTACCTCGCGAACCACGGGCTCCCCAGTGTCGGCGTCTCGAAATGTCCGCAGCCCATCCGCGATTTGAGCGCAAAGGCTCTCGAACTCCGTGCCGGGCTCGACCAGTCCCGCAGCTTCCCGCCCTTTCAGGTTGATTCTGATGTATCCCTGGAGATCAGCGACCTGACAGAACGCACGCGTGCGTGACCAGTCGGTTCCACCCAGCCGCCAGAACGCCGTGAGGCGGTCCTGGAGGCCGAGTGGCAGCCGGCTCTTTACTGCGTGTCGCCAACTGTTCGGCACCAGCGTACGCACCCGCCGCAGCAATCCCTTCCGTGCCGGAGGCGCGGAGGTATCTCCTGTGAGAACGCGGCGAAGCATCTCGGGAAGCAAGTCAACTCGACTGGTGTTCGGCCCCATGCCGTGAAGCGAGAACGCCAATACTGCCGCCGGGCCGGCTTCCTCGACCAGACGCCCGACCGCCGCATCGCAAGCGATATACACCTGGCGCAAGGCGCCTGCTAGCGCCGTTTGATTCCGAGGTCCGGGCACCTCGACCAGACCAGTGTCATCCCACAGCTGGTGTCCACAGCGGTGGGTCGCACCGAAGGCCACTATGAAGAGCTCGCACGGTTCCCGTCGCATGAGAGCCAGCGCAAGCTCGCCGACCAAGCAGGTCGCGTGGATCTGCTCGTCCCTGATCTCTAGGATCCGGCGGAGCGGCAACGCGACATACTCTTCGTCCACCGCGGGCGAATGGCCGACTTCCTTCTCGACCCATCGCAGCACGTCGGCCGGGTAGGCGGATGGAGGCACCAGCCCGTCGTGCGATGCCCAGCCGGAGATCTCAATCCCGTTGAAGGGCTGCGGGGCATAGGTCATCGGAACGTCAACCGCAATCACGCGGGATCCGAGCCGACTCAGATCCCGCCAGAAGGGCGTCAGAGGCAAGTCGTCGGGGGTGGGCCGGACCGCCTTCATGCGATCCGGGTGCCAACCCAGGTTGTGGTAAAACCCGTGTTCGCCGGGGAGCACGCCGGAGTAGAACGTGGGCCAGGGCGATCCGGCGAGCCAGTCGGCCGAGGACGCCAGGCGGCCGTAGCTGCCGCGATCACGCAACCGCTTGATATTTGGCAGGGAGCCGTCCGCCATCCACTGCTCGATCAGCCGTGGTTCAGCAGCATCGAGGCCGATCATGACCAGTCGGGGACTCATCTGGGTCACGGCGTCACCGGCAGGCCGCCAGTCGCGAGCGATCGCCGGGCAGCCGCCACGGCTCGGGCGACAGCTATCGCATCCTGGACGCCGGGATTGGGCTCCGTCCGCTCGCGAATGGTTGCAATGAATCCGCGCAACTCGTATTCGAACGACCTAAGGAGGCTGCTCGGGCGGCCGGCCAACCGTCGCCAGGCGCGGCCGCCGAGGTCGAGCGCAAACCGCCTAGCGCCGCCGGCCGGAACCGTGCGGTCCGACTTCGCATAAATCCAGGCACTGAGCGGCTCCGCTGCTACGCGAACGGATTCCTCAGGGGACCCGTCGTGGGACACTCGGCAGGATGCAACGCTTCCGTCGGTCAATCTCACCTCCATACGAACGTCACGCCCCCCGACCCGCTTCGCAGCCACGGACCCGATCTCATGACCGAGAAGGAACCGCAGCAAGTCCAACTGATGAGTAGCGAGGTCGTCGAGCAGATCGGGCACCCCGGCAACCGCGCCCCAGCGGTCGGCCTGGGTAACGAATACCAGCTCGACTTGGACAGGTGATAGCGCTCGCCCCTGCAACTGTTCCCGGAGCCGGCGGATCGGAAGCCACCATCGCCGGTTGAAGCCGACCATCACCGTCGCTTTCGTCGCCTGGCGGAGTGCTTCGAGCTCGAGCGCCTGATTCACCGTGGAAACGAGCGGCTTTTCGACCAGAAGTGGAATGCCGGCCTGGATCCCGCTGCACGCTAACGCGAAGTGGGTTTCGGCGGGAGTCGCCACGATCACGGCGTCAACGTCCCCCCCGCCGAACAGCGCCTCCGGAGACTCGACCCTACGACACGTCGGCATCGCGCTTGCGATCAGATCGCGTCGCTCGGCACGGGGATCCACTACGGCAGTTAGGCGGGCTTCGCCCACCGCGCGAAACGTTGGAAGCCAGAGTCGCTCCGCCGCCCTTCCACACCCGATCAGCCCAATTCGCAGGGGACCGGTCACGACTTCGTCCCCGTCCCGCGCGCCTCCAACAAGCCCCGACGCAACCCGACGGCATAGGCCGAAAGCCCGGCGATGAGGAGCGGGCTCAGCAGTATAGCCCGAATGAGCCCTTCGGAGTTCCAGGCTCGGATTCGTCCGAGAATGAATCGCAGGCGCCAGAAGACCACTGCCGGCAACATGAGGGCGCGAGCCGCCAGCTGCTGTTGCCGTTGCGTCAGGTCGATGCGCAGGAGACCGCGGTGGTACCCGAACCATGCATGATGAGCCAGAAACTCTCGGAACTCGGTCCGGCCAAGATGGCGCACGCGCATATCCGGCACGAAGCGGAGGCCGTCCGGCCATTTCCTGGCGGCTGCCTCCGTGAGCCTCGTGTCTTCCGCCGCCCGCAGTTGCTCCGGGAAGCCCCCGACCGCTTCGAAGTCCGCGCGGCGGACGGCCAGGTTGCAGCTGGGGAATTTGGTCGCCACCCCTTCAGGGCGACCGGCCGGGTACTCCGAAAACTGGAGCAGGTTGTCGCTCGCGGCGATCGGATGGTGTGGGAGAAGGTCGAGCACCGGCCCGCTCGCCATCCGAGCGCCAGTTTGGAGCGCGGTGCGCGCCGCTTCCACCCACCCCGGCTCAGGGACGCAGTCCGCATCCAGAAAGAGGAGGAGCTCACCTCGAGCCGCGCGAGTACCGAGGTTTCGCGCGGCACCGGGCCATAGCCGCTCCGTGACCGAGACGACTCGCGCGGACGACAACCCAGCCACAAGGGGGGCCATGCTCCCGTCGGAACCGCTATCCACCACGACGGTCTCGAAGCCTCGGCCCTGACGATCCGCGGCAAGACCCGCCAGACAACGCTGAAGAGAGGCACCGTTGCGGTAGCACGGCACGATTACCGAGATCTGATCACTCATCCAATCAGATGCCGGGCCAGGCGCCAATAGGCGTTCAGGCCAACCGACAGCCACCGCACCGCGGTTGCCGATACTCGCGAACGAACCACCCCGGGTGCCAGAGGAAGAGGTCCGCCAACCAGGATGACTCGGTCCGGTTGCACTCTATCACGCTGCATGCGCCTGCGTCGTTGGAGGAGGGTGGCCGCGTTGCGCACCTCCCAGGCCCAGGCCCGCGCCCACTCCATTGCGAGGCCGCGGCTCAAAGCCATCGCGAGAGAGGCCAGTTCGTAGACGAGCAAAGCCGGCGCCAAAACCAGAAGCGTGCGCACGCGGTAATGAACCAGCAGCAGAAAGAGCCGGTGCCGGAGGGTGAGTCCGAGCCGAAGCGCGGGGTAGCTTCCCCGCCCCCGAAAAGCGAGCTCCGGCAGACCGGCTCCTCGGTCATGGTAGGCTCGAGCCGACGGGACGACTATGAACCGATGCCCCAGCGCTCGCAGGCGGAAGCTCAGCTCGAGGTCTTCGAAGTAGAAGAAGATGGCTTCGTCGAACCCGCCGGCGGCCAGGACCGGCTCACGCTGAACAAGCAGGCACCCACTCGGCGCCGCCCCGACGAGGGCGGTGTCCGCAGCCGGCAGCTCGCTCGCCTTGCGAAAGCCGTTGCGGAGGAGAAGTGTGCCGACGAAATGTGGCTCGGCCCCATCTGCCTGAACGATCTCGCGCTCCGGGTGGAGACAGATGCGCGGACACGCAGCTACGGTCTGCCATTCGTTCCGCGCCAGGGCAAGGCGCTCCACGCAATCCGCCGCGAGCCGGATGTCGTGATCTACCAGCAGAACGAGGTCGGTGGCCGCGCGTTTTAGACCCGCATTACGGGCCGCCGACGGACCGCTGCGCTGATCGAGCCGATGCACCTGGACGTCGGGAAACCGCTCTACGACGCGCGCAGGGCTCCCATCGTCCGACGCGTCGTCCACCACGATGATCTCTGCCAGCCGGAGGGTCTGCTGCTCGAGAGCCTCGACCGTCCGAAGCAGGCGGTCGCCGCCGTTGCGGGTCGGGACGACCGCGGTCACGGCCGGCATGCGACCAGCCGGCGATAGACCGCCTCCGCCTGCTCGGCCGTGCGTTCCCACGTCAACGTCGCCCGCGCGTACGACCGCGCATTGGCCCCCAGTCGGGCCGCGAGCGCAGAGTCCGCGAGCAGGCGCTCGATACCGTCGGCAAAAGCGGTGACGTCGCCGTCTTCAACCACCCAGCCGAGCTCGCCGTGCAACAGGTGTTTGGCCGAGCTGCGAAACGAGACGATAGGTGTTCCGGCCGCCATGTAGTTGAGCAGTTTCTGGGGAACACCGTCACCGCCGACTCGCGGATTGAGGGCGACCGCCGCGTCGGAAAGATGCCGGGGAACGTCCTCGAATTGTGCAGGGACCAGGTCGATCGATCGCTCGATTCCGAGATCGGACGCAAGGGGCGCGTACGGCGTGAATGGGGAATTGGCCACGATTCTGAGCCGCACGTCGTTCTGCCGCTTCAGAAGCTGCGCGAACGCCTGCAACATCAGCTCGATGCCCTGATATGGCGCGAGGTTGCCCGCGTAGACCAGGGTTCGGCCGGCCGATCGACCTTCTGCCCGCGGCGAAAGATCGATCGCGAAAGGCTCCAGCTCGACGCCGCTGGTTCCCACGGCAATCCTGTCTGCGAGCGCTGGGTCGGCAGCAATGAGTCGTTGGCGGATGTCGTCGTGAGCGGCCAACACGGCGTCGGCGTAGCGGGGGAGCCGCCGGTCCAGAGCGCGCCCGACCCGCGCAAGCGCGCGACGGCCTATGCCGAGCGGATACTGAGGCAGCTCGGACTCGAGGATCGTGTGCACGTCGTACACGATCGGAAGCCGCCCCCGGGCCCCAGCCATCAGCGCAACCAGCAGCCCCTCCGCATGATGTGCGTGAATGACGTCGATCGGCTGCGACCGGAGCAAGGCCACCGTGCGGCGGGCGAGGAGCGGGTCGAGCAGCAGAAGCTTCTGCCAGGTGGGTCCCGGCTCATAGCGCCGGTAGGTGGGCACGCGTCCAATGCGGTGCACTCTGATGGCTGCGTCGGGTGCTCCGTCGCCGAGGTGATAAGTCACCACGTGAACGGCATGCCCCCGTCGGGCGAGCGCCTCCGTCAGTCGGAGAACGCGAACCGGCGTCCCTCGTCCGGCCGGAAAGGGACAGGCGGCTATCATCGCAACCTGAAACCGATCACCCATCAGCCAGAACCTCGAGTGGCGATGCAGAAGCCGGTTCGGCCGCCCCGGACGCTGCCTTTGCGCGCAGCGCTCTATAGACGAGCCAGAGAATCCAGCTCGCTGCCAGCGTCTCCGTGATCAGCGTGGTCCAGGCAGCGCCGAGAGGGCCCCACCGCGGAATGGCAAACAGGTTGAGGGCGACGTTGGCAGCGAGGCAGAGCGCGAGAACACGTGCGGCGGCGGCTTCCCGGTGGAGCGCTCCGGCGAGAAAGGTGGCGATGAATCCGAGATAGAGTGGCGGAACGGCAAGATAGAGAATACGAAGCACTGCTGCCGTGTCGCCATAGGCGGCTCCCCAGACGAGTCGGACGATCAACCCGGCGGTCATGAGGACGGCGAGACTGATTGCGGCAGCGACGCCCCCCGCCAGGGCGAGCAGCCGGCGCAGGGTTCGTGCGAATCCTTCCCAGTCCCCTCGGCCCGCAAGCTCGGCCGAGAGCGGATAGAAGACCGTCGCGGTGGGGCGCACGACAAACCGGGAGACCTCGAAAAGCTTGTAGCCGGCTTCGTAGGTCGCGACGGCCGTCGGTGTGGCAAGGGCGAAGAGCAACAATGCGTCAACCTTGAAATGGGCTATCCCAAGGGCGGTAAGCAAGAAGAAGGGCAGCGAGGCGCGGCCGGCCGCGACGGCGCCCTCGCCCAAACCGGCGAGCGGAAACCGTCCGAACCGACGGCGAATGACCAAGGCCCCGGCTGCGAGCGGCACTAGAGCGGCGACGACGTAGCAGAGAAGCACCTGCGGAAGCGTTGCACCGCGGCTTACTGCGAGCGCCACCAGTGTGACCAGAACAATCGGGCCGCTCAACCCGGTGGCAAGTCGGAGGCCAACTTCCCGGCGCCCGACCAGGAATGCCCCAAAGCTATAGGAGAGATCGTTCAACAGGCCGGCCACAGCAGCTGGAAGTAGAATTGGCGCCAGACCGGGCCTGGTCAGGCAGACGCCCGCGGCAAGAAGAAGAAACGCCCCGAGAGCGAGCGGGGCGCGAAGGGCAATCACTTCCCCCAGACGGCGCAAGGCAGCCTCAGGCCGCGTTGCCACCTCGCGGACGAGATAGCGACCGGTGCCAAGCTCGGTCGCGGCAGCAACCACCGACGTAAGTGCCATCGCAAAGAACAGCCGCCCCATTGCGGCCTTGTCGAAATGCCGCGCCAGAATCGCGAGCACGGCGTAGCCGGACAGCTTCTGAACCACCTCTCCACCGGTGGCCAGCGCGAGGTCCGCCCTAGTCTTGGTCCATTGCATGGGCAAGCCTCCGGTCGACCCAGGGTCCTGACCGGCTTGAGATGAGGAACAACAACAGAGCTGCGGCTACTTACCTGACGAAGATATCGAGCACTGCGACGAAGCGCAGTCGCCCGGATTGAAGACCTCGACGACGTAGGTCTGGGCCAGTCCGGCGCGCGGCCCGCCCCCGATGACATAAATCCGGCCATCGAGGGTAGCAGCGGCAAGCCCGTGCCGCGGGGTCGGCAGTGGCGGGGCCGACCGCCAGGCGCCGGCGCCGACGTCGTACACCTCATGCTCTTCGAACACTCTGCGCGTAGTCTCACCGCCGAAGGTGTGGATGCGTCCCTCGAGCACCGCCGCCGCGAGCCCTCCCCGCGCGCTGAGCATGGGAGCGCCTCCGGCCCAGGTGTCGGTCATCGGGTCATAGATCTCGAGCTTGTTGAAGTTTCGATCGGGATCGAGCGGCCGGCCCCCGATCGCATACACCCGCGCGCCGACCTGCGCCGCAGCAAGATGGTCGCGCGGAGTGGGAATCGGCGCTCCGTGGTGCCAGCGGTTTGTGGAGGGATCGTAAATCGCAATCGAGTCGAGCAGCTTGGCACCGTCACCCATGCCGCCAACTAGGATGAGACGCCCGCCAGCCTCGGTGGCTGCGCTGGCCCCGCGGGGCTCCGGGAGCGATGCGCGCTCGACCCAGTGATCGGCTGCTTCGTCGTAGAGCCAGAGGGTCGCGACTGGGCCCGAGGGCGAGAGGCCACCAACGGCATAAAGCGAGTCGCCTACAACTGCCAATGGCATGTGGTGCCGTGGCGCGGGAAGGTTTCCAACCTGCCGCCACCCGCCGGCGCCAGGCTCCAGACGATACGTCGTTACGCTGACGCCGGGCCCGTGATGAAACCCGCCGGCGATGTAGATGCGGCCATGGAGCACGGCGCCGTGCATTTCCTGGACTGCCTCGGGGAGGGTGGGACCCGAACTCCAGCCAGGCGGCATTGTCCTGGAAGGCACCGAGCAGTAGGGAACGAAGAACGGCAACAGCGCCAGAACCGGCATGGTGCGCACGGACTACCGCCCAGTGTGGGATACGCTCCATTCTACCCAACCGACGCTGGTAACCGCAGCCGATCCAGCACGCGGTACTGGATGGCCTCGCTGACGTGAGCAGGGGCGATCTCCGACTCGCCCGCCAGGTCGGCGATGGTCCGGGCCAGCTTGAGAACGCGGGTATAGGCCCGGGCCGAGAGCCCGAGCTTGGCGATGGCCTGCCGAAGGAGAAGCTCGGCGGACTGGGCAAGCTGGCAATGGCGGCGAACGTCTCGGGGAAGCATGTGAGCGTTCCCATACACCCCAGGCTGGCCACGAAACCGCTCCTCCTGAATCTTCCGCGCCGCTCCCACGCGCGCCTTGATCGCGGCGCTCCCCTCTGCGACCGCCCCATTGCCCGACAAGTCCCCGACGGGAACGGCGGGCACGGTCAAGTGAATGTCAATCCGGTCCAGCAGCGGCCCGGATATCCGCGCCCGATATCGGTCAACCAGTCCCGGTTCGCACCGGCAAGGCCGCGCCGGATCTCCAAAGTGGCCGCACGGGCAGGGATTCATGGCCCCGACGAGCATGAATCGGGCGGGAAACGACAGGGTCATCGCGGCCCGGCTCAGGGTAACGACCCCATCCTCCAGCGGCTGCCGCAACGACTCGAGCACGTTGCGGCGGAATTCCGGGACCTCATCGAGGAATAGGACTCCCGCGTGGCTCAGGCTCACTTCACCAGGTCTGGGCCAGCCACCGCCGCCGATCATGCCCGCGTCGCTCACCGAATGATGGGGCGCCCGGAACGGGCGGGCGCCGATCAGCGCCTGACCCGAGGAAAGGGTTCCCGCCACACTGTGAATCCGTGTGGCCTCCAACGCCTCTTCGAGGCTCATGTCGGGAAGAATGCCGGGAAGCCGACGGGCGAGCATTGTTTTTCCAGCGCCGGGCGGCCCCATCATCAGGACGTTGTGGCCGCCAGCCGCAGCAATCTCAAGCGCGCGCTTGGCGGCTGCCTGACTCCGCACCTCGGAGAAATCCGGAGCACCTTCGGGCCGATGTTCGGGCGCCGCGCGGCCGTTCGGGTGCACCAGGAGTAGTTCGTTCCGACCGCTCAGGAACCCGCAGACCTCAGCCAGCGAGCCCGCGCCGTGCACGTCGAGCCCCTCCACTAACGCTGCTTCCCGAGCGTTTGCCGAAGGAAGAAGTAGTCGGCGGATCCCTGCATTCCGCGCGCAGAGCGCCACCGCCAAGGCCCCCCGTACCGGACGGAGGTCTCCCTCGAGGCCGATTTCGGCCAGCACAAGGGAATCGGCGAGCCGATCACCGAGCACCTGGCCACTGGCAACCAGAATCCCCAACGCGATTGCCAGATCAAAACCGGAGCCGGCCTTCGGGCGGTCTGCCGGAGCCAGGTTCACGGTGATCCGCTTGAGTGGAAACTGGAAACCCGCGTTCAGGATGGCTGCGTGAACCCGCTCGCGCCCCTCCTTCACCGCGCTCTGCGGTAGCCCAACCGTGGCGAGCGAAGGCAGCCCATTGGAGAGGTCCACCTCGACATCGACTGGATAGGCGTCGACGCCGAGCACCGCGGCGGAGCGAACGCGAGCAAGCATCGGTACCTGAGAACGGCGACGGTCCGAGACTAGCCATCCGGCGGAGGCGACCGGCATTGCTCGAGCGCGGAGCGGTTCTCGAAGACGCGCGCGGCGTCAGCGGGGTTGTCGGGCAGCGACCGGCGAAACGCTCAAATAGTTGAACGGTGACCAAAACTTGGTGTCCAGGTCGGCGTCATTCTGGGAAGACAAAGCGCACCAATCGCTTACGCCCGGTCAAGGTTGCCGATTCTGCCTCAGGGCTTGAGAGATTCAGCAGTTTTCCCCTCCTCACCCACCTGCTTGCCCGAATTCACACAGAGCGAGACGTCTTGTGGGACCAATCCGGGGTGCGGCCCCTGTCTTGCACGGACCTCTGCCCAGAACGACGCAAGCGCTGCCGTCGCGGTGTGTTAGCGCAGCCCCCTCCATGCAACCGGCAGGATTACTGGGCAATTCGCGGCAAGGCTTTCATGAAACGTCTCGCCACGCTGGGTCTCGTTGCAGTCATCTCCTTCCTCACGGGCGGGTGGTTTCTTCACCGCGAGCCCACTGAAGAAGAGCGGTTGTACGAGCAAGCCCGCGTGCTCGGAACGGTCCTCTCAGTCATCCACGATCACTCGCTCGAATCCGCTGACCAGAACGAGCTGTTTCAGAATACCGCACGGAACCTCGTCGCCCAGCTCAAGGACCCCTACGCCGAGCTGCTGGTTGGCGACGGGTATCGGCAGTTCAGCCGTCAGATGTCCGGGACAGGTGAGCTGGATGCCCCGGGTGCCCCGGCAGCCTCGGCCGCGCACCTCCACATCCCGGCTACCTCGCCCGGAGTCATGCTCAACTCCACCGTCGGATATGTTGCCCTCCATTCACTGAGCGACGGCTCGTCCGATGAGCTTCAGAGTGCTGTTTGGGGACTTCGGAAGCGCGGCATGCGGTCGCTGGTGCTCGACCTCCGCAATGATCCGGGCGGCCTGATCAAGCAGGGCGTCCAGGTGGCTGAGCTGTTCCTGCCAAAGGGCGACACGATCGTGATCACCCGCGGCCGTACCGCTGAGCATTCGAAGGTGTATGTGGCCGCGGCCGGGGAAAAGTGGCCCGATCTGGGCCTTGTTGTCTTGGTCAACGACGGCACCGCCAGCTCGGCCGAACTGGTTGCCGGAGCCCTTCAGGACCACGACCGGGCCGCGATCGTCGGTCTCCCGACCTACGGGAAAGGCGTGCTTCAGACCACCTACCCGCTGGGCGCCGACATGGCCATCAAGCTCACCACCGCCCGTTGGTTTACGCCGAGCGGGCGGAGCATCAACCGGCCGCGGACTAGAGCCGACAGCGTGCTGGCCGACGCCCGTCAGGCTGCCCTGACCCACGGCGCACGGTTCCGGACCGACAGCGGTCGGCTGCTGGCGGACGGAAAGGGGATCCAACCCGACCGAATCATCCGGCGCGACGCTTACACTGCTGACGAACGGGCCTTCCTGGATTCGCTGGGAAGCAGCTACGCTGCTTTCCGGGGAGTCTTGGCGGATTGCGCCACCGCTATCAAGCAGCAGGCCGAGGTTTCCTCCGAAGACTTCGTGGTGACCCCGGCGATGCGCGAGCGGGTGCGGGTGGAGCTTGAGGATCGGCAGCTGCACCTCGGCGACAAGGTGTTCGCCGCCGCGTCGAGCTACGTGGACCGTCAGCTGGGCTACGATGTTGCCCGCGAGGTGTTCGGCGATGCGGCCGCGAGCCGGCGCCGTCTGCTCGACGATCGCCAGATGCAGGCCGCGCTGGAGCTGATCCAGCACTCAGCATCCGAGGGCGACCTGATCCGTCTGGCCGAAGCGACCGCCGACTAATCGACTCCAGCCGCGGCCGTCGGCGCGACCCCGGTCGCGAACCGAATCGTCGCAGTGGTCCCCCGCCCCACCACGCTGTTCACCTCCACCGACCCACCCCAGCTTTCGACCAGCCGCCGGACAATCGCGAGACCCAGCCCCGATCCGCTTGTCGTCGTAGAGAACCTCGGCTCGAAGATCCGAGGGAGCAGGTGGCGAGGGATCCCCGATCCATCGTCTTGGACTTCGATGCAGGCGGCGCCGACGGTAACGACGATCCACCGTGCCCCTGCATTGCGGGCGTTTTCCAGAAGATTGACCAGGACCTCCTTCAGCTCGTCCCGTCGTGACTCGCCCCACGCAGGCCGAATGACGTCCAGGCGAACCGTGGCTCCGGCTCCTTCTCCCGCCAGCTGGTAGAGGTGCACGACCTCGGCGGCCACAGCGGCCAGATCGACCGGCTCGACCGGATCCTGCGCCAGGGCCGGCGCCGCAAAACGGCTGAACGCGCGCGCGATCGTATCCAGCCGATCGATCTCGGCCAGGATACGGGCGGCCGTGTCTTCCAGGGCCTCGCCGAACTCGTCCCGGCGGTCCTGCCAAACCCGACGGAGGTGTTGCACCCCGAGCCGCATCGGGGTGAGCGGATTCTTGATCTCGTGCGCCACCTGCCGAGCCATCTCGCCCCAGGCAAGAACCCGCTCGGCCCGGGAGAGATCGGTCACATCGTTGAGCGCCAGCACGGCACCCCGGAGGTCGGCACCCAAGGATGCGAGTTGAAGGGTAAGGCGGCGTCCACCCACCGTCAGTTCGGCTCCGGAATCGGCCTGCCCCGGCGCCAGCAGGAACCGGCGTACGGCGTCCTTGAGACCGCTCCACTCCTCGCCGAGGTAGTCGAGCAGCGGATCGCCCTCGGCGAGCGGAAGCCCCAGCAGATCGACCGCCTGACGGTTGGCGATGATGACATGACCGCCCTGATCGAGACCCACCACGCCGGTCGCAACGGTTGCAAGCACAGCGGCGGTCCGGCGGCGAGCCTCTTCCAAGGCGCTCTGGCTCGAGCGGATATCGGCCGCCATTCGCTCGAATGCCCCGAATACCGGCTCGAACTCGAGCGGTGGGTTGGCCGAATGCGACGGGAGCGCCTGTCCTTTGCCCAGTGCGATGGCGGAGCGGCGAAGCTCGGATACCGGCCGGGACAGCGCCAGCGCGGCCCGGCGGGCGCCCGCCAGTGCTGCAACCACGCCGATGATGGTCGCGAGCAGCAGCACCAATGCCAAATCGAGCTGACGGGCAGCGAGACTCGAGTCATCGGCCACCTGCGGCGTGGCGAGCACACCCAGAGTGGAGGGGGTTCCTGGCTGAAGTACCCGGAAGCCGATCCGTTCACCCAGCTCCGGCATCGGTCCGTCGCGAGTGAGCTCCAGTTGTCCCCGAAGGGCAAGCCCCCGGAACGCGACCGGATCCATCAGCTGGCCCACTACTCCGAGATCCTGGAGAACCGGCGCGCTGCTCGCGACGATGGCTCCCCCGCGATAGAGCGCCAAATCAGCATCGATCCGCCGGCTCAGCTCGCGTAACTGGTCTTCCACCTGCGGACCGCGCACCCGCTCGAGCCCGGGGGCGCCCAGTTGAGCGTCCCGAAGCGTCTGTGTGATCAGCAGGTCGCGGCTGCGATCCGCTTCGGCGGCGAGTCGGACGAACCCCCAGATCGAGAACCCGACCGCCGGGAGGATGAAAAACACCGCCATCGTGACCGCGAGCCGGAAGCGAAACGATTGCGCCAGACTACGCCATCGGGGTGGCGGCGGCGGGACGCCCGCGACGTACTCGGCGAGCAACCAGACCAGAGCAAGCAGGCCGGCATCGAACAACACCACGAGCACACCACGCACGAACACCGGCAACGGGCCGCGGAGGTCTATCTCAGCCCGGACTTCCCGCGGGGCTGCCGGCAGCACCAGTTGCCGCTCGGCCCGGAGTGCCCAGCCTTCACGTCGCCAGTGGAGCGAGTCGTCGCCGGCAAATGTAGGACCCGGAGGCAAGAGGGTCAGCCGATAGGGCGTCGCAGCCCGACGCTCGGGATCCAGCAAGCGCCCAAGTCGTCCCGCGGGCACCAGGCGGGAGCGCGGCCCCACAGCGACAGTCATGACCGACGCCGCAGACGTTCTCACCAGTAGCACGTAATGAACGCCGGGGATACGGCGGAGTGGGGTCACCCGCTGGAACTGACTGGTGGGAAGGCCCCGTACCATCGACGAGAGAAGCGGTAGCGGCAAGTCGAGGGAGTCGAGCGGCAGCTCCTCCTTGAGGTTGCCGTCCCGGGTCCAGAGACCGAGGTGTGCCGGGTACGACTGATCCCCGAGTTGCGACTCCCCCCACAGCGCGTACATCTCGGACGCGGTGGTGGGCGGCGGTCCCTTGCGAATGGCATCGCCGAATCCCTCGAGTAGCGGAACCGCCAGTGGATCGGGCTCCTCGCCGAGCCGCGCGACGTCCCGTTGCGCCACCTGCATCCGGCCGGCGAGCTCGGCTCCCCACGTTGCGAGCGCGGCCGAGCTTCCCGCGACCAGCCCGATGCCGAGTATCGTGGCCGAGCGAGGCGCGGGGAGCGCGACGAGCAGGAGGGCGGGAACCCAGAGAAATGGGTACCAGTCCGGCCACCCATCCGGACTCCACCCGAACACCCCCACGATCGACACGAGCACCGCGAAGGCCACCGCAGCCCGGATTCGCCAGCGCTCGGTGGATTGGGTGGGGCCGCGGAAGAGTGCGCTCGCGAGCACGATCGGTGCCGACGCGGCGAACAACAAAGTCAGCTCCCAGCTGAGCCAGAGCCATGGAGGGGCGCCACGCGCGGGTGGAGTGATTCCGCGAGCAAGTGCAATGACCAGCGACGGCGACGCAACCAACAGTGCCGCGCCGGCAGCAAGCCCGGGCCACCTGCGCTCGGTCCGGCGACGCCATAACCAGACGCCCGCTAAGGTGACCAGGACTCCGCTCAGCGCGAGCACGCCCGCCGAGCTGGAGAGCGGACCGAGCAGCGGGCGGAAGAAGGTGGCGGGTGAGAAGAGGGCTCGGGCGCCGAGCGCGGCGCCGATCGGCGCTCGGGCCGCCAGCCAGATGCCGAAACCGAGGATGAGGTACCGCTCGAGGGGTCGCGAAGCCAGTGAGAAGGCGAGAACCAGAGTGAGCAGCACCAGCCACACCACCACCCGGCTTCCGCGCTCGAACACGAGCTCCCGGGCCACACCCTGCTCGGGTGGCACCGGGAGCACACTGAAAAGGAGCCGCGACCCTCGGGTCGTCGGCTCCGCGTAGTCGAACAGATCGCGGTGGTTGGGCGCTGCTCCAGGTGGATAGAACACGAGCGACACGTCGGTTCGCCGCCGGAGGATCTCCGCGAGGCTCCGATCGCGCTCGGGGACGGACTCGTGCGCCCAAATCAATTCGGACGCGACGGCAACCCGACCCCCGCGCGAGTGGCGCCGGGCCTCGAGAACCACGTAATATCCGGTCGTCCGCACCGCGATCGAATCGCCCATTGCCGTCGGGGGCAATCGGTGATGTCCGGCCCAGGCCCAGGGCACGTCTGTCGCGGGATCGAGCACCGCGAGCCCTACTTCCGGACCCCAGAACGGTATCGCCCGCTCGAGCCGGCGAAACGCGGTTTCGCGATCGGCGTCAGCCGCCTCGGCGCCGGCCTCCGCGATTTGCTGAACGGCCCGATAGGCGCGGCGAAGGCTTCTGCGCAGATCGGTTGACGCCGACTCGACCGTGGCAGCCCGCTTGGCTTCCCACGCAGTCTCGACGGTTCGCAGCTGCCAGTGGGCGACCCCGAGGCCGAGAGCCAAGCCGGTCAGGGCGATTACGAGGCACACCCGACGCCAGTTGGACCAGGGACTCAACGCGGCGGCAGCCAGCGCGGCCATGAGAGACGCTGCGGCCACCCACCCCAATGACGGGCGGCGCAGCCACTCGGCAGCCATGGCCCCGACGAGCAAGACCAGCACTGCCCACGAGCGAGCCAGATGCCTCACGAACTCCGCCCCTGGCGCCTGAAGGAGATGACCCCGGTAGCGGTACGGGATCGGCTGCGCGTCCGGTCCACGTTGCTCGTGCCGGTGGGCACCACCGAGCAGCACGGTCCACATTTGCCGCTCGGCTGCGACACGATGATCGTGGAGCGCCTCGCCGATGATCTATCGATGGCCTCGGGCATTCCGCGGGCGCCGGCTATCGAGTACGGGGTCCAGCCGCCGACCCATCCGCTGCCGGGCGGCGCCGCTCTGCGACGCAAGACGCTGCATCGGGTCATGAACGAACTTATAGAGGCTTGGGAGGAGGGGGCAGGCGTGCGCGAGTTCGTCATTCTGACAGCCCAGGCCAATGACGCACATTTGGAAGCGCTGAGCACCATTCGAACCGGTGTTGCGTCCGTAGTGCTGCTGGACGTCTTTGGTCTGGATTTCGGCTCGCTGCTCACCTCACCCGAGCCCCTGGCACATGGAGGAGAGCTCGATACCTCCCTTCTATTGTATCTGGCCCCAGAGCTGGTGACCGGCGAGTTGTTGACGACGGCGTCGTTCGCGTCGGCCACGAAGGGAGAGGGCCTGTATAAATTCATCCTGGATCGTCTCACCCAACGGCTTCTCAACCCCTGACCGGAGCGTCGCCTTTCATGCGTGCGCTGGTCGCTCCCTGGCTGCTGACCTGGGCATCCGCCCTGTCGGCCCAGCAGACGTTCGACAACGCCCTGAGCATCCAGCAAGGCGGCAAGGAGACCGGCCGGGAGGAGTATTCGATCCAGCGGGCGGCCGGTCCGAGTGCCACTGTGATCAAGGCTTGGGCTCGCTATCCAGCCACGTCGCCCACGCTCCAGATCCAGGTCACCGAGGAACGATCTCCCACGGCCGGCATTGCCAAGTTCGAGCTAGACGTGCAGGCCCCCGAAGGGAATATCGTCATTCTGGCGGCGGGGTCCGGCGCCAGACTCATCGTGCGCTCGGTTTCAAAGGGCTCCGAAGCCGGACGCGAGCTGCCGGGTGGCAAAGACCTGATCCTGCTGGACGAGAACATGTACTCGCTGTACCTGCAGCTGCTTGACGCCGCGACGCCTTCCGGCGCCCGGCTCACCGCGATCTTCCCGCGAACTGGCAAGCGGGCCACTCTGGTGGCGCGTCGGGACGCCGGCCCCGACGGCGCTATTCAGGTTCAGATGACCGGCGATATCACGGGCAACCTGACGGCGGACCCGCAGGGCCGGTTGCAGCGGTTGGAGTTAGCGGGTGTTGGGGTGGTCGTAACGCCGGCGCCGTTGCCGGCCAAGAAGTGATCGGGTCGAACCCCGCCAGTTCAGCCTTTGTCGCAACCTGAAACTTATAACTCCCGCTCGCCGTAAGTGGGCCGTTCTCGCTTACCACGTAAAGGACACCGACATGCGCCGTTGGCTTGTTGTGCCCTTCCTCATCACCACCGCTCCCCTGGTCGCGGCCGCCCAAGAGGCTGCGGACACCTTCGCCGTCCGCCCCCGACCTACTGCAGGGCTGGGCCTCGCCGACGCACTCAGCCAGGGGCGGACAAGAAGTCCGGCATACCTGCAAGTCCTTAACAATGCGGAACCTGCAAAGTGGGGAGTGCGCAATGCCTACGGCAGCTTCCTGCCCACCCTAAGCGTATCTGGCGGGGTCGGATATACCGGCAGCGGGCAGTCTCAGTTCGGCGCATTTTTCCGGGAGACCAGCCCGTTCTGGGGCTCCAACTACCAGATCGGGCTGGCGTGGCGTTTCGACGGTCGAGTGTTGGCGGGACCCGACCAACAGAAAGCCCTGCAGCGGGCGACCGACGAGGACATTGAAGATGCGGGCGTAGGTCTCCGCGCCGATATCACCACCCAGTACCTCAATGCGTTGGCCGCCGTGGCGCAAACCGAGGTCGCGCGAGAGCAGGTCAGACGGAACAACGAGTTTCTGCGGCTCGCCAGGGCGCGGCACCAAGTCGGCCAGGCCACCCTGCTCGACGTGCGTCAGGCAGAGGCGACGCAGGTCAGCTCGGAAGTCGCCCTGCTGCAGGCCTTTCAGGTGGAGAACGACGCCAAGCTCGAGCTTTTCCGCCGAATGGGCGTCGCGCCGCCAGTCCCGATTCAGCAGGTCGCGCTCACCGACTCCTTCCCAGTCGTTGCGCCTGCCTACAACCGGGACGAGCTGTTGAAGCTGGCAGAGGAGCAGAACCCCTCACTCAAAGCGCTCAGAGAGCGCGAGACGGCTGCCCGGGCCAACGTTCGCGCGGTGAGGTCGGATTTCTTTCCGCGTCTCACCGCTCAGGCCGGCTGGTCGGGCTTCACCCAGCAGTTCACCAACGAGAATCTACTCGCCCAAGAGCAGCTTGCCACCGGACAGCAAGCCGCCGCCCAGTGCACTTTCGATAATCAGGTTCGCGCCGGCCTCAACCTGGGTGGCATCGTGCCCGACTGCTTCGGGCCGAACGGGCTGGATGCCACAGGTACGATGCTAAACCCAACCACAGCGCAGCAGGTCCACAACGGCAACAACGTGTTTCCCTTCAGCTTTACGGGTCAACCGTTCCAAGCCGCGCTTACCGTCTCCCTCCCGCTCTTTACCGGCTTCAGCCGGCACCTTCAGCTGGCCGAGGCGCGGGCCCAGCAGCAGGATGCGGACGAAAATGTGCGAGCCCAGGCACTATTGGTCCGGGCGAGCGTCGAGAGCCGCTACCTCGCCCTTAATGCAGCCTATCAGGCCATCGGCGCACAGGCCACCGGGCGGGACGCTGCGCGGGAGCAGCTGCGACTCGCCCAGGACCGGTACCGGGTAGGCTTGGGGTCGGCGCTGGAGATATCCGACGCGCAAAACGCGGTGCAGAAAGCCGAGGGTGACTACGTCGCTGCCGTATATGCCTACCACCGCGCCGTAACCGCGCTCGAAGCCGCGGTCGGCCGGCCCCTTCGTTAGCGAGGAACGAGCATGTCTCGTGGAGTGAAGATTGGTCTGATCGTCGGCACGATCCTCCTGGTCGCGGGCGGCGGGATCGGAGCGGCGGTCGCCAAGAATAGGCACAAGGCGGTCGAGGTCCGTATGGATACCGTTGCGCATCGAGATCTGGTCGCCGCCGTCACGGCCAGCGGCAAGATCGACGCGGAGAAAACGGTCGACATTTCGGCCGATATCACCGGCCGCATCCTCCAGATAGCGGTGAAGGAAGGCGACACCGTCAGGAAGGGACAGTTCCTGGTGCAGATCGATCCGGTCCAGTTTCAGGGCGCCGTGAACCGGGGTGAGGCCCTTCTTGCCGCCAACGAGGCAGCGGTGGTGCAGGCCCGGACCAACCGGGATCAGAGCAAGCGGCAGCTCGATCGGGCGGTCGAGATTCGCCGGACGGCCCCGGAGCTGATCGCAGAGGAGGCCGTGGAGCAGGCCCAGCAGGCCTACGACGTCGCGGTGTCCACCTACACCGCCAACCTCGCGCAGGTTGAGCAGGCCCGGGCCAGCCTCAAGGAAGCGCGGGACAATCTGACCCGCACCCGGCTGTTCTCGCCGATCTCGGGACGCGTGGTTCGCCTCCCGGTCCACGAAGGCGAGGTCGCCGTCCCCAACACCTTCTCGAAAGAGACGGCGCTGCTCATGACCGTCGCCGACCTCTCGACCATCCTGGCCAAGGTACAAGTAGATGAAACTGACGTAGTTCGGTTGCACATGGGCGATTCGGTAGACGTCAGCATCGATGCGTACCCCGACACGACCTTCCTCGGCCGCGTCAGCAAGATCAGCAATGCGGCCAAGCTGACGCAGACGACGGCGGGTGCTGCGACCGGGACCAACGACCGCGCGGTGGATTTCGACGTCGAGATCACCCTCACCAACCCGCCCCGCGATATTCGGCCGGACTTGAGCTGCACCGCCCGCATCGTGACCGACACCCGGAAGAACGTGCTGTCGGTGCCGATCATCGCGCTGACGGTGCGGGAGCATGAGAAACTGCCCAACGAGGTGACTTCACCACAGGATACCATCCGCGCGGCAAAGAAGTTCAGGAAGAAGGAGACCGAGGGCGTGTTCGTCGTGCGGGATGGGATCGCCACGTTCAGGCCGGTCAAGATCGGCATCGCCGGGGATGAGTACTTCGAGGTCGTGAGCGGCGTCCGCGAAGGCGAGACGATCGTGGGCGGTACCTACCAGGCCATTCGGGACCTCAAGGACGGCGACCGGGTAAAGAAGGCGCCGGAGCCCAAGAAGGGAGAGACCAAGGCCTCATGAGTGATGCTGTCATTCGGATTCGGAATCTCACCCGGGTCTACGATATGGGAGGAGAGCTGATCCACGCGCTTCGCGGTGTGAGCCTCGATGTGGGCCGCAACGAGTACGTCGCGATCATGGGACCGTCGGGGTCCGGCAAGTCCACGATGATGAATCTGGTCGGCTGCCTCGATACCCCGACGTCCGGTGAGTACTGGCTCAACGGGCAGGAGGTCTCGCAGCTCGGCGACGACGCTCTGGCCCGGGTCCGAAACCACGAGATCGGGTTCGTGTTTCAGACGTTCAACCTCCTGCCCCGCGCTACCGCACTCCATAACGTCGAGTTACCGCTGGTTTATGCGGGACTGTCTGCCTCGGAGCGACGGGAGCGGGCCAGCCTTGCGCTCGACCAGGTCGGCCTCTCCGATCGGAAGGATCACCGTCCGAACGAGCTGTCCGGCGGACAGCGGCAGCGGGTCGCGATTGCCCGCGCCCTGGTGAATCAGCCTTCCATTCTGCTGGCCGACGAGCCCACCGGGAACCTCGACAGCGCCACCAGTGAAGAGATCATGCGAGTGTTCGGCGATCTCCATGCCGCCGGCCAGACGGTAGTGACGGTCACCCATGAGCCCGACATCGCGGCGCACGCCGCCCGGGTGATCACACTGCGGGACGGGCGGGTCGAGAGCGACCGTCCCACCAGAGACCAGGCTGCGTAACGACGGACGGCCATGCCGATTCTTGAAGCAGTGCGCCTGGCGCTCCGCACGATCCGGGTTCAGAAGCTCAAGAGCTTCTTTTCCCTGATCGGCGTGTTGATTGGGGTGACCTTCCTGATTGCGGTGGTCTCCATCGTTCAGGGCATGAATCACTACATGCAGGATCGGTTCGCCAATGGGTTGATCGGGGTCAACACCTTCGAAGTCCGCCGCTTTCCCAACTTCGACAACGGCAACGTTCCCGATGATACCTGGCGGGAATGGCTCCGTCGCCCGCGAGTCAACTACCGCGAAGCGGCGTTTCTTCGCGAGCGGGTTCACACACCGACGATCTACGCCCGGACCTGTTTCCAAGACCTGTATGTGAATCAGGGAACCCTGCGAGGTGAGATCGAAATCCGCGCGGCCGACGACGAATACTTCCGGATCAAGAACTACCGGATCGCCGAAGGTCGCACCTTCACTTCGCAGGAAGCCCGCTCGGGGCTGGCGGTGATCGTGATCGGCGATCTGGTCCGCGAGAAGTTCTTTCCCGGCGTAGACCCCATCGACAAGGAACTGACCATTGCAGGCCTGCCGTATCGCGTGGTCGGTGTGGTCGAGAAGCAGGGGACGCTGTTCGGGCTTTCGCTGGATCGATTTGGAATCGTGCCGTTTCTATCGCCGGCGCGACGGGAGTTGTGCGCCGAGAACGTGGTGCACGAGCTGTGGGCCAAGAGCGGCGGCCCCACGGAGATGCTCGCCGCCGTGGGCGAGACCGAACAATACATGCGCATCGCCCGTAAGCTGGAGCCAGATCAGGCCAACAACTTCTACATCGAGACGGCCGAAGGCGCCTTGGGTACCTGGGCCAAGATTTCCCGGATTCTCTTCCTCGCCCTGCCCGGTCTGGTCGCGATCTCGTTGGTGGTCGGCGGTATCGTGATCATGAACATCATGCTGATGGCAGTGAGCGAGCGCACCCGGGAGATCGGCATTCGCAAAGCATTAGGCGCCCGTCGGCGCGACATCCTGGCTCAGTTCGTCGTTGAAGCCGCCACGCTTTCCTGCACCGGCGCCGTCTTGGGCATTGGCACCGGTCTGGTCCTCGCATTCGTCGTCAAAGCACTGACGCCGCTCCCCGCTGCCGTCGCGCCCTGGTCGATCGGTCTTGCCGTGTTCCTCGGCGTCACCGTCGGCGTTGCGGCCGGCGTCTATCCGGCGAGCCGGGCATCGCGCCTGGATCCCATCGTCGCGTTGCGGGCCGAATGACGCCGCAGCGGCCCACCTCGACCTTCTCCCGCCTCTTCGAGGGCGTGGGCATAGCGCTCGACTCGATTCGCGCCAACAAGATCCGCGCAGCGCTGACCATCCTGGGCGTAGCCATCGGTGTGACCGTGGTCATCGCGATGGGCGCCGCGATCACAGGCATCAATCGCAGCATCAGCCAGATTCTCGAGGCAGCCGGACCCAAGACGTTCTTCGTCTTTCGCTACTTCCAGGGCGGCATCACCGTCTCGGACGGCTCCGCCGAGACTCAGCCCTGGCTGCGCAACCCGTGGCTGACGGTCGAAGAGGCCGAGATGCTCCGGCAGCTTCCCGCCGTGCGCGACGTGAACGTCCACGAGGATGCCCAGGGACCGGTGAGCTGGGGCGATGCCAACCTCAAGGGCATCTCGATGGCCGGTATGGGACCGCATTGGATTCAGGTGAACGGCGGCGACATCCTGGAAGGGCGGAACTTCACCGAGGCCGAATACGCGGCCGGCGCGCATGTGGTGGTCATCAATGACCACTTGGCAAAGGCGCTGCTACCGGGCGTCGATCCGATCGGAAAGGAAGTCAAGATCTTCGGGGAGCCGTTCACCGTCGTCGGCATGCATGCTGAGGCAGCGTCCCTCTTCTCCAACGCCAACAAGCCTCGGCTCGCGATCCCGCACTCCACCTTTCTCAAGGTCGCACAGTATCAAAAGGGCTTCATGGACTTTGCCGTGGTCCCCACCGACTCGGCCACGCTTCAGGAGGCCCAGGACGAGATAGTCGCCGCGCTGCGGAGCGAGCGGGGCCTGCGCCCGGGCGAAGACAACAATTTCGCCGTCGTGACCCAGAACAAGCTGCTCGACACGTTCAACAGCATCACCGCCGGCTTTTTCATTGCGATGATCGCCCTGTCCAGCGTCGGCCTCATGGTGGGCGGCGTCGGCGTCGTCGCGATCATGATGATCTCGGTCACCGAGCGCACCCGCGAGATCGGCGTCCGCAAAGCGCTCGGCGCCACCCGAGGCGAAATCATGTTCCAGTTCCTGGTGGAGGCCGCCACCCTCACCCTGGTCGGTTGCCTCATCGGCATGGCACTCGGGTCGCTGGCCGCGTGGGCCGTCCGGACCTTCAGCCCCGTGCCGGCAACCGTCCCGCTCGCCTCGGTGGTGGCGGCGGTTATCGCCTCCGTCCTCACCGGCGTGCTGTTCGGGATCTATCCCGCCAGCAAAGCCTCACGACTGGATCCGGTGGAAGCGCTGAGATACGAATAAGGAAAGGTGTGAACGGTGAAGAGTGAGGGGTGAACGGGGGCCTCCGATGCACGCGAGCCCCGTTCACCGTTTACCGTTTACCGTTTACGCTTCTGGGATGCCCCTTTCCGAAGCGCTGCGCCTTGCCGTGGGTTCCATCCTGAGCGCAAAACTCAGATCCTTCTTCACCCTTCTCGGTATCATCGTCTCCGTAGGGTTTCTGATCGTCGTCGTTGCCATCATCCAGGGGATGAACGCGTACGTGAAGGAGAACCTGACCGGGGCGATGATCGGCACGAACGCATTTCAAGTGCGCCGAAGTCCAATCTCCGTCGGGCTCATGGATGACGAGCAGCTCAAAGCGATCGCCAAGCGCCCGCTGGTCACTCGCGAGGACGCGGAGGTAGTGCAGCACGCGCTGCCGGATGCTCAGGCCGTCGCGCTCCAGTCGGGCTGGCCGACACCGGTCAGCGATGTCGAATACGGGAATCGGACCGTGGCCAATGTGCTGGCATTCGGCGTCACACCGCCGTACCAGCTGGTTCAGGACTACCGGTTCGCCTATGGCTCGCCCCTGAGCGATCCGGACGTTCGGGAGCGCCGCTATGTCGTCGTGCTGGGGTGGGATATCGCCAAGGAACTGTTTGATGACCCCGCGATCGCGGTCGGAAAGAGGGTGCGGGTGTCGGGCTATGAGCTCGAGGTGAAAGGCGTCATCGCGAAAAAGGGCCGGGTGCTCGGGCAATCATTCGACGGGTTCGTCCTGATTCCTTTCAGCACGTTCGAGGCGATGTACGGCCGCCGGAAGACGACCGTGGTGTCCGTCAAAATGGCCAACGCAGATGCGATCGAGGACGCTATGGCGCGCAGCGAGGAGGCTATGCGCGTAGCGCACCGTCTCCGGCCCGGCGAGCCCAACGACTTTACGGTGGACAAAGCCGACGCCTTGGTGGCGTTCTGGAAGAGTCTGACTCGGGTGCTCTTCACCGCCATCCCTGCAGTTGTCGGCATCGGGATCGTGGTCGGCGGCATCGTCATCATGAACATCATGCTCATGAGCGTGAACGAGCGCACCCGCGAGATCGGGCTTCGCAAATCGTTGGGCGCACGACGGCGCGACATCCGGCGCCAGTTCCTGGTCGAGTCGGTCATCCTGTCGGCGCTGGGCGGTATGCTGGGGATCCTCGCCGGATGGGGGTTGGCCCTCGCCGTAGCCCAGTTCACGCCGCTCCCGGCGCGGATCACCGCGTGGTCGGTTGGCGTCGCGCTCGCCCTCGGCGCCGGCACCGGTATCGTCTTCGGAGTGTATCCGGCCGGGCGGGCGGCTCGGCTCGACCCGATTAGCGCGCTGAGGGTCGAGTAGGCCGTGGTGCTCCGCAACGTTCGCGAGGGCGTGGTTCTCGCGCTGGATGCCATGCGCGCCAACAAGCTGCGCTCGCTGCTCACGATTCTCGGCGTCGTAATCGGTGTCACCACCGTGATGGCGATCGCCTCGATGGTCCAGGGCATTCGTACCCAGATCTTCAATGCCATCGAGGTGGCGGGGCCCACGGCTTTCTACGTAGTCCGCTTCTTCTCGCAGACCCCCCTCAATCCCGACCGCCTCCCCTACGAGGTCCGGATCCGGCCGGTGCTCGAAGCCTCGGACGCCGAGGCCATGCAGCGCCTCTCGCAACTGGCATACGCCAGCCTCTGGGTGCAGCTCTTCGAGCGGGTAGAGAACGGCGGCGAGCGAACCCAGACCGTCACCGTCTTCGGTGCCGACGACGGGTTCATGAACATTCAGGGCGGGACGCTGTTGCGGGGCCGCTTCTTCAGCCGCGCCGAGCTGGCCGGGGAGCCAGTCGTGGTCCTGGAGAACGAGATCGTCCAGCGACTGTTCGGCCAAGTAGATCCGCTGGGCCGCTATGTCAGGATCGGCGGCAAGTCACTGAGAGTGATCGGTGTCTGGGAGAAGCCGGGCAATATCTTCGAGCCGCCAACCCAGCAAACGGCAGGCGTCATGCCGTTCGAGTACGCCCGGCAGAACTTTCGCTACGACAACACCAATGCGCTGTTCATCGCAGCAAAACCGCGACTCGGCGTTTCGGTGGACGATGCAAAGGACGCTGTGATCTCGGCACTGCGGCGGGTGCGCAATCTACGCCCCGGCATGCCCGATACCTTCGACCTGATCACCCAGGACCAGATCCTCGCGGTGGTGAGCAACTTCACGTCTTACTTTTTCATCGCCATGGTGGCGCTCTCGAGCGTGGCGCTACTGGTCGGTGGCATCGGTGTCATGGCCATCATGATGGTCTCGGTGACCGATCGGACTCGAGAAATCGGGCTGCGAAAGGCGCTTGGCGCCACCCGGCGCGAGATTCTTTGGCAATTCCTGGTTGAAGCCGCCACCCTTACCTCGATCGGTGGGATCATCGGGATCATCATGGGCCTCGGGGCGGGCGAGCTGCTCAAGCTTGGCCTCCGATTGGAATCCGAAGTACCGCTTTGGAGCGCCGCGCTCGCCGCCTGCGTCAGCATCGGCATCGGCCTCACGTTCGGGCTCTATCCAGCTAATCGAGCCGCGCGGATGGACCCGGTGGAGGCGCTCCGGCACGAATGACCGGGGCCGCTCTGGCCGTCCGCGCCGCTTACAGCAACCTGACGATCGCGTTTAGCTCTCGTTTCAAATCACCGATTCGTGAGTCCTCCACTCCCCAGGTTGCCAGCCACAACTTTGCCCTGCCGCCATATAGCTCATAGCGCAACAGTGCATCGTTGAGGTTGTTCACCGTGCCCCCGAAGTCGAGCGGGGGGCTGTTGATCAGAACGTTTCCTTCGAACAGCCCGGCGGCGCCGGAGATCCTGTACCCATCGCCTTCTCGTAACCCAGTCAGCGCGGTCGCCGCTCCCAGACCCTCTGTACCCATGATCCTGGCGTAGGTCTCTTCGGGTGAGAGCGAAGTGGCGGCGTCGACCTGCGCTACCCGACGGTCGACACCGACGTGCCGGCACAGGTAGTGACGCAGGCCTCGAAGCTCATAGCGCCAACCTCGCACGGTTCCGTCGTACTCTTCGTCCCACTCTGCTCCGACTCCGAAACCTGCATGGACTACTCGGAGCACGGTTCGACCGCGTTCGCCTTCGATTAAGAAGTCGATCGCTATCTCGACCGGTCGGCCGGTTGAGTCTCGTCGATGTTGCACCGTCCGCAGGCGGCGGTTCGGCTCCCAGATCTCGATGACAGCCTTTTCGGACCCTTGGCTCCCCCACGACAGCGCGATCGCGCCGCCCACACCCGGCTCGACCGTTGCCGCCAACGGGAACCAGCGGACCAGCTCATCCGCATCGGTAAGCGCACGCCACACCAGCTCAGGTGCGACATCGAGATACACTCTGTCTTCTATTGGGCGGCGGACGCCGCTCGGCTCCTTCAGTTCGGCAAGCATGGTGCTCTCCTCGTGGTCAAGCGGCGCACTCGAGCGCTTTGTTGATTTGCTCCTGCCAGCGTGACTCCAACGCCTTCATGGTGGAGTCGTCCAAAACCAGACAAGGCCGTCATTCAAGCCGACAATGGTCCCTGCGAAATCGGAGGGTGCGTCGTGGGTGTACACGACGCCCTCGAAGACGTCGCCGGTCGCGCCCACGATCCGATAGCCGTCCCCCTCGCGTAACCCCTCGACCGATCCACCGCGTACCAGCCCACGGGGTCCCATCAGGCGCCGGTAACACTCTTTTGCCGGGAGCGAGGTCTTCGCGAGCGCCCAGGCGACGCGTCGGGGGGTTGCCCGGTGACGAGCGAGATAGTGTCTCAGTCCCCTGAGCTCGTACTTCCAGCCCCGGCTGATGGAATCGAACTCGTCATCCCACTCCGCCTCAGGCCCGAACCCCGAATCCACCAGGCGGAGCATGGTCTTCCCACCCTGCCCTTCGATGTAGTAGTCGACTGCGAGCTCCACGACACGGCCCCTGCTGTCGTGCCTGGTGGCCACGGCCCTGAGGCGCCGGTTGGGCTCCCACACTTGAATGGCCGAAGTCCCGCTCCAGAACTCTCACCATGACATCGTGACGGAACCACCAGCTCCCGGAACAACCTCCGCGCCGAGCGGGAACCATCGCATCAGCTCCTGAGCATCGGTCAGGGCGCGCCAGACGACCTCCGGAGGTGCGTCCAGCGTGATGCGCTCCTCACAAGCGCGCGTCTGGTCAGGCGTGATGGTCTTGCTCGGCATCAGACTTCTCCTCTCGCTTGGTGATCGCTGGATAACCGCCGATGACGAACCTGAACGACCGTCCACCGGGCTGACCCCGGTGATACTTGGCGGCGAGCGCCGCGAGCGTGCCGCTCAGCTCCTCTGCAAATGCAGCCCGATCCGCTGCGGACGCGAAAGTGATGTCCGTCTCGAGCGCGAGCGTGGCGAGCGGCTTACCGGCCCGGTCGGCTCGATGCCGCAGCAGGGCCACGTCGCGCAACAGGCGGGCGATCGCAGTGATCAGGTAGGCGGCCGAGAATCGGTCCTGGACAGCCTCCGCAGCCGGCGTGCGCCCGACGGCACCGAGCACTTCGGGGCTGATCAGGTAGGAACGGGCGGAGGCACGGAGGACACGTTCGGTGCAATTGCCCTTGCGCCGCTCCTCCACCAGCTCCACCAAGCCGGCCCGCTCGAGTTCTCGCAGATGGTAGTTCGCCCTTTGGCGAGTCATCCCGACGTGCGCCGCGAGGCTGCTGGCAGAGCCGGGGCCCTCGAGCGCGGCCAGAATCCGTACCCGATCCGGATTGAGGAGGGCGGCGGCCTCGGCGGCGCCGCGCACGACATGGACGGGATCGTCAGGGATTGGCGAGGCCTTCCGAGCAGCTAGCGGCGTCATGAGCTCTACGGTATCACCGACAGGTAAACTTGTCAAGACACCGATCCCTGTCGGCACGTGCAAATGGCCGGGCAACCCGCATCTCCCTCCGACCCCAAGGAGGCAATCATGCGTTACCGACTGGCTATTCCGCTCACATTCGCCCTCTCTACTCTTGCCTGTCAGGCCGAACGACACCCGCTCAAGCAGCTCGGCAAGGATCGGCCGACCAGCCCCCCGGCCTCGATCGAAAGATTCGAAGAGCTCAAGTCCGAGCCGTTCCGGCGCGAGGCGGGCCTGACAGCCAGCCGGGTGATGGACAAGCCAGCCGCGAATCCCGCGGAGCTGCCTTCCGAGCCGAGCTTCCAGGCTGACGGCTGGTCATCGACGGCAGTGCCGATGGTGATTCGCACCGGCACCGCGAGCATCCGCATCGATTCCCTCGAGCCGGCGCTCGCCACTGTCCGCGTGGTGGCCGCACGGGTCGGCGGGTACGTTGCCAATACGTCGGTGCAGGCGGGCCCCGCCCAGTACCGTCAGGCTACGCTCGAGATCAAGGTTCCCGCGGACCGATTCGACGACCTGGTTGTCGGGCTCGAGCCGATCGGCAAGGTGGAAGCGGTGAATGTGAGCGCCGAGGACGTGGGCGAGGAGTTCGTGGATGTGAGCGCCAGGGTCGCCAATGCAAAGCGGCTCGAGAGCCGGCTCATCGACCTGCTCGCCACGCGAACCGGCCGCCTGCAGGATGTACTTTCGGTGGAGCGGGAGCTGGCCCGGGTCCGTGAGGAGATCGAGCGCTACGAGGGACGACTGCGTTACCTGAAGAGCCGCGCCGCGATGAGCTCTCTCTCGGTCACCGTCCACGAGCCGATTCCCGTGGTGGGAAATCCCGGGTCGAGCGTTCTAGTCCGGGCATTTGAGCGGGCGTGGCGCAACTTCGTGGAGCTCGTCGCCGCCTTCATTGCCTCGTTGGGTGTGCTGGTGCCTTTGGTGCTGGCCGGCGGCACCCTGGTCTGGGGGGTTAGGCGGTGGAGGAGGCCCCGCATCGCCTAGCGCGGGGCGGGCCTCGCGCCCCGTCGCTCACCTCGGGGCATGTGGCTGAGCGCTCCCGAGGCAATGGACGCTCCTTCGGACGCTGCAGTTCGCTGATCGTGCGGAGACGTGGTGCACAGGCCCCCGTCTCCGTTCGATATAGGCTCACTGACGCATCCGCGGAGCGTCCACTGGCTCGACTCGCGCGCGACAGGCCGGCCCGCGAGCGACCGGCGCGCAAGGGCCCGGCCCGCGCTACATTCCCCGCCATGCCGGTCGATATCCTTGCAATCGCCGCTCACCGTGACGACGTCGAGCTCACCTGCGCCGGCACATTGCTTCGCGCCCACGACGCCGGCTATCGCACGGGAATCCTGGATCTGACCGCCGGCGAAACCGCGACCCGCGGCAGCGCGGAGCTAAGGGCCCGCGAAGCAGCCGAGGCCGCGAAGGTGCTGGGCGTGGCGGAGCGCCGCAACGCAGGCCTCCCCGACGCCCACCTCCAGAACGACGACGCGGCCCGGCGGGTCCTGGTCGAGCACATTCGTCACTTCGCGCCGAGGATCGTAATCCTTCCATTTTCCGTAGGCCGGCATCCGGACCATCGCGTGGCATCGGAGGTCGGCCGCGATGCCTGTTACCTGGCAGGTCTGGCACGTTACCCTGCCCCGGGCACACCTCATCGGCCGGTAAAAATTCTCTATGCCCTGGCCTACCGGGAGGACCCGGTAAAGCCCACCTTCGTGGTGGACATCTCCGCCCAGTTCGAGCGGAAGCTGAACGCCATCCGCTGCTACGCCAGCCAATTCGACGGCGTGAAGGGCGCGGGTGAGATCTTTCCAACCGGCCAGGATCTCTACTCGCTGGTCGAAACTCAGAATGCTCACTACGGGTCTCTTATCCGACGGCGGTACGGCGAGCCCTACTTTACCTTCGAAACGATGGTCGTGGACGACGTAGTCAAGCTCGAAGGCCAGAGCATGTAGGCTGTGCGGGTCCCCCCTTAGGTTTACGCCATGCCGCTGCCCATTTACCTCGACCATGCCGCCACGACGCCGGTCCGCCCGGAAGCGCGGGACGCCATGCTTCCGTACCTTGGCGAGGAAGCATTCGGCAACCCCTCGAGCGCGCACCAGGCCGGACGCGTTGCCCGGGCCGGGCTCGATCGGGCCCGTCGTCAGGTCGCCGCAGCCGTCGGTGCGGACGCCGGCCAAGTGTTCTTCACTTCGGGCGGGACGGAAGCGGACAACCTCGCCGTTCTTGGTGCCGCGCTGGCCGGGCGTGACGGAGGTAAGGCCATGCGGGTTGCGGTCTCCGCCATCGAGCACAAGGCGGTGCTCGCAGCCGCGCACGCCGTGGCCCATCTGGGAGGGAGCGAGGAGAGTATCGCCGTCGGACGCGACGGGGTGGTGGATCTGGACCTGCTCGATCAGGCTCTGACCCGACATCCCACCGTGGTATCGGTGATGTGGGTCAACAACGAGACTGGCGTCATTCAGCCGATCGCGGAGATCGGGCGGCGGTGCCAGGCAGCCGGCGCCCTGTTTCACACCGATGCGGTTCAGGCGTTCGGCAATCTCCCTCTGACCCTGGCGGACCTTCCCTGCGATCTGCTGACCATCTCCGCTCATAAGGTCGGTGGTCCGAAGGGCGTCGGCGCACTCGTCGTCCGCAGCCGGGACACGATTCATCCCCTCATTCAAGGTGGCTCCCAGCAGAGTGGGCTCCGACCGGGTACGGAGAACATCTCCGGCGCCGTCGGATTCGGTTGCGCGGCGGAACTGGCTGCCCATGAGCAGCCTGAGCACGCCCGCCGCCTGGCTGGACTTCGGAATCAGCTCCGGGACCGGCTGGTCGATGCGGTGCCCGACCTCGTCGTCGTCGGAGAAGCCAGCGAGCGCGTCCCGCACATCCTCAACGTCTGCGTTCCAGGCGCTGACTCGCAGGCGTTGCTGGTCCATCTGGACCAGGCGGGCATCGCTGCCTCCAGCGGATCGGCCTGCACAACCGGCGCGGCCGAGCCGTCACATGTGCTGGTCGCCATGGGCCTTCCTCGCGATCTTGCGATCGGCGCCGTGCGATTCAGTCTCGGACGCACGACTACCATCAATGACATCGAGGGCGTCGCTGAGGAATTCCCGCGGGTGGCGAACAGGGTGCGGGCGCTAGCGGGGGTATTGAGCCGTGGCTGAACGCGTCTTGGTTGCAATGTCGGGTGGCGTTGACAGCTCCGTCGCCGCAGCGCGGCTGGTCGAGTCCGGCTATGACGTAGTGGGCGCCACCATGAAGCTCTTCTGCTATGGCGACTCCGTCCCCGATCGTCCCTGCTGCTCGCTCGATTCCATCGAGGATGCTCGGAATGTCGCGCATACGCTGGGCATCCCGCACTACGTGCTGAACCTGGAGGACCGCTTCAACCTCCACGTGGTCCAGAACTTTGTGGATGAGTACAGCCGGGGACGGACCCCGATTCCCTGCGTGCGCTGCAACTCGTTCACCAAGTTTCGGGACCTCCTGGCCCATGCCGACGCGCTGGACTGCCGCTACCTCGCGACCGGCCACTACGTCGTCGCACGGGACGGCGGACTGTTCCGCGGCCGGGATCCTCGCAAGGACCAGAGCTACTTCCTCTGGGGGGTCGACCGCAGTGTCGTCGCGCGCATGCTCACCCCGGTGGGCGAGCTTACCAAGACCGAAACACGGGCCTATGCCCGCCGGCTCGGCCTGGTCACCGCGGACAAGAAGGAATCGGTCGAGATCTGCTTCGTTCCGGACGACGACTACGTCGCTGTCTTGGAGCGTCACTTGCCGGCGGATGCCCCAGCACTCGCGCCAGGTGCATTCGTGACGACGGCCGGCGAGGTCATCGGTGAGCACGCCGGCTTTGCGCGATACACTGTGGGTCAGCGAAAGGGATTGCCTGGGGGAAGCACGGAGGCCCGCTACGTCGTAGCCATCCGACCGGAAACCCGGGAGGTCGTGGTCGGCACCAGCCGAGATCTGGCGGGCTTCCGCGTACGGCTGTCTGAAGTCAATTGGCTTGCCGAGCCGCTCGGCTCTGGCGACCGCTGCAC
>DATJGL010000363.1:0-5604 GCA_035495075.1 Gemmatimonadales bacterium
TCGGCGGCGTGTTTTTCAAGAGCAAAGGCGACGGCGCGGCATTGGCAGCGTGGTATCGGAAGCACTTGGGCCTGCGGCTGGAAGACTTTGGCGGGGCAGTTCTCAAATGGCCGGACGACAAGGCCGAAGATCAAGGCCTGACGGTGTGGCATGTCGCGTCGAGCGACAGCCAATGGTTCAGCCCAAGCCAATCGTCCTTCATGATCAACTACCGGGTTGACAACCTGGGCGAGCTCCTGGATCAGCTACGGGCCGGGGGTGTGGCGGTCCTCCAAGGACCCGAGTCGCACGAGAACGGCAAGTTCGCGTGGATCATGGACCCGGACGGCAACAAGGTCGAGCTCTGGGAGCCGAAGGTGTGGGACGACAAGAACAAAGGCGCCTGAGCGCGAGGTGTCGCACTCGGATCACTTGGTCATCCGAACAGGTCCGACAAGGCCTGGCGACCTGGGCGACCACAAGCGACGGATCTCGGTCGCGCGTATCGACGGCCGGCTCTACGCGTTCGACGACCTCTGCACCTGCACCGAGGAGGCCTGCCCACTCTCCGGAGGCCTGCTCACCGGGACGACGATCATGTGCCAGTGCCACGGCTCCCGGTTCGACATATCCACCGCGCCGTGATCAATGGCCCAGCAACCGAGCCACTCCACGTGTACGAGGTCCAAGAGGTCGAAGGCAGCATTCACATCCGAGCCTGACCTACTTCGAGTGAGGGGGGTCCATGACCGCATCCACCACCGCCGTGCCCTCATCCACCAGCGTGTACACCACTCCCGCCTTCTGGGAACGCCTGTGGCGCACGAGCGGCCTTCAGTTCGTCGTTCTGTTCATCGTCGCGTCCCTCATCTACGGCTCCCAGCCACAGGTCGGTGCCTCGGCCGACGCTCTCGCCGCGTTCTACACGGGCGATCGCACGCGGATCCTGATCGCGGCGGTGTTCTCCGGTCTCAACCTGCTCAACCTCCTGTGGTTCGCCGCGGCGCTCAGGACCACCCTGGCGGATGCAGGGCAAGAGGGGTGGGGCGCAGCGGCGACCGCCTCCAGCGCAGCGTTCGGAGCGCTGTTCTTCCTGCAGACTACCGTAAGCGCAGTCCTCGCCTACTCAGTCGCCGGCTCTGGCAATCACGTGCTCACATCCGGACTGAACGACTTCGTGTGGGCCCTCGGCGTATTGATTTCATTCCCGCGTGCGATGCTGATCATGTCCGGGGTGTTCGGGCTCTGGCGGGCCGGGCTCATCTCGAATGCGCTCTTTACGGCGGGGGTCGGCGCCGTCGTGCTCGGCGTGCTGGGCGGCACCACGTGGCTGCGCGGATTCTGGGCACCGGACGGCGCCTATGCGCGGTTCGTCTCGCCCCTGATCCTCCTCCTCTGGGTCGTGGTCGTCAGCCGGGTCCTCCTGGCCCGAGGGGCGGCCGCGTGTGGTGCGTGGTGACCCCTAGAGATGCACAGCGAGCGACCCGTCCCGATAGCGCTGGGCATGGATGTCCTCTCCCGCATCAGCTTCCCGGTGGAGAACCAGGCGGCGTGGGTCCGGGCCATCGGGCTGGCTCGAGGCTTTGTCCAGATCGGCGAGATGGGCGCCACGCTGGCGGAAGCGTGGAGATCGTGGGGCGCGCTCTGGTTGCAGACGCTGGTCTACAGACTGGCGGCGGCGTATCTCATGGGTCGGCAGCGGCCCACTGCGGGAGCGCTCGCGCCGGCCGAGGACTTCCGTCGCGATTCCGATCTCTTTGGCGAGGGCGCAAGCCCCGAGGTCCAGAGCCGGTTCGGAGCCGGGCTGAAGCGCGGCTTCCAGACCCGAGGCGCGGAAATGGACCTGGCCCGGCTGCTGGGCGACTTGACTGACGGTTGATCACGGGAACGGAATTGTTCGTGGATGGCGGCATCCCGAAGGTGTAGGGTGTCAATTGCCGGGGTCTGATATGCCCACCCAGGACGAGCGCAGCGAGCCTGAGGCGCCGAGCAACGCGGCGGGGGCGCCGGCCACATCCAACGCAGCCCTGGCCTCGCGGTTCCAGCAGATGTTTCCGGTCCTTTCCACGGCCGAGATCGACCGCGTCCGACGTTTCGGCGAGGTCAGGCGGTTCCCGGCCGGGGACCTCCTGTTCCGGGCGGGCGAGGTCGTCGCCGGGATGTACGTGATTCTCTCCGGCCGGGTCGCGGTCGTGCCACACGATGTGCTGGGGAAGCCGGTGCCAGTGGACGCTTTTGCGCAGCTGATCGGGGCCCCGCTCGAAGAAATGACAGAGGTGGTCCCGGGCGAGGTCGTAGCCGAGATCGGACAGCTCTCCGGACGGCCGGAGCTAAGCGTGATCGACGCCCGGGCAGTCGATGATGTGGAAGCGATCGTCGTCCCGCCGGAGGCGCTGCGAGCGCTGCTCGTCGCCGAGGCGGAGCTTGGCGAGCGCATCCTGCGCGCGCTCATCCTCCGTCGCGTGGCGCTGATCGAGATCGGTTTCGGAGGCCCGGCCATCATCGGGGCACTCAAGTCCCCGGACGTCACGCGGCTGTCGAGCTTCCTCGAGCGCAACGGGATTCCGTTCCGGGTGGTCGATCCCGACGAGGACCGGGACGGCTCGTCACTGGTGGCGCGCTTCGCCCTCAGGCCGGGGGAGCTCCCGATCGTAGTCCTGTACGACGGCACGGTGCTCAAGAACCCGACGAAGCAGGAGCTAGCGCGCGCCCTGGGCCTGGTGGCGACGAACTTCCGCTCCGAACCGTACGACGTGGCCATCGTCGGCGCGGGTCCGGCCGGTCTTGCGACGGCGGTCTACGGCGCGTCCGAGGGCCTCTCCATCGTGGTGCTGGAAGCGCTCGCGTTTGGAGGACAGGCCGGCGCTAGCGCGCGCATCGAGAACTACCTGGGCTTTCCCACCGGCGTCTCGGGTCAGGCGCTGATGGGACGCGCGTTCACGCAGGCGCAGAAATTCGGGGCCGAGTTCAGCCTGTCGACCGAGGTCAAGCAGCTGGACTGCACTTCGGAGAGCTCGGGCACTGATCCTGTGCACATCCTCGAGCTTGCCGACGGCCGGCGTGTCCGGGCGCGCGCGGTCGTGATCGCCACGGGCGCGCGCTATCGTCGTCCCGAGATTCCGAACCTCGCGCAGTTCGAGGGCCGCGGCGTCTCGTACTGGGCGTCGCCCGTCGAGGCTCGGCTGTGCCAGAACGAGGACGTGGCCCTGCTGGGTGGAGGAAACGCGGCGGGCCAGGCTGCGGTGTTTCTCGCAAGCCACGCGCGCCACGTGCGTGTGCTGGTGCGCCGGCCCGACCTGGCGGGCACCATGTCGCGCTACCTCATTGATCGGATCGCGGCCTCACCAAATATCGCAGTGCTCTGCGACACCGAGATCGTAGAGCTCCTCGGCACACCGGACCACGGTCTGCGCGGCGTGCGGTGGCGCAACCGCCGCACCGGTGCCGAGGAACAGCATGCCCTCGCCCACTTGTTCCTCTTCACCGGCGCCGATCCTGCGGCGAGTTGGCTTACCGGCTGCGGCATGCCCCTCGACGAGAAGGGCTTCGTCCGGACCGGCGCCGACGTGGGTTTGACCGAGCGGCTGTCGCTCGAGACCGGCGTCGAGGGGATCTTCGCCGTCGGCGACGTCCGTTGCGGCTCCGTGAAGCGGGTGGGCGCAGCCATAGGGGAGGGGGCCGCGGTCGTGGCGCAACTCCACACCTGCCTCGCCCGGCGAGCTTCGACGGCGGCCATCGCGACGCCCGCGTAGCCGCCGCGAGGCGCAAGCCGAATTCCAGCTGCGATCAGACGCGGGTTCCAGACCGGAGACGTCGGAGGTGATTCTGGCCCAGCTGCCGGGTGACGTGGAAGGAAAAAAGTATGTCTAAACTGATATGGAAGCTGCTTACCAAGAAGCGTAGGAGCGCTACGCAAGGCATCCCACCCGGCAAGGAAGATCTCGCTTGGGTAACCAATACTGTCACGCTCATTTATGGTCAGCGCGACGCCGTCCTTGTCGATACGTTTCTCTCCGAACAGCATTCAAAGGAACTGGTTGATTGGGTCGTCGAGAGCGGCCAGAATCTCACGACCATCTACGTGACCCATGCCCACGGCGACCACTTTTTCGGTCTGAAGCTCCTGCTCGACAAGTTTCCCAGCGCAAAGGCAATCGCTACCGCGCCCGTCGTTGCGGCCATTCAAGACCAGATCAAGCCAGAGTATATCCAATCCGTCTGGGAACCGCGGTTTCCAGGCCAGCTTCCGTCTCAGTTGGTAGCGCCCGAAGTTCTCGAAGGAGACACCTTTTACCTCGAGGGCGAAGAGCTAAAGGTCGTGCAGCTCGGCCACACCGACACGTCCCACACAACTGCGCTGTATGTGCCTTCCATCGGTTTGGCCATAGCTGGAGATTGCGTCTACAACAACACACACCTCTATCTCGCCGAATGCGACGCAGCGGCTCGCAACGAGTGGCTCCGAGCGCTCGCCAAGATCGAGTCCTTGAATCCGAAAGCGGTGATCGCCGGTCATGGCGTGCTCCATCCCGATAACTCGCCTCGCCACATCGAGGAAACGCGACGTTACCTCCGTGACTTCGTCGCCTCCGTTGCGAGTACATCGACGGCGAGAGAACTGTACGAGACGATGCTTTCGTTGCACCCGGACTGCGTCAACCCTGGCTCGCTCTGGGCGGCCGCAAAAGCTTCCAAGCCATCATAGGCTCCCCAGCGCTGGGGTCGTTGGCCCGGCCGACATTGCCGCCCTGGCCGTCCACCTCATGGCGAACTTATTGACGCCGCGTGTACCTGGCTGTAGGCTCGGAGTGGTCAAGCCCATCCCACGATAAAGGCACACCCGGCCAAAGCCGGGGTCGCAAAGCCACGGGTCCTCGCCTCCTCCGCGTCGCCACCCCCCTTGACGCCACGAAGGACCCTAAGACCGCCGAGCTACCGAACTGGATAGCTTGGCGGCTGTTGTTTGGGCTAGTGTCGGGTTGAGCCGGTCAGCTCACCGCCTTGCCCGTAGGACCTCCTGCCAGCTCCTGACGAGAAAACGGCGCCTTTTGCCCCGGAATCGTTCGGGGCGTTCGATCATTTCGTTTTCGTTGCCTAAAGGAGGCACTGTATGCGAACTCACCTGGGCAACTGACAGGCTGCCGGCTCTCTCGGAGGTTGAGTGGATTGGTTGGAATACACATTAGCTGGCGCCGCGTATCGCTCACGGCTGGGTTCAGCAGAAGATCGTCCCTGGAAGGGAAGGAGGATACGATGCCTCGTGTTTCCCTGCTCTGGATCGGATGGTGCGTGTCGCTTGCGGGTGCCTGCGGTCCCAACGAGCCCATTGCGCCGAGCAATGACAAGCCAGAGAGTACCCCTCTCGCCGAAGTCAGCAGCCTATCCGGGTCGATCACGTGGGATGCAAGGTCCCAAATGAAACAGATCGCCAGCACCAAGGGCTGTGACTCGTATACCCCGACTTGGACCCCCGACGGCAACCTCTACACGGGGTACGGGGACGGCCAAATGGCGGGCATCCCGGTCAAGCTGGGGATGGGGTTCGCCAGAATCTCGGGATCGAGCGCCTATGGGGTGTCGGTGACGGGCGTGCCAACCGGGGACCCGAACAATTGGGACGACGCG
>DATJGL010000364.1:0-33093 GCA_035495075.1 Gemmatimonadales bacterium
ACCGGCTATCGCTACGCAGGGCTGGGATACACGACTGCCTTCGACGCTGCGGTCGCACCGCTGATGGCGCGCCATACCCACGAGGAGCTGGACGACACGCCCGTGGTGGACGCGGGGTGTTTCGTCCTGTTGGGCAACGACGAGTACCTGCATCGCCAGATCAACGTGGGTGAGATCGAAAGAGCCAGGCACTACGTGGCCTGGATGCTGGGCGCCACCGGTGCGTACGCGGTCAAGATCGTGAACCCGGGGGGAATCGAGGCCTGGAAGTCCGGCCAGCGCAACCTCACCGACCTCGATCAGGCACTGACGGGAACCCGGGTAACGCCACGGGCGATTCTGGAAACGTTGACCAACGCCGCGAACGGGCTGCGTCTGCCCCATCCGGTGCACATCCACTGCAACAACCTCGGACAGGCCGGGAACAGCGCAACGACGATCGCCACCATGCAGGCGCTCACCGGCCGCCGAGCCCACTTCACTCACCTGCAGTTCCACTGCTATGGGGGCGAGGCCGGTAAGGGCTGGGGCTCGGCGGCAAAGACCGTGATCGAGCACGTGAATGCGCACGCCGAGCATACGGTGGACGTGGGGCAGGTGATGTTCGGACCTGCCACGACGCTGACCGCTGACGGGCCGGTGGAGTACCTCCTCTACTCGACCAGTGGGCGAAAGTGGGTAAACATCGACGTCGAGCTGGAGACGGGCTGCGGCATCGTGCCTTACGCGTACAAGGAGAAGGCTGCCGTAGCCACACTCCAGTGGGCGATCGGGCTCGAGCTGTTCCTGCTCGCCCGGGACCCCTGGCGCGTCGTGCTGTCAACCGATCACCCCAACGGCGGCTCGTTCCTCTCCTATCCCGCGCTGATCCGGCTCCTCATGGATCGCTCGGCGCGCGACGACCAGCTCAAGCGTGCGAACCCGAAGCTGCTGACCGGGAGCGCCCTGGCCGACGGACTGGAGCGGGAATACACGCTGAACGAAATCGCGATCGTCACTCGTGCGGGACCGGCCCGGATTCTCGGCCTCAAACAAAAGGGCCACCTGGGCGTTGGTGCGGATGCGGACCTCACGATCTACGCCCGTGACGCCGACGTTGCCCAGATGTTCTCGAGCCCCCGCTTCGTTCTAAAGTCGGGTCAGGTCGTGGTGGAGGAGGGCCAGCTCAGGCGGGCTCCGCAGGGCCGCCGGCTGTACGTTCGACCTCCGTTCGACGAAACCGTCCTGAGGGACGTGCGGCGTCACTTCGACGCGTATGGAACGGTGGCCTTCGACAACTATGCGGTAAGGGACGTGCCGGGCTCGCCCGCTGCGCTCCAGTCATGAACATTCGCGGCGTTCTGATCGAGGATACGTTCGCCGAGGCGTTCACCATGCGTGCGGCGCGTCTCGTGATCACCGGTGCAAGCCCCCGCTGGGCGATGGCTGCAGCGCTCAAGCTCACCGGCTTTGCGACCTCCGTGATCGGATGCAAGTGCGAGGCAGGAATCGAGCACGAGTTGGCGACGAAGGACACTCCCGACGGGCGGCCCGGGGTGAGCGTGCTCTTCATGACGATGAGCAAGGACGACATGCCCAAGCGACTTATCGAGCGCGTGGGGCAGACGGTGCTCACCTGTCCGACCACGGCGTGCTTCGATGGCTTCCCGGCGGCACCGGACCGCGTGGGAGTGGGCTCGGCCTTGCGGTTCTTCGGCGATGGCTTTCAGGCAAGCAAAGTGATCGGCGGCGAGCGGTATTGGCGGGTGCCGGTGATGGAAGGGGAGTTCCTCGTCCAGGAGAAGTTTGGCATGATCAAAGCCGTCGGCGGCGGCAACTTCCTGATCCTGGCCCGCACCGCCGAAGCTGCGCTGGCCGCCGCGGAGGCAGCGGTCGATGCGATGGCCGGCCTTGCCGGGGTGTTTCTTCCGTTTCCCGGCGGCGTCGTCCGGAGCGGCAGCAAAGTCGGATCGCGGCGATCGAAGACCATGATCGCCTCGACCAATGACGCCTTTTGTCCGACCCTCCGGGCCATTACGAAGAGCGACCTAGCCGAGGGCGTAAACTCGGTGCTCGAGATCGTGATCAATGGCATCGACGCCCCAGCCATTTCGCAAGCGATGCGGGCCGGGATCGATGCTGCCTGCCGGCAGGACGTGGTCTCGATCAGTGCCGGCAACTACGGTGGCAAGCTCGGCCCGCATCACTTTCACCTCCGCAAGATCATGAGCGAGGGCACCGCCGCGTGAGCGACCGGATCGTTCTCACTCTCCGGACCCGACCGGCCGGTGCGGTGGATGCCTCTTCGCTCGCGCTTCACGACTGGACCGATCGGCCCGGCGCGGAGATCGCCAAGCTGTCGGTGCGGATAACCGGCGCCGGCCCGGTGGCACTCGGCGACCTGTTCGCTATTGCCGGTGAGCGCTCGCCCCAGGTTCGGCTCACGGGAGATTTTGCGGCTTTCGAGGGATTGGGAGCGGAGCTCGCGGGCGGAGAGATCGTGATCGAAGGCGACGTGGGCCCTCGCGTCGGCACTCGAATGCGTGCCGGGCAGATCAGGGTGACTGGAAGCGCAGGATGGGGAGCTGGTCTCGAGATGTCCGGCGGCGTTCTCGAGATCGGGCGCGATGCCGGCCCCCGAGCAGGCGGAGCGGCGCTCGGCGCCAAGCGCGGCATGACCGGCGGTGAGCTGATCATCCGCGGCAACGCGGGAGCGGAGGCGGGCGCCGCGATGCGGCGAGGCTTGGTCGTGGTCGGCGGTGACGCCGGGGAGGGCGCCGGCCGGACCACGATCGCAGGAACAGTCGTGGTCTTCGGCGCTACCGGCCCCAATCCGGGCCAGTGGTCCAAGCGGGGAACCGTGGTTGCGTTGGGCCCGGTGACCCCGCCCGCCACATATCGATTCGCCTGCACCTATCGGCCGCAGTATCTCGGCGTGCTCCTTCGTCACCTCGGGACCGATCGCCGGTTGCCGGTGACTGCCGAGCACCTCACGGGCTCCTATAAGCGCTACAGCGGCGATTTGGCCGAGCTGGGCGCCGGAGAGATACTCGCATGGACCAGGACCTGACGCCACCGAACCTGAACGCGCTGGCTGCGGAGATCGCGGACAGCATGGAAGAGCACGCAAGCGCGCTCCGGGTGCGGGGACAGCGATTGGCCAACGGTGCGCGGGTGATCGACGCGGGAGTGAACGTGCCCGGCGGGCTCGACGCCGGCCTCGCCATGTCCGAGATCTGCATGGGCGGTCTCGGCACCGTGACGTATGCGCCGGTCGCCATCGGCAGCGAAACCTGGCCCGGTCTCACCGTCTGGACCGATCACCCGGCGGTCTCCTGCATGGCTTCTCAGTATGCGGGCTGGGCCATTTCCGTGAATAAGTTCTTCGCGATGGGGTCAGGACCCCTGCGGGCGCACGCCCGGGTCGAGAAGGAGCTGTTCGCCAAGCTGGCTTATGCCGAGACCGCCGAGCGAGGCGTGCTGGTTCTGGAGGGACGGGTCTTGCCGCCGGATGAAGTCGCCGCGTGGGTAGCGGCCAAGGCCGGACTCGAACCGTCCCAGCTCACGTTCGTTGTCGCACCCACTGCCAGCCTGTCCGGCGGCGCTCAAATTTCGGCCCGGATCCTGGAAACCGGCCTCCACAAGATGGAGACCTTGGGGTTCGATGTGCGTAAGGTCGTGAGCGGCTTCGGCACTGCGCCCCTCGCGCCGGTGGCGAAGAACGATATCCGAGCGATCGGCCGGACCAATGACTGTATTCTTTACGGTGGCCGGGCCCGCTACACGGTGCGCGCAGAAGACGATGAGCTGGCGGCACTGGTGGATCGCGTGCCGGCATCGGCGTCCCGCGACTACGGCACTCCGTTCTACGACATCTTCCAGCGTTACGGTGGTGATTTCTACAAGATCGACCCGCTCCTGTTCAGCCCTGCCGAGGTTTGGCTCACCAACCTGACGAGCGGCCGAACTTTTCGTGCAGGACAAGTCAATCCGGACGTGCTTGCGCAGTCCTGTTTGTCGTAGCTATCGGCGTAGCCGATCAACCCGTTCCTTACCTGGAGCTTCAAATGCCTCGCGTCGCGCCGTTCGTGCTGATCTCGGTCCTCGCGGTGGGTGCCTGCTCGAAGCCGGCAGACAAAGCCGCGGCCCCGGCCGATACGACTGCCACTCCGGCGGCGGAGCCAGCCCCACCAGCCGCACCGGCCGGTCCGCAGGCAATCGTGACCGTCCTCTACAAGTGGCCGAAGAGTCCGGCCGCCTTCGAGAAGTACTACCCGACGCACCTCAAGATCGTCAGTGATGGCCAGGCAGAGATCGGATTCACCAAGGCCGAACTCACCAAGTTCACCGCCAGCACGGACGGCAAGAAGCCGCAATTCTATCGGCAGGCGGAGCTGTATTTCTCCGACACGGCGGCCGCAAGAAAAGGCATGGCGACCGAAGCGTTCAAGAAGGTAGGCGACGACTTCAAGAACTTCGCCACCGGCGGCCTGGTGGGCCTATTCGCGCTCGAGACCGGCGACAAGAGCGAAACCGCCTGCCCCGCCCTGGTCACGGTCATCTATCACGCGCCCAAAGATCCGGCCGCATTCGAGAGCTACTACCCCACTCACCTGAAGATCGTGAGCGACGGGCAGTCGGAGATCGGATTCGATCGCGCCGATCTGACCAAGTTCGTGGCCAACCTGGACGGCAGTGCCCCGGCCGAATACCGGCAGGCGGAGCTGTGCTTTCCTTCTATGGACGCGCTCAAGAAGGGAACCGCAACGCCCGCGTTCAAGAAGGTGGGCGGTGACTTCAAGAACTTCGCAACCGGTGGACTCACCGGGATGATCGGCGAGCAGAAATAGGAAGCGGCATGCGGGTCGTCATACTGGCGTCACGCTCCGGGTGGCACACCGATCAACTGCTCACAGCCCTCACCGAGCGCGGCCACGTGGCCGCGCTCGCACGCTACGAGGAGCTAGTGGCAGCCGTGTCGGGAGAAACAACGATCACGGGCGGGGCGGCGGACTTGAGCAGAGCCGATCTGGCGCTTGCTCGCATCATTCCCAACGGGTCGCTGGAGCAGATCGTCTTCCGGGTCGATGCGCTGCACACGCTCGAGGAGCAAGGCATTCGGGTGGTGAACTCGGCCCGGGTCATCGAGCGGACGGTGGACAAATTCTGGACCTCGGCCCTCCTCCAGCGCGAGGGCCTCCCGACGCCCGCGACGATTGTCTGCGAGTCCATCGACGCCGCGTATCAGGCTCGGGTGCAACTGGGTGGCGATGTGATCGTCAAGCCGCTCTTCGGCTCTATGGGGCTCGGGATGGTGCGGGTGAGCGACGAAGAGACGGCTTTCCGAGTATTTCGAGCGATCGAGACTATTCGTGGGGTCTTCTATCTCCAGCGCACAATCGATCACGACGGCCGGGACATTCGCGCCTTCGTGATCGGGGGTCGAGTGGCCGCCGCCATTGAGCGGAGGTCCGCGGGGTGGCGAACCAACCTCGCGCGGGGAGGCGAGGCGCGGGCGCTGACCTTGCCTGCGTCGTGGGCCGACCTGGCGATTCGCGCGGCGGAAGCGGTGGGCGCGGAATATGCTGGAGTGGACCTGCTGCCGGCGAAGGACGGCTCCCTCTACGTCCTAGAAGTGAATGGGATACCGGGATGGGAAGGGCTCCAGCGGGCCACGGGCGTCGAGATTGCCCCGGCGCTGGTTGAGCACCTTCTCCGAGCGCCAGTCGAGAGTCTTACGTGACGCCGAACGAAGTCGGGGAGGCGGCGCAGCTCGCGTGTCTGCTCGAGGTCAGTGCGCCTAAGCCGGGAAACGTTTCGCCTGGGTGCCCCTTTCACGACACGACCTACGAGGATTTTCTGGCCAGTGCTGCGGCGGTTGGCCCAGCGCTGGCCGCCGCCGGAGAGGCCCCGCTCGGAACGACGATCCGCTCGGCAATCGCCGCCACCCGGCGTCTTACCGGAGCCAACACCAACCTCGGCATCATCCTCTTGCTCGCGCCGCTGTGCCGGGCGGCTCGGCGGGGGCCGAGCGACGACCTTCGTGTGCGGGTCAGCCAGGTCCTGGCGGAGACCACCGTCGGCGACGCAATTTCGGTTTACGAGGCCATACGCCTTGTGGCGCCGAGCGGTCTCGGAGCGTCCGCGGCGCAGGATGTCGCGAATGAGCCGACCATTTCACTGCGCGCCGCAATGGGCCTGGCCGCCGAGCGCGACAGCATCGCCCGCGAGTACGTGACCGATTTCGCGATCACGTTCGATCGCGGCGCTCCCAGCCTGCGTGCCGCGCTGGCCGACGGACTTAGCTGGTCCGATGCGGTGGTCGAGACCTACCTTGACTTGCTGGCGGCCATTCCGGACAGCCATGTATCACGGAAGGTGGGCCCGGACGCGGCCGCCGAGATCACTCGGCGCGCAGCGGAGGTTCGGGGAGTTGGGGGGGTGCGCACGCCAACGGGCCGCGCCGCGGTCGCCGCGTTCGACGCGGAGCTCCGGGAGGACCGTAACACGAAGAACCCCGGTACGACCGCCGACCTCACCGCGGCGGCGATCTGCGCCATTATCTTGATGCATGGCTGGCCTTCAACCCGAGAGCGTTCCGGTGCAGAGCAAGTTTCGCGTCGAGGTCAGTAAGGATTACCTGGTCTTCGCTTCGGCCCACTTCATCACGTTTCGGGGCCACCAGTGCGAGTCGCTTCACGGCCACAACTACCGGGTGGGCGTTGCGGTCGAAGGCGCGGTGGACGCGGAGTGCTTGTTCGTGCTGGATTTCAGCGTGTTGAAGCGGATCGTTCGGAAGCTGGTTGACGAAATCGACCACAAGGTGTTGCTGCCGACGGAGAACTCCAAGCTCGCCTTTCACGAATCCGGTGCCCAGCTCACGGTGGACTACTTCGGGGAACCGAAATACGTGTTTCCGCGCAGCGATTGCGCGCTACTCCCGATCGCCAACACCACGGCGGAGATGCTGGCCCAGTACCTGGGTCGCGCGATGCACGACCAGCTAATGAGAGACGGATATCGGCACCTGACACTCCTTGAACTGGAGGTCGAGGAGAACTACGGTCAGTCGGCGACCTACCGAGAGTCGCTGGCGTCGGACTGACCGACTCCGGCGACGTGCCGGAGCGCAGTGACGTCTTCAGCCGTAATCCGTCCTACGTGGAGCGCGCTGGCGACCAGTGCCCCGTCGCAGCCGGCTTCCTCCATCCGCTCCAGATCCTTCCTGGTGAGTACGCCACCCCCGGCAAACAGCCGGACGGCGGGATGCCGGCGGCGGAGCGCCTCGAGCAAGCCCAGATCAACCCCGGTTCCGGTTCCGACCCTACCCAGATCCAGCACCAGAATTGCGCCCACGCCCACGGCGGCCGCCTGACCCGCAAGGGCCATGGCATCCGGTTGAGACGCGCCCCCGTCGGTCATCAGCGGATGAAGAATCGGCGAGCCGAGGTGCAGGTCGAGGCTGAAAACGACGCGATTCGCCCCAGCTGCCTTCACGACTTCAGCCAGGTCACTGAACGAGCGAAGCGTTTCGAGCCCGACGATTGCGTCCGAGGCACCGGCCGACAAAACCTCCAACGCACCGTCCGGATCCGCGGCGGCTGCGTCCACCATCAACTCTCCCGCGAAGCCGGTCTGGAATTCGACGAGGTCGTGGATCAGGCCTCGCTGGATCGGCCCGCCCTGGATAGCATCGAGATCGGCGAGGTAACAGGCCTGCGCCCCCAGGACGTCGCGGTAGGCACGGGCAAGCGCCAGGGGATCACCGGGCTGATCGGGTGCGAGCACCGATTTCACCGGAGCGAAGTTCTCCCGGACGCGCCCCTGTGCGTGCACGGCCACTCCCATGGTCACATCCAGAACCGGAATGATTTCCATGCGTCGCCCGCCGGTTAGTGAGTGATGGGAAGCATCGTTGGATGGGACATTGGCGGCGTCAACATCAAGGCGGCGCGACTGGTCGCCCGCGCCTCGCCGCATACTGTGCTCGAGCCATTCGAGTTGCAGCGAGCGCCGGCGCGACTCGCCCCCACGCTGGCAAGCGTCGCCAGCCGGGTCGAAGCGCAACCCGACGACCGGCACGCGGTCACCATGACCGCGGAGCTCTCGCAGTATTTTCGTACCAAGCGTGAGGGGGTCGAGTTCGTGCTCGGCGCGCTCGAGGCCGCGCTCGGCGGCAGCAACGTGCACGTCTTCGGAACCGACGGGCATTTCGCCTCGGCCGACCAGGCCCGGGCGAACCCTCTCCGCGTTGCTGCGGCGAACTGGGCCGCCACCGCACACCTTGTCGCCAAGACCACGGGCACCTGCCTCCTAATCGACATCGGCTCGACCACTACCGACCTCATCCCGATCGTCGGCGGCCAAGTCGTTGCCAGCGGTCGCACCGACCCGGATCGCCTGGCTAGCGGCGAGCTAGTCTATACCGGCGCGATCCGTACACCGACTGAAGCTGTCGTCCATGACGTCCCGTTTCGGGGCGAGCGCGCCGGCGTCTCGGCCGAAGGCTTCGCCACCATGGGAGACGTGCATCTATGGCTGGGATCGCTGTCGCCTGAAGATTACACAATTCCGACTCCGGACGGGCGTCCAGCGACGCGGGTCTACGCTGGGGAGCGACTGGCCCGGGTGGTCTGCGCCGATCGGGAGATGCTCACGGACGCCGACATCGACGCCCTGGCAGACGAGCTGGCCTCAGCGCAGACAACCCGGATCGCCGTCGCAATCCGGCGGCTCTGCATGCGGCACCCACAGATCACCGAGTCAGTGGTCGCAGGCCTGGGCGACTTCGTCGCCAGCCGGGCCGCTGCACGCGCCGGGCTCGGCCACGTTCGGTTGGCCGATCGTCTGGGCGAAGCCGCCGCGCGTGCCGCCCCGGCCGCGGCGGTCGCGATCCTGCTCAACGACATGCTGTTGCCCGGACACTCGCGGTGAGGCGGCTGACGGTCGTCAAGCTTGGCGGCGGGCTGGCCCGCGCACCCGGTGGGTTAGCCAGTGCTGCGGCCGCGATCCGGCTGGCCGCAAACCGCTCGCCACTGCTGGTCGTGCCGGGCGGGGGCAAACTGGCTGATGCGGTTCGCGCTGCTGAGCTCGAACTGGGGATCACGCCAACGGCGGCGCATTGGATGGCGATTCTTGCGATGGATCAGTTCGCGCACGCCGTCGCATCGACGATCCCGACGGCTACGGTTGCCCATGATCCGGCTGAGGTCCAGGCGGCGCTGGCATCGTCCCAGGTGCCCGTGTTGGCCCCCTACCGCTGGATGCTCGCGGCGGACGTGCTGCCGCATGGATGGCAAGCGACCAGCGACAGCATCGCGGCATTCATTGCCGGTGCGCTGGACGCTGAACGGCTGGTGCTGCTCAAGCCGGTAAGGGGGCCGGTCGAGGACCTGGTAGATCCATGCTTCAGGGAGGTACTGCCGGTCGGGCTCGAAGTGGTGGTGCTGGGGAGCGATGAGGTCGACCGGTTGCCTGAAGTCGCGGCCGGCGGGGTCCAGCAAGCCGGCGACTAACCCGCAGCGCGATTCAGTCGGGCGGCTCCGGCCGCAAACCGGCCCTCCGGCCCCCGAGCCCGCGCCAGCCACTCGACAAACCGTTCCCCCGACACGGCCCGTCCCACCAGGTGACCCTGGATTTCGTCGCACCCTTGCCCCCGGAGGAAGGCGAGATGCTCGTGGGTCTCCACCCCTTCGGCGACGACCTTGAGCTCGAGAGCATGCGCCATCGCGATAATCGCGGCGGTGATCGCAGCGTCGTCGGGCACGGTCATGAGATCCCGAACGAAGGTCCGGTCGATCTTGAGCGTGTCGACCGGGAAGTGCTTGAGGTAGCTCAGGGAAGAGTATCCGGTGCCGAAATCGTCAATCGAGAGCTGTACGCCGATTGCGCGAAGCCGATGAAGGGCGGTTACTGCCTCGTGCTGCCGCTCCATGAGCACGCTTTCCGTCAGCTCGAGACCGAGCCCGGCTGGATCGAGCCCCGTCTCGGCGAGAGACTGACTCACTGTCGTGGTGAGCGTGCCTTGCCGAATCTGACGCCCTGATAGATTCACGGTCACGCGTATCGGCGGCAGGCCCGCGTTCCGCCAGGCCTGGTTCTGCGCGCAGGCGGTCCGCAGCACCCATTCACCCAGCGGCACGATCAACCCATTCTCCTCGGCGATGGAGATGAATTCCGATGGAAGCAGCAGCCCCAAGACGGGGTGCTGCCAGCGGACCAACGCCTCGGCCCCCGTGATCACACCGCTTGCCGCATTGACGATCGGCTGATAGTGCAATAGAAGCTCATCCCGCTCGAGCGCACGCCGCAGATCCGCTTCCAGAGTAAGACGCTGCAGCGCCGACGCGCTCATCGCCCTGGCAAAGACCTGGTATCCGTTTCCGCCCTGCTTCTTTGCCTCGTACATCGCGGTGTCGGCGTGGGCGAGCAGCATCTCGACGTCGTTTCCGTCCGTGGGATACAAGGCGATCCCGATGCTGGACGTGACGAACACCTCGTGCGGACCGAGCTGAATAGCGGGGACGAACACCGACAGGATGCGACGGGCCAGAGCGGTGGCTTCTTCGGGGTCGCTCACCGCAGGGAGTAGAACGGTGAATTCATCGCCGCCGAGGCGAGCTACGGCGACCCCGAGTGTCGCCAGTCCACCCTCGCGCTCGTGAGCGGCTTCAGCGCAACAGCGCTGCAGCCGGTCCGCCACCTGGCGCAGGAGCTGGTCGCCCAGCTCATGACCCAGCGTGTCGTTGATGCGACCAAAGTTGTCGAGGTCGAGGAAGAACACCGCGACGCGCTGGCGCGCCCGCGCCGCGTTTCCGAGAGCGCCGGCCAGTCTTTCCTTATAGGAAGGGCGATTGAGGAGACCGGTCAGGCTGTCGTAGTACGCCAATGCTCTCACCTGCTCGATCATGCGGGCATTCGACAACGCTACGGCAACCTGGTCGGCCAGGCGACGCGCCTGTACCAGGTCATCGCCACTGCTAGACATTCCCGAACGTGCCGCGAGCGCCAGAACGCCGGAGAGTTGCCCCTGCGCCAGGAGCGGAAGGACGACGAACGACGTAGCCCCCGGAAGGCCCATGGGACGCAGCAGCTCGGCCAGGTCGCCGTCGCCGCGCAGCTCGGCCACGTCGAGAACCTGCGCCAGCCGCTGCAGCTCTATTGGGCTCAGGTTCACGCGCACGACCTCGCGCGGACGATCGCTGTCGTAATGCTGAATCCAGCTCACTGCGCCAGAGGAACGATCGGGCGGCAAGAGCGTGACGCTCGCGGCGCTGCAGGGATGAACATCGGCCAAGCGGGCCAGGACGGCATCCACGATGCCCGACGCATCGGTTGCGCCCAGCACCGTGCGGTCGATCTCGGCCGCGGTCGCGAGTGCCTTGAACTGTCGCCCGAGCTGAGCCGCCATCGCATTGAAGGAGTGGGCCAGCTCGGCAAATTCGTCCCTGCTGGTTACCGCGACCCTCCCCTCGAAATCCTGGAGCGCAATCCTCCGGGTGCCGGCTTGCAGCTCTTCCAGCGGAGCCAAACTGCGGCGAATCTGGACTCCGCTGAGAATCAGCACCGCCAGCGTACAACCACCAATGATCAACAGAAATGTGTTGGTGAAATCGGTCATCGGCCCCAGCATGGACGCCTGGGCCTCGCTCAGGGCCAGCGTCCAGTTTGGCGCGCCGAAGGCGCCCTGAATCACGACGGGCCGATACGTCGTGAGGAATGGTTCTCCGTCGATCGTGGTGCTGACGCTGCCGGTCGCGGACTGTCGCGCGAGATCGAGCATCCGCTCCCCGGAAGAGGCGACCGGCTCCGGAGCGATACCGAACAAGGGTCGACCGGAGTCGTCCACCACTGCCATCTCGCTGGTGGGCGATGGCATGCTCTGGTCGCGAGTGCCCCATAGGTAGTCCGGGCTGATCTCTCCGACGAGAGTGCCGTGGACTTCGCTGTCCCTGCCCCACCCCAAGCGCCTCAGCATGTAGATCCGGACTTGGCCGGTCCTGCCGGTCTCGCCGGCGAGCAGCAGCGTCTCACCAGCGCGCACATACGCGCTGTCGTCGGGATCGAGCGTGGGGAGCCGGTCGAGCCGGCCGAATACCTGCGTGCGCCCGCCGGTCTGGCCGACGAACTCGAGCGCAGCGAACCTGCTTCGGGCGAGAAGGTCGAGCCCGGCCCGCGTGGTCTGGTTAGCCTCGAGATCTCTCGAGGGCGGCGCAGGGACCGAGCCAGCTTCCGTGGCGCTGCCCATCTCGACGGCACGGAGCGCGACTCTCCCCGCCGGGCGAGACCCCTGCGTTCGGTTGCCGCGCGCGGGTTGCGCCTTATGCGGGCGTTCGAGGGTTGTCTTTAGGGTATCGGCCGGCTTCTCCAACTCGGCGACCGCACCCGGCGGAATGCTCGCTAGTGTAGCCTCGAGCAGGAGCAGCCTTTCGAAAATGGCCCGACCCAATGCCCTATTGGCCTGGACCAGTCGATTGCGGGTTTGGTTCTCGAGCTGGCGGGTCATGTGCCGCTCGGACAGGAGCGCCAGGAGCGCAATCGGCCCGAGGGCGCACCCGACGAATAGCGCCAGGAGGCGACGGCCAAACTTGCTGCGAAGCAGGCTCGAGCGTGTCGCCATGCGAGGGACGCCTGGTGAGGAAGGGGAGCATTCGGAGCGGATGGGCAAAGGACATGCCCTCCGTCAACCCGACAAGTAAGCGTAAGTGCATGACCTACTTAAGAATGGACGTGAGGCGGGCGGTTGCGCTGAGCGGTGTTGCGGTTCGCGGCGCCGGCAGCTTTCCCTCCAAGCACTCGGCGGATTTGATCGACTCGGGCGGCCTCCAGCAGCCCCGATCGGCCGCCGGCGCAGGCCGCGCCCCGTACTCCGACAACGTCGGCACCGCTTGAGCCCACCCGAGCGACCTCGGCGACGCCGAGACTGCCTGCAATGCCGACGAACAAGCCAGCCGATCGCGCCCGTCTGACCCAGTCAAACAACCGGCTTTCGGGCCAGGAATCGAGAAGGGTCCGGCCGTCCTTGATCGCGGTGTCAACCAGAAGTCCGTGCACACCTGCCAGGGCGGCAGCAATGCAGAGTTCATCCGCCGTCCGTCCGTCGTCGCTTTGGTCCGCGTAATGGACCGCGATGACCAGGGGGTTCGCGCTGTGGCATGCCGCGCCCCGGACCGCCGCGACGAGTACCTCACAGACGTCGCCGTGATCTCCTCCCCTGGGAGCCAGCTTCACGTACACGCGCGCCTGGCGTCGCCTTAGCGGCAAGGCATCGATCGCCGCAGCCGCTGCTTCGGGTGATGCGAAGTCGCCCAACGCGACACTAAAGGCAACCGAGTGGGGAACCCGCTCGTCGATCTGCTCGAGGCGTTCGGGATCTACCGGGGCCAAAGCACCAAACGCCGACTCCTTGGCATCGATGATATCGGCCCCACCGAGGAGAGCCGGCCCCACTTCGGCAGCACGTCGGACGCTCACCAACAACTGCAAATCGGCGCTCCCTTGTGACTTGCTAAGGCAATGATACCTTAGCGCTTAGAAGTGTACGCAAGGTTCCTCAACCGCGGGAGGCCGAGGTGCCGCAGCGGGCGGACGGCGGGGGGATCGGAGATCGGCGCCTAGCGGATAAAGTCGTCCTGGTCACCGGCGCATCGAGCGGTATCGGGCAATCGATTGCGGTAGCGTGCGCCCGTGCAGGTGCGGACCTGGCAATCACCTATCGGGGGAATAAGGAAGGCGCCGAGGAAACCGCTGGGCTGGTCCGCCGGCTGGGTCGGAGAATCGAGCTGCGCCAGCTCGACCTGCGAACACCAACAGCCGCGGCGGAGCTGGCGGCCGACCTGAGTCGCAGCTACGACCGCATCGACGCCTGGATCAACAATGCGGGGGCCGACATTCTCACCGGTGCCGGCGCGCGTCTGTCCCGGACGGAAAAGCTCGACCTCGTGCTGGATGTCGACGTTCGAGGAACCGTGTTCGCGTCATGGGCAGCGGTTGACCTGATGCGCAACCAGGCCAGCGGTGGCGTGATCATCAATATGTCGTGGGACCACGTGGAACAGGGGATGGCCGGGGAGAATCCGGTCCTCTACTCCGTCGCGAAGGGAGCGATTCTCAGCTTCAGCCGCTCGCTTGCCCGAGACGTCGCGCCGGACATTCGGGTCAACGTCCTGGCGCCAGGCTTCATCGCCACCGCATTCGAAGGTGAGGCGCCGGAGGGTTGGCGTCGTCACGTTGTCGACCTCACCCCGTTACGTCGCTGGGGGACCCCTGATGATGTCGCCGGTGCCGCGGTCTTCCTGGCGTCGGACGAGGCCGCGTTTCTCACCGGACAGGTGATTATGGTCAACGGGGGAGTAGTGATGTAGACGGAATCGCAATCAGCCACGGAGTGTGCTTATGCCGGCAACTAAGGAACGGACGTACAACGACACCGAGATCGCCGAGCGGCTCAAGGAGCTGCCCGGGTGGTACCTGGAAGACGGCTGGATCCGCCGGGTGTATAAGACCGATGGCTGGCCGACCACACTGATGCTGGTCAACACGATCGGCTACTTCGCCGAGGCCGCCTACCATCACCCCGATCTCACGGTGACGTGGGGCCGGGTGACTGTGAAGCTGCAGAATCACGCGGCCGGCGGAATCACCGACAAGGATTTTGAGCTCGCGCGGAAGATCGAGGATCAGGTGCTCTGGCGTCCCAGCGGCGGTGCGCTCGAGGGAACGCCGAACAAGTGGGTTCGCCCCGGAGACCCCAGATAGCTCGGCAAGATGGAGGGGCAGATCGGCGGGTTGCCAAGGGAAACCGGGCCTCCAAGGCTCGGTCCGACAAACTGCCCGCCCGGGTGCTGTTCGTGACCGGCAAGCTCGCCGAGCCGGCCCTCCGTCGCACCCTCACCGGCATGGCCGCCGAGTTCGCGGCTGACGTGGCCGTCATGAAGATCACGGTCGCTGCCCTGATGACAACGCCCTGGATCGCACGATTTCTCGAAGTTCCTCCCGGAACCGACCTGGTGCTGATTCCGGGGCTGTGCGAAGGAGATCCGGGAGTCATCGAAGCCAAGGTCGGCGTCCGAACGGAGAAAGGACCCAAGGACCTCCGCGAAATCCCCCAGTACTTCGGCCACGCCGCGGCCGCACCCGACTACGGTGCGTACGCAATCGAGATTCTGGCCGAAATCAACAATGCCCCTCGCCTCACGCGGGCCGAGATTCGCCGGGCTGCGGAGGCGTTTCGCGCCGAAGGCGCCGACGTCATCGACTTGGGCTCTACGCCCGGAGTTCCTTTTCCCGAGCTGGCCAACGTGGTGCGAGAGCTCAGAGCCGATGGCTTTCGCGTCAGCATCGATTCATTCGAAGCCGATGAGATTCGAACGGCGGTTGCAGCCGGGGCCGAGCTGGTCCTGAGCATCAATGGTTCCAACCTGGTGGTGGCCCAGGACGCAGCCGAGGCCGGCGCGCGGGTCGTCGTAATCCCGGACTTCGGCGCAGGTCTCGACACGCTGGAGCGGAACATCCAGCAGCTCGAGGCATGGCGGGTGCCTTATTTGATCGACCCTGTCATCGAACCGATCGGTTTCGGCTTTATGGCGTCGCTTGAAAGGTATGCGGAAGTCCACCGACGCTTTCCCAACGCGACCCAGCTCATGGGCATCGGGAATCTCACCGAGCTCACCGCGGCCGACTCGACCGGCGTCAACGCACTGTTGATGGCAATCGCGGAAGAGGTCGGCGTTCGGGCGGTGCTTACGACCGAGGTGATCCCCTGGGCCCGGGGAGCCGTGCGGGAGATCGATGTGGCGCGGCGGCTCATGCACTACGCGGTGCAGCAGAAGAGGGTGCCGAAGGGAATCGACGATCGCCTGGTGACGGTGAAGGATCCGACTATCCTGGCGTACTCCGAGGCCGAGCTGAGAGAGCTGCAGCGTGCGGTCACCGATCCGAACTTTCGCATCTTCACCGACAGAGACACCATCACCGTCTTCAACAACGAGCTCTTCGTCCGGGGCACCGATATCCAGGAGATCTTCGCCCAGCTCGGCGTAGACGAAGCGACGCACGCGTTCTATCTGGGGCGCGAGCTGATGAAGGCAAAGCTTGCAATCACACTGGGCAAGACCTACCGGCAGGAAGGCTCCCTCAACTGGGGCTACCTAACGCCGGAAGACGACAAGCGCTCCGAGCACGTCAAGCTCACTCAGCGATCCCGGCGCCGGAGCAAGGTCTCGGGGAAACCGGAATGAGCAGCTTCCCGCTCGTGGAGCGTCTCGCGACGGTGCCCGATCCGATGGATGCCGCGGAGTGCTTCGCCGACCTGCCGTATCTCCTGCTGCTCGACAGCACTGCCGACGAACAGCGGACGGGTCGGTTTTCGTTTCTCGCGGCGGACCCCTCAGCCGTCGTGCGAAGCCGCGGTAGCAATGCAGAGCGACTCGACGCACCAGGGGACCGATGGAGCCCGATCTCGACCGACGCACTCGCCGAAGCGCGCCGATGGCTGGAGCTTTTCCGTCTTGACCAGGTCCCCGGGCTCCCCCCGTTTCAGGGCGGTGCAGCCGGATACATCGGGTACGACTGGGGGGCGACCCTGGAGCGACTGCCGAGCGCCAGGTACGACGACCTCCGCCTTTGGGACGTGATCCTCGGGCTTTACGACTGGGTCGTCGCCTGGGATCACTGCGAGAAAACCGCCTGGATCGTGTCCACGGGCATGCCCGAGACGGGCAGCGGTCGTGAGGCCCGCGCCCAGGAGCGATCGGACATGGTCCGTACTCGGCTCGCAGCCGGCCTCGCAGCAAGGCGGAGCGTGGAAAGCTCGACAGCCGAGACGCCGCCGGCTCCGTCCTATCCCGTCATCGGGGTCGAAGCCGCCGAAGAGATTCGCTTGCGGTCAACGTTCACGCACCGCGGTTACCTCAGCGCTGTGGCCCGGGTTCGTGAATACATCCTGGCCGGCGACATCTTCCAGGCAAACCTCTCGCAGCGCTTCCAGGCACCGCTCTCGGAGACCCCCGTCGCCCTGTATCGACGCCTGCGACGCTCCAATCCAGCCGCCTTCGGCGCGTACCTCGACTTTGGTGAGGTTCAGGTACTTAGTGCCTCGCCCGAACGCTTTCTCAAGGTATCCGGCAATGGAGTGGAGACCCGCCCCATCAAGGGCACCAGGCCCCGAGGGCTGGGCCCGATGCACGACGCCCTCCTCGGGCAGGTCCTGACCGAGAGCGAGAAGGACCGGGCCGAGAACGTCATGATCGTGGACCTGCTCCGGAACGACCTGTCGCGGGTGTGTGTTCCGGGCACGGTACGGGTGCCTGAGCTCTTCGCGCTCGAGCAGCATCCGACCGTGCATCATCTGGTCTCCACTGTCGTCGGGGAACTCGAGCCCGGCCGGGATCCTGTGGACTTGCTGCGAGCGACGTTCCCGGGAGGCTCGATCACCGGCGCGCCCAAGGTGCGCGCCATGGAGATCATCGCGGAGCTGGAGCCGACTCGACGCGGGATCTACTGCGGGTCGTTGGGCTATCTGAGCGTTACCGGCGACATGGACACCAGCATTGCAATCCGGACGGCCGTGGTCCAAAAGGGCACCGTGTACTTTCAGGCCGGCGGCGGCATCGTCGCGGACTCCGAACCGGAAGCCGAGTATCGCGAGACGCTCGACAAAGCACGGGGCATCATCCGCGCCCTAGCCTCAGCGGATAGCGGATAGCGGATAGCGGATAGCGGATAGCGGATAGCGGATAGCGTCCCATGATATTGCTGATCGACAACTACGATTCCTTCGTCTACAATCTCGCCCGGTACGTGCGAGAGCTGGGAGACACGCCCCTGGTGCGTCGCCACGACGCGGTCACTCCGGACGAGATCGCGGCTCTGGCTCCGACCCACATCATTATCTCACCCGGCCCCTGCTCGCCGAAGGAAGCCGGGATCTCCTGCGACATCGTGCGCCGCTTCGGCGCCACCATTCCTACGCTCGGCGTCTGCCTGGGCCATCAATGCATCGGAGCGGTGTACGGCGGAGAGATCGCGCGTGCCGCCCGACCGATGCACGGCAAGACCTCGCGCATTCGGCACGATAACAACGGCATCTTCGCGGGGTTACCCAATCCCTTCCTTGCAACCCGCTATCACTCGCTCGTCATCGCGCCGGGATCGCTTCCGCCGGAGCTCAGAGTCACCGCTACCTCCGACGACGGAGAGATCATGGCGGTTCAGCATCGGGATTACCCGGTCATCGGGGTGCAGTTCCACCCCGAGTCGGTGCTCACCGAGCATGGCTATCAGCTCCTGTCCCGCTTTCTGGGCCAGACGGGCGAGTCGTTGCCGATCGGCGCGGATGGCGGGCTCGGCCTTTCAGCCATCGGTTATCAGGTGCCTGCCGTTGGACTCGACCGGCGCCGCTCACCCAGGGCACATCAGGCTCCCTGGTACGTGACCTCGCGACAATAAGAGATCCGACAGGATGCGACTCCATGTCTCATTGCCGCTCGCGCTCATCCTTCTCCCGATCGGCGGGAGGGCCCAGACCGCGCCGTCACCGCCGGCGTTCGAGCGGGCGGAGGTGATGATACCGATGCGGGACGGGGTGCGTCTGCACACACTGATCTTCACGCCGGCGGAGACGACAGACTCTCTGCCGATGCTCCTCACCCGCACTCCATACGGAATTGAAGGTTCCGAGAAGCGACTCGAAAGCAGCTACGCCGAGCTTGCGAGGGACAGATACATCTTTGTGTTCCAGGACATCCGGGGACGCTACGCATCCGAGGGCGACTTCAAGATGAATCGCCCGCTCCATGACCCGAAGGATTCGGCGGGCGTGGACGAGACAACCGATACCTACGACACCGTCGACTGGCTCATCCACAATGTGGCTCACACGACGGAGACTGTCGGCGTGCTGGGCATCTCGTACCCAGGCTGGCTGGCCGCAATGGCCGGAGTGAATGCGCACCCGGCGGTGAAGGCCATCTCGCCCCAGGCGCCCATGACGGACACCTGGATGGGCGACGACTTCTTTCACTATGGGGCGTTTCGCCTGAGCTACGGATTCGAATACGCCTCGGAGATGGAGCTCACCAAGGACGCGTCGCAGCCACCTCCCGTCGGAGGGTATGACACCTACGACTGGTACTTGCAGCAGGGGCCGCTGAGCAACCTTACCCGTCTCCTGGCCGGTCGCTCAGCGAGCTGGACCAACTTCACGAAGCACCCCACCTATGACGCGTTTTGGCGGGCGCAGGCGCTCCCGACTTACCTGCGGCGCCTCACCGTCCCAACATTGACGGTGGGCGGCTGGTGGGACCAGGAAGACTTCTACGGCCCCCTCACAACGTATGCGACCCTCGAGCGCCTCGATTCGGCCCACGTGAGCACGCTTGTGGTGGGACCCTGGAATCACGGCGGTTGGTCCCGAGATGACGGACAGAAGCTGGGCGACATCGACTTTGGCAGCGCGACGGGTCGCTGGTTTCGGGAGCAGGTTCAAGCCCCCTGGTTTGCGCACTGGCTCAAAGGCCGTGACTCGCTCCCGGTCGGTGAAGCGTTGGTCTTCGAGAGCGGCTCGAATCGCTGGCGCACGTTCGACCGGTGGCCGCCGCCGAGCCACACCCGTAGCCTCTATTTCAGAGAAGGCGAGCGACTCTCGTTCGATGCGCCCGAGACGCCCGACCCGGCCTTCGACAGCTACGTATCGGACCCGCGGCATCCCATCCCGTACCGCCGCCGTCCGGTGCAGCGGACCTACGACCCCCAGGGATCCGGCTGGTACACCTGGCTCACCGAGGACCAGCGGTTCGTCGACAACCGGCCCGACGTGCTGACCTGGCGCACCGAGCCGTTGGCGGAGAACATCACCATTGCCGGCAGCATCGCAGCCCATCTGTTCGCGGCAACCACGGGGACCGACGCAGACTGGATCGTGAAGCTCATCGATGTCTACCCGGACACTGTCGCGGGCGACCCCAAAATGGGCGGGTACGAGCTGATGGTGGCGAGTGAGATCCTGAGGGGGCGCTACCGGACGGGGTTCGACCGGCCAACGGCAATCAAGCCCGGCTGGATCGAGGCCTACACCGTTGATCTGCACCAGCAGAGCTATCGCTTTCTCCAGGGTCATAGGATCATGGTCCAGGTCCAGAGCACCTGGTTCCCCGTCTACGATCGGAATCCCCAGACCTTCGTCCCTAACATTTTCGCCGCGCGACCGCAGGATTACCGCTCCGCCACGCAGCGGGTGTATCGATCGGCCGAACACGCATCCCACGTTGTGCTGCCGGTTCTCCAGGAGTGATCGATCGGACCAATGCCGCTCATCATCGAGTCGATCGTCACCACCCTCGATCAGGAGGGGCGAGCCAACTTCGCACCGATGGGTGTGGAGTGGGGTGAAGAGACGATCGTGCTCAAGCCGTTTCTGGAGACCACCACCTTCCGCAACGTTCGCGCGACCGGCGCCGCTGTCGTCAACCTGACTGACGACGTCCTTCTGTTCGCGCAGAGCGCCATCGGCTCCCCCACGTTCCCGTCATTTCCGGCGCTGCTGGTGCGCGGGGTGGTCCTCGAGGCGGCGTGTTCCTGGCGTGAGCTCGAGGTCGCCGCGGTGGACGCTACGCCACCCCGTTCCCGGATCGAGATGCGAGTGCGCCATCGCGGAACGCGTCGCGACTTCATCGGCTTCAATCGCGCCCGACACGCGGTGCTGGAGGCCGCCATTCTTGCGACCCGGGTGCATCTGCTGCCCCCGGACCAGATCCGCGATGAGCTGACCCGGCTCGCCGTGCCGGTCGAGAAGACCGCCGGGCCGCGGGAACGCGAGGCGTGGGCACTAGTCGGCGGGTTCATCGAATCCAAGCTCGGAAGCGGGTCGCCCGCATGACGGCCCACGGACGGCCGGATGCCAGCGTGTATGTAGAAGCCCCCGCCCGGCTCCACTTCGGGGTGCTGGACCTGCACGGCGGGTTGGGACGCCGGTTCGGGGGCATGGGCGCCGCGATTCCCACGCCTTCGTTGCTTCTCGAAGCGGCACGCTCCGGAGAAGTCGAGTGCGAGGGAGCAGACGCCGAGCGCGCAACGGCGTTTGCCAGGCGGTTTCTGGCCCAGCATGGCCAGCGAGGGGGCGTTCATCTCCGCATTCATCGCGCGATCCCGTCTCATGTGGGGCTCGGTTCGGGGACGCAGCTCGGGTTGGCGGTCGCCCGCGCCGTGGCCGAGATCTATGAGCTCCCAACGATTACGCGCGAGCTGGCCCGCATTGTCGATCGCGGACGCCGGTCCGCCATCGGCACGTGGGCCTTCGAGTCGGGCGGTTTCATTCTCGAGGGCGGCCGGCGACCCGGTACCGACGATCTCGCTCCTCTGCTCGCACGCTACGAGATCCCGCCAACCTGGCGATATGTCGTCGTGATTCCGCCGGCGGCGCCGGGGCTGAGCGGCGAGGCGGAAGCCGATGCATTTCGTCGCCTGCCGACGCCTGGCGTGCGTGACGTGGAGCGGGTCGCTCACCTCGTGCTGATGCGCCTGCTTCCCGGACTCGTCGAGCGCGAACTCGAGGCGTTCGGCAGCGCGTTGTCGGAGATCCAGCGGATCACCGGCGCGTGGTTCGCGGAGGCACAGGGCGGCGTTTTCGTGCCGGGTCCCTCCGCGGCGTTGATCGGGCGGCTGGCGGACGCGGGGGCGGCCGGCGTTGGCCAAAGCTCTTGGGGTCCAACGGTTTATGCCATTGTGGACGGGGCCGAGCGGGGCCGAGAGCTGGCCCGCTTGGCCAGTGGGTGGCTGGGCGACCGAGGCGCCGTGTTCGAGGGCGCATTCCTCAACCGTGGTGCGCGCGTCTGGCGCGGGTCGACAAACGTGTTGGCTGATTGACAGTTGGGCAGGCGAGCGGTATAGTCTAGCCCCACGTTCCAACTCAATCGATAGCGCCCCGCCGGTGTTAGGCGAGCCAACGGGGAAAGCGGCACTGGGAGACCGGTGCGTTCGTCGAGGTCGTGGGATCGCCAGGGGCGCGGCACCGCTTCACCAAGTGACGCATTCGTGCTCCATTCTCATCTCGAGACAATCGTTGGGCGGTGGTCTGCCGAGGGTCTCATGGGAACTTTCCCGTTCGCTGCCACGATGGGAGACAAAATGAGTCCCATCTGGGCTCGGTCAGAGTGGTGGCGACGCGATCGGTCCTTGCACTCGTGCTGCCAGCTTCTTCCGACATCCGCGCAACGATTCGACCAGCTGACCCCGAAGTCCTCCGCCCGCCACGCAGATCTGGCGCTCTGGCGATTTCCAGCGTACATCCAAGACAACCAGTTTCAGTGTACCCCAGTGCAGGGTCCCCGTCCGAGGGGTCTCTGGGCGCCGATCGCAATCGAGCGCGGTCCGCCGGCTTTGGCTGCGTGAGTCGCCTCCCGGCGGGGTGAGCGGCCCGGATCCGGTCGCCCGACCCAGCCTCAGGGCATCGTCGGTACCACATGGAAGGTGTAGGTCGCAGTAGAATCACCCTTCATCCTGAGGTCAGTTATGAACCGCTTTACCCGGAAGGTGTTGTCCGGCGTCGCTGCGGGCCTCGCGTTCGCAACCGTCGCCAACGCCCAAGCGGCGCGGTCGGGGGCGTGGACCCTGAATGCGCCGGAGGGCGACTGGTATACCACCGGGCGTGATTACAGCCTGCAGCGGTTTAGTCCGCTCAAGCAGATCACGACGGCAAACGTGCAGAACCTCAAGGCCGCATGGATGTTCTCAACCGGGACGCTGCGCGGTCATGAGGGCAATCCGCTGGTCGTTGGGAACGTGATGTACGTGAACACCTCGTTCCCGAACATCGTCTACGCGCTCGATCTTTCGAAGCCCGGCGCGCCGCAGATCTGGAAGTACGTTCCGAACCAGTCGCCCGACGCGATTCCAATCGCCTGCTGCGACCTCGTGAACCGCGGCACCGCCTATCACCCCAGCGGCAAGATCTTCATCAACGCGCTCCAGGGTGAGTTGATCGCGCTCGACGCGAAGACCGGCAAGGAACTCTGGAAGGCGAAGCACCCGGATCATTCCGACGCCGGCCCAGAGGCCATTGGTTACAAGCAGGGCGCCACGATCACGGTCGCCCCGATCGTGATCAAGGACATCGTGATCACCGGCATTTCGGGCGGTGAGTTCGGCGTCCGCGGCCGAGTTTCGGCGTTCGATGTGAACACCGGCCAGCACAAGTGGACCATGTACAGCACCGGTCCCGACAAGGAAGTCGGAATCGAGGGCGATGCCAACGCCAACTACGCCTCCCACAAGGGGAAGGACCTCGGGGTCTCGACCTGGCAGGGTGACGAGTGGAAGCGCGGCGGCGGCACGACCTGGGGCTGGTACTCCTACGACCCCGAGCTGGACATCTTCTATTACAGCGTGGGCAACCCGGGGACCTGGAACCCAGATCAGCGCCCGGGCGACAACAAGTGGTCGATGACCATCTTCGCCCGCAAGCCCGCTGACGGTAAGGTCGTTTGGGCCTACCAGATGACGCCGCATGACGAATGGGACTACGACGGCGTCAACGAGAACGTGCTCTTCGAGAGCGGCGGCAAGAAGCTGCTCGCCCACTTCGACCGTAACGGCATCGGGTATACGATCGACCGGACCAACGGCAAGGTCATCGTCGCCAACGCCTATGGCCCGATCAACTGGGCCGTGAGCAAGGGCACCGGCACCCCGGTCGAGGGTGTGGTGGCCACTGGCGTGCCGAAGAAGGATCCGAAGTACGGCACCACCTCGAAGAAGAACACCGAGGGCATCTGCCCCGCGGCGATCGGCTTCAAGGATCAGCAGCCATCGGCGTACTCGCCGATGACCGGCTGGTTCTATGTGCCGGCTAACCACATCTGCATGGACTACGAGGGCGTCGAGGTCAAGTACTCGGCTGGCCAGCCCTACGTAGGCGCCATCGTGCGGATGTTCCCCGGCCCGGGCGGCAACCGTGGTCGCTTCATCGCCTGGGATCCGATGAGTGGCACCGTGAAGTGGGAGATCAAGGAGAACCTGGCAGCTTACGGCGGCGCCCTCACGACCGCCGGCGGTCTGGTCTTCTATGGAACCATGGAAGGCTGGCTCAAGGCCGTCGACCAGAAGAGCGGCAAGGTCCTCTGGCAGTTCAAGACCCCCTCGGGCATTATCGGCAACCCGATGACCTATCTCGGCCCGGATAAGAAGCAGTACGTGGCCGTGTACTCGGGCATCGGTGGCTGGGCCGGCATCGGCGTAGCAGCCGGTATTGGCGCCGAGGATCCTACCGCCGGTCTGGGCGCGCTCGGCGCGTTCGGCGACGCGGGTCAGTTCTCCACCCAGGGTGGCGTGCTGACGGTCTTCTCGCTCTAAGCTTTACCCCCGCGGCCCCGGGGATTCCCCGGGTCTGCGGGTCGCTGCAAACCAGGGGGGCGTCGGTGGCGTGAGGCACGCGGCAAGGCCATGTGTCCACTGCCGATCCGGCGCCCTCTTGGCATCTTGTGCCTTCGGCGCTCCGCCCGCATATAATCCAGTATGCTCACCTTTCGGCCTCTCAGTTGCTCGATCGCAATCGCAGTAGTGCTCGCTGGTGCTCCCAGCGTCGGGGTAGCGCAGCGGCCCGCCCCATCCGAGGCAGGCATCCTGCGAGTCTGCACCGACCCGAACAACCTGCCGGTGTCCGATTCGATGAACCAGGGCTACGAGAACAAGATCGCCCAGCTCATCGCGGACACCTGGCATTCCAAGCTCGAATACGTCTACTGGCGGCAGGGGTTCGGGTACTTCAACCGTGGGCTCAACGGTCTCTACTGCGATGTCGAGATCTCGGCGCCGGCCGGGATCGATATCGTGGCCACGACGCGCCCGTATTATCGATCCGCCTACGTCATCGTCTACCGCAAGGACAGCGGGCTCAACATCACATCGCTGGACGACCCTGCGCTCAAGCAACTGAAGATCGGCGTCAACATGGTGGGCTCCGATGGCGACGCTGGGCCGCCGGCGGCGGCGCTCAAGAGCCACGGGGTGGTCGGGAATCTGGTCGGTTTCCCGACCTTCTACAGCGACATCAACCGCCCGGAGGATATCATCGAGGCGGTGGCCGACAAGAAAGTAGACATCGCGATCGTCTGGGGGCCGACTGCGGGATATTTCGCAGTGAAGTCCTCCGTTCCCTTGGTACTGAACCCGATTCTGGCCGACTCTGCCACCGGCATCCCGTTCTCGTATCCGATTGCGATGGCAGTGGCCCGTCGCAACAAGGCCTTGCGCGACAGCCTCCAGACCTTCCTCGACCAGAACCGCACGAAGATCGACGGAATCCTGAAGTCATTTCAGGTCCCGCTGCTCCCCATCGCCGCCGACTCCAGCCGCTCGGCGACGTCTCCGGCAACGGGTAATTCCGCTAGCGGCGTTCAATCGACGTCTCGAGGCCGCTAGCCCTGGCAGGGAGCAACCGTTGTCGTCTGAGAACGCCGGTCCCTCGCGGCGTGCGCTGCCCTTCGCCACCCGCGGGGGATCATTGTTCGAGTCCCTCACTGTGTGAAAGGATCGTTCGTCCGATGAGCCCTTCCTCGACTCCCTGGTATGCCTGCCTGCTGAGCGCGGTGCTGGTCGGACTGGGACTCGCCGCCGGCGCCAGGACGGCATACGCCCAGGAGCAGCACGACGCCTACCACGAGGCGCCGCGTGACACAATCTCCGCGGAGGCGTATCAGGGTTGGAAGCAGTTCGAGTTGAACTGCTCCCGCTGTCACGGTGAGTACGGTGTCGGCACTTCCTTCGCGCCAGCGCTGATCGTGTCGCTCAAGGACGGTGGTACGATCCCGAACAAGGAAATCTTCATCCAGACGGTGTGCGCGGGGCGGCCTGACAAGGGAATGCCCTCATGGTGTGCGCTTGGGCTCGAGATGGACAAGATTCAGAACATCTATGCGTACCTGAAGGGTCGGGCAGACGGCAAGATTCACATCGGCCGGCCGGCCGTGAAAGCCGGACCCGAACCGGGTAAGTCGAGCAGCTGAAGTCCGGCTACCTTCGGCGGGACCGCGCAGGGCCGGCGGTCCCGTCTCCGTTGGCACCCCGAGGTCCCACCAGGGGACATATGCGCCCATGTCTCGCAGCATCCATGATCGCCCTGTTGCTGTCGCCTCCGGTCGGGGCTCAGGAGGCGGCTCCTCCGAGCATGACGCTGGCCGAGGTCAAGGCAAAGCTCGCCGCCGCGACGGAGCAGAGCCCACCCGATCTGAGCGGGGCCGACTTGAGCGGGCTCGAGCTCGACGGGGTGGATTTCCGCCGCGCCAAGCTCACCAAAGCTCGCCTGGTCAAGACCCGCCTCTCCAAGGCGAACCTCTTCACCTGCGATCTTACCGACGCCGTGCTGACCGGAGCAGACCTGCGGGGTGCTAATCTGGACGGGACAGTGCTCCGCCGCGCGAACCTCCATGAGGCGAATCTCGAAGGTGCGAGTCTCTTCGCCACCATCATCGAGCGGGCGGACTTGAGCGGCGCCAATTTGCGAAAGACCCGTATCATCGGATACCTCAAGAACGCCAACCTCGCCGGTGCGGTGTTGAGCGAGGCCAACATCGGCGCCGATCCCGGTAACCAATCCATGGGCGTGATGCGGGCGACGTTCGTGGGCGCAGATCTGAGCGGCGCCGACCTTTCGGGGGCAAACTTGTACAAGGCCGACTTCTCATTCGCCAACCTGGCCAAAGCCAACCTGGCGCGGGCAGACCTCGGCACGACCGATCTGGTTCAGACCGACTTCTCCGGTGCAGACGTGACCGGAGCCAACTTTGCGAAAGCAGACATCAATGGGGCCATCTTCCGTGGCGTGGTTGGGCGAGCCCAAGCCAAGGGACTCGATCAGGCCCGTAACCGTGATAAGGCGATCTTCGATGCGCACTGACATGCTTTTCCTGCTCGCGCTGGTCGGCGCGACCGCTTGTACCTCCGCCGGTACCGATCGCAAAGCCGAAGCGCCGGTGGCCGGCGATTCGACTTCCTCGACAACCGCGGCCCTTCGCGAACCTCCATCGCCTGGCGCCGTAGCGGGGAGGGAGCTGGTGTATGTGACCAACGAAGACTCCCGCAACTTGAGCGTTGTGGACGCCGGCACGGACCGGATCGTCACCACCATCGAGGTCGGCACCCGGCCTCGCGGCGTCCATGCGACTGCGGACGGTCGTACGATCTTCGTCGCGGTGAGCGGCTCCCCCAAGTGTCCGCCCACGATGCCTGACGCCGAGTGTGAAAAGCTCCAGGCCGACAAGAGCAAGGACGGCGTTGCGGTGGTCGATGCCGCCACGCGAAAGGTGACCCGCGTGCTGCCCGGCGGATCCGACCCCGAAAACTTCGACATTTCGGCTGACGGCACCCGGCTGTTCGTCTCCAACGAGGATGCGGGCGTGGCGTCGGTGGTGGACATCGCCTCCGGAAAGATCGTTTCGAGCGTTCGGGTCGGACGCGAACCCGAAGGGGTCCGGGTGCAGCCCGACGGGAAAGCGGTGTGGGTAACGGGCGAAACCGACCACAACGTCACCATCATCGATGCAGGTACCGGCAAACGCCTGGGCGCGGTCTCGGTCGGCAAGCGGCCTCGCGGCATCGCATTTACACCAGACGGGAAGCGGGCCTACGTCACGTGCGAGGTGGATGGGACGGTGTGGGTCATCGATGCGAAGGCGCGGAAGGCCGTCAAGACGCTGACGCTGCCGGCGGGATCGAAGCCGATGGGAGTGGCGATTTCGCCCGATGGGGGCCGGGTCTACGTGTCTACCGGACGGGGCGGGACGGTTGAGGTCATCGATGCCGGCACCAACGCGATCGTTGGATCGGTGGCGGTCGGTAAACGGCCCTGGGGTGTCGCGCTCTCGGCCGACGGTCGCAAGCTCTATACAGCCAACGGTCCTTCCAACGACGTCACCGTAGTCGATGCGCAAACCCTCAAGGTGATCGCGCGCATCCCGGTCGGAGAGGTCCCATGGGGAGTGGCGGTAGCACCGGCACCGGGAGCCGCGCCGGCAACCTGAGCGACCGGACCGAACCGGGCAGCGACCAGTCCTTTGGCGGCGCGCTCTGCCGTTGGCTCGGCGGCGCGCTGGTGATCCAGCTCGCCGCCGCTATTCCGGCCTCGACTCAGCAGCTGCACTACGAAAGCCCCTCAAGCGCCCAGCCGAGCGGGTTTCAGGTCGACTCGGAGGCGAGACCGCTTTTGCATGCACTCTGGGAAGCCAGTACGGCGGCAGGAGCTGAACGGGTGGCGTGCATCGGCGGCGATCTGCGGGATGGTGTGGGTCACATCACACGCGTGCTGGTCCTCGAATCCGGGAACGCCGATTCCCTGGGCATCTCCGCTTCCGCATCCATTGACCGTTGCTCGCCTCCGCAATGGTTCGGCACGGCTCACACGCACATCGCGCTGTACGACGGTCAGCACCGCTACCCGAATTTCTCCGGGGCTGACCGTGGAGTGATGATGCTCTGGTGGCGGCGATGGACGGTGGACGGAATCTTCTGTGTGCTGTATAGCTCGACGGAGGCTCACTGCGAACTGCAGGGCGCCTCCGCCAGCCTCATTGGGGGTCCGGGAACCCGGGTGACCTACTAGAAAACTCTCCTCTATGAAATCGGCCGGCGGGCGAGCAGGGTCGTCGGCTTCCGCGCAGCGATCACCGCGTCGAGCCCCCAGCGCCTGCCGGCGCGGGCGAAGAAGAACGCGACCATCAGAGCAAACAAAACCAGGTGAAAGCCCTGCTGACCCGACGACATCCATTGGGTAGCCAGACCGTAGTTCGTCACCAGCGCCAAGCCCACCAACGCGGCCAAACCAGTGCAGAAACCCAGCGTGAGACCGAGGCCGGCTACCGTCTCGCCCCAGGCCGTCAGGTGGGCAAAGAAGTTGGAGTGGGTCAGCACGGTCTGTTCGAGGAAGTTCTTGTAGAACGCGATCGGGTTCTCGGATGCTTGCTTGGCTACGATCTTGGGCATGACGCTGAGCCAACGATCCGAGACCGCCGGAAGCGGCAAGACTCCGCCAGCGAGCACGACCGTCATCTTGGTGACGAGCGCCTTGACGAAGTAGAGCCCCACCAGAATCCGCAAGACCGCGAGCCACTGAGATGGTCGCGTCATGTCGATTGAGCGATCCGGCATGAAAGAGTCCTCGAGAGTCAGTCTACCGCAAGTTCCTGGAACACGAAGCTCCACGTGTCCGTCAACTCATCTAGTACCTTGGCTATCGGCTTGCCGGCTCCATGGCCGGCTTTCGACTCGAGCCGCAGAAGAATGGGGTGGCGCGAGCTGGTTGCCGCCTGCAGTCGGGCCGCCATTTTCCGGGCGTGCATGGGATCGACCCTCGTATCGCTTTCCGCCGTTGCAAGCAGCACGGCCGGATAAGCTACCCCATCCTGCACATGATGGTAGGGCGAGTAGGCCTTGAGCCATTGGAACTGGGTTGGGTCGTCCGGAGAGCCGTACTCGGGAATCCACAGCCGGGCGATGAGGAATCGGTGATACCGCAGCATGTCCAGCAACGGGACCTGCACTACGACCGCGCGAAAGAGGTCGGGACGCTGAGTCAGTGCCGCGCCCATGAGCAAGCCCCCGTTCGACCCGCCGGCGATCGCCAGTCGCTTCGGCCTGGTGTATTCGCTCGCGATCAGCCACTCCGCCGCTCCGATGAAGTCGTCAAACGTGTTCTGTTTGTTCGCGAGCATCCCGTTCTGGTGCCAGGTTTCGCCGTACTCTCCCCCGCCCCTCAGATTCGGCACGGCAACCACACCACCCCGCTCGAGCCACAAGATCAACGAGCGGGAAAATCCCGGCATCATGCTGATGTTGAAGCCACCGTATCCCGTGAGATACACCGGGTTCGTGCCGTCCAGGCGCAGCTCGCGCGGTTGCACTACGAACATCGTGATTGGGGTACCATCCCGCGACGAATACGTGACCTGACGAACGACATACCGGTCCGGATCGAGGTCGGCGGAGACTCGCCGCCACAAGGCCTGTTCTCCCGTGCCTAGATCGATCCGATACACACTCGGCGGCATGGTGTAGGACGAAAAGCCGAAGAACAGCTCCTCGCCGTCCCACTCCGAGCCCAGCCCGAAGAGGCTGCCGATACCGGGAAGCTCGTGGTCACGCATGCCGCTTCCGTCGAGGGATGCGAGACGAAGGCGAGACGTCGCACGCTCGAGGTAGGTGAGGGCGAGGGCCTTCCCGACGACGGAAAAACTGTCTAGCACAGCGTCGGGCCGGGGCGGCACCAGCTCCCGTGCCGTGGCGAGGTCGGGCTGCTGCACCGGCAACCGGTAAAGGCCGTAGGTCGGAGCGTGAAGGTTGGTGCGGATGTACAAATGGCCTTGGACGACCAGCCCCTCGAAGAGGGCCGGCAGATCCTTGGCGACGGCGACGGGCGGCTCTCCCGTCCGGAGATCCTGGAGATACAGATCGGTCTGCTCGAAGGTCCGCGCCACGACGATCACGAGCCACCGGCCATCAGGCGAGAGACTCACTCCGGGCCAGTGCTCCTTGACGGCCGGCCGAAGTACCAGCGCATCATCCGCGGGATCGGCTCCCAGGCGATGAAAGAACACGGCGCGATGGTAGTGCTCTTCGCCCTCGGGGACATCGCCGGGCGCAGGATAGCGGGTATAGTAGAATCCGCTGTCATCGGGGAGCCAGGCGACATCGGCCGCGCGAGTATGAGGAATCCGGTCGCCCAGCTGGCGACCGGTCGCTACGTCCATTACGTGGAGAACGCTCTCTTCGTTGCCGTCCTCCGACAGACCGTACGCGAGCAAGGCGCCGTCGTCGCTCGCGTGGTACCAGTCGAGGGCCGTGGTACCTTCGGCGTTCAGGAGGTTGGGATCGATCAGCACCCGATCGGCCCCATGCGCTCCTTCTCGCACGTACAGGATCGGCTGGTTCTGCCGTCCGTCCCGATACTGATAGAGGTAACGGCCGCGAGCGGGTGCCGGAGCGCTCAGGCTGCCGATGGCAAGCAGCTCGTCCAGCCGGGCTCGAATGCCGGGCCGGGCCTGCACGCCGGCCAGATAGGCGGCGGTGCGAGCGTTCTGGACGGCCGTCCAGGCCTGGGTTTCCCGGCTTTCGCCGTTCTCGAGCCAGCGGTAGGGATCGACGATCGATTCCCCGTGCATGACCTCGATCACGTCGTCCCGTCGGCTGGGCGCGTGGAGCGCAGGCATCACGGGTTCGGCAGCTGAGCTCATGGCGAGGTTCTCAGTCTCCGAGGCTGATGCCGAGGTCGCGCACAGTGGCCACGATGTCGGAATCGAGGGGAACGTTCTTCGGGCGACCGACGACCTCGGCCAGGGGAACCCGAGAGATCGTGGGGCCGTTGAGACCGACCATGACACCGAAGCAGCGGTCGGCGATCGCGCGCACAGCGGCAGCGCCGAATCGGAGGGCCAGCAGCCGGTCGTAGGTGGTGGGGGTGCCTCCCCGTTGCAGATGCCCTAGGACCATGGTTCGGACTTCCTTGCCCGTGCGCTCCTGGATGGCTCGGGCAACCAGGTTGCCGATGCCGCCCAGCCGATCGGTGGTGCCGGGGCCGCGCCGTTCGACCAATACGATCTGGCCGTCCCGCGCCCGGGCACCCTCGGCGACCACAACGATGCTGAACCGTCGCCCCATCGCCTCGCGGCTGCGGATCTTGTCACACACCTTCTCGATGTCGAAGGGGATTTCTGGAAGCAGGATCACATCGGCGCTGCCGGACGCACCGCTCGACAGTGCAATCCAGCCGGCGTAGCGGCCCATCACTTCCACCACCATCACCCGCTCATGGCTCTCGGCGGTGGAGTGAAGCTTGTCCATCGCCTCCGTGGCAGTTCGCACCGCAGTGTCGTACCCGAAACTGCGCTGTGTGCCGCTCACGTCGTTGTCGATCGTCTTCGGGACGCAGACGACCGGGATCCCCTGCTTCCAAAGCTCGTACGCGATCGCCAAGCTTCCGTCCCCGCCGATCGAGACCAGCGCATCGAAGCCGCTTGCCTGAAACGCCGCCACCAGGTCCGCCGAGCGATCACTCTCCTGCTCCACGCCGTCGGCGCCGCGCGTCACGTAGCGGAAGGGATTGCCTCGGTTGCTCGTGCCGAGGATGGTCCCGCCTAGGTGTGTAATCCCGCGAACCTGTTCGGGCCCAAGCGGGACGACCCCGTTGAAGGCGAGCAGCCCGTCGTAGCCACGCTGAATGCCGTAGCACTTCCAGCCCCGATGCTCGGCGGATAGCACCACTGCTCTAATAACGGCATTCAGTCCCGGTGCGTCACCGCCACCGGTCGAGATCGCAATTCGCATGGCTGCTGCAGGACCGTGCTCAGTCCTTGCCTTTTTGCCCCCGAATCAGTCGGACGACTTCACCCGGCTCTGCATGGCGGCGCGTCGCCGCCTTGGAAAACACCAGCCGGTCGTCCACGGTCACCTCGAACCGCCCACCGGACGATGGGACGAGCTGGACGCTCGCGCCCGGGAACTCCCGGCTAAGCTCGGCCGCCAGACCGGCGGCCCTGGGCTGGTAGTTTCAGACGACGCAATACTCTATGACGGCGCGCACGCTCGTTCTCCTCGACCAATCGGCGGGGGCGGGGGAGGGTCGAATCGTAGTGGCGGCTGGGCAGGGTTGCCAGGGGTTGCATCTGTGCGCGGCGTCACGATGCAAGATATGGCGCCGCTTGTCAGGGCCTCCGGGCGAACATATCTATTTTGGCCATGAGCTTCCTTCGGGGCGCGGTTATTGGCGCGCTCGCCTTCCTGGCGTTGCCCCACGCCGCCAGTGCCCAGTACAGAAATGTCCTCGAGATCGGCGCCGCGGGTTCGGTCATGAGCTTCAGCGACTCGACCGACCTTGGGACCGGAGCCGGCGGCCTGCTGCGCGTTGGTTTCTGGCTGCCCATCCGTTTGTCCATCGAGGGCGAGGGCTCAATCGTCAAGCCCAAGACCAAGAGCGGCGACGTGGGCGTGGACGTGAAGTCGATCTCGGGCTCGCTTCTCTACAACTTCATTGTCGGCAAGAACAACTCCGTCTATCTGAAAGCCGGAATCGGCTCGACCACCTACGGCAGCAACTGCCCCACTGTCGGAATCATTTGCGGCACCGGTACGGCTTGG
>DATJGL010000365.1:0-6257 GCA_035495075.1 Gemmatimonadales bacterium
GGCCGACATGTTCATCAACCGGGTCTGGCGGGTGCAGACCTCGTCGGGTGTCGAGCCGGGCACCCTGTACGCGTTCTTGTCCGGGGGGGCCCTCGTCATCGCGTCCCCGCACGGAACGCCGTCGTTAGGCTCGTGGAAATACTCGGGGGACACCCTGACGCTGATCGAAGAGGGCCTCTCTCATCCAGCCGATGTGCTGACATTGACGCATCATGAGCTTCAGATCAGAGTGCACAGCCCCGGTCCGCCGCTGGGTATCACGTTGGCACCGGCGGAAATGCCGTGGCACGAGGAAAGGGGTGCAACGCGATGACGCTGCGCCCGGAGCTCGTCTTGCCCTTCATGGTCCTGGCTTGCGCCCAGAACCCCCAGCCGTCCGGGGAAGGCAGCGCGCTGAGCGGGACCGTCGCATACAGGGAGCGAATGGCGCTTCCTCAGGATGCCGTGGTTCAAGTGCAGCTATCCGATGTTTCCGTCCAGGACGCAGCTGCACCGGTGATCGCGGAAACCTCCGTCAAGCCTGAGGGGCGGCAGGTCCCCCTTCCCTTCGAGCTGCGATACGATCCAAACAAGATTGACCCCAAGCGAACCTACGCCATTCGCGCCACGATTCGAAGCGGCGGGCAGCTCCTGTTCACCACGACGACCGTGACGCCGGTGCTCACCCACGGGAACCCGAGCCGAGCCGATCTCATGCTCACACCCGCCGGCAGCCAAGCCCAGGGTGCGCCCGGCGCGCTGTGGGGAACGTCGTGGCGGCTGGAGGATCTCGCCGGTACCGGCGTGGTAGGTCAGTCTCAGGCCACGCTCGAGTTCCCGCAGGAAGGAAAGGTTGCCGGCAACGCCTCCTGCAATCGCTTCTTTGGATCGGTGCAGGTATCCGGTGACTCAATCGCCTTCTCCGGAATGGGAGCCACTCGGATGGCGTGCCTTTCGGAACCCACGATGATCCAGGAGGCGGCGTACCTGAAGGCATTGGAAAGCGCCGAGCGCTACACCATCGATGGATCGTCGCTGCTGATCTACTCGAAAGGAACCACGCGGCCTTTGCGGTTTACACGGACCTCGCCTTGATCTGCTAACCGTCCGATAGGAGATACTCGACGGCGCGCTCCACGTGTATCCGGGTCGTATCGAGCAGGGGCACGGCCGGCGTCTGACCGTCCCGGAACAGAAACGGCAATTCAGTTCCACCCAGGATCGCAGCATCCACGCGGTCCCGTTCCCGCATGCGCCCCAGGATCTCGAGAACACCGTGCCGCGTCTCCTCCCGGTAGACGCCGTAGACCAGCTCGCCGACGTATCGGCTGTGCACGAACTCACGTTCGTCGGCTTGAGGGGGGATCACCTCGATTCCCTGCGCGGCGAACACCTCGGGGTAGAAGCCGGCCTCCATGGTAAAGCGTGTGCCCAGCAGACCGACCCGCCGGCAACCCATGGACCGGGCTGCCCCGCACGCGGCTTCGACGATACTCAGCAACGGAATCGGACAACGCGCCCGGACCTGCTCGAACACGATGTGCGGGGTGTTGGCGGCGAGCAGCGCGAAGTCCGCGCCCGCGGCAATCAGTCGTCCAAGCTCCGCCGCCAGATAGTTGGTCAGCTCATCCAAATGCCCGACAGCGACTAACTCGAGCAGTCGCTTGAGATCGATACTGTTGATCATGATCGAGGGATAGCCGCTCGTGCCGGTGCGTTCGCGATACCGCGCGATCGTCTGACGGTAGTAGTCAATCGTGGACTCCGGGGCGATGCCCCCGATGATGCCCAGCGTTTTCATCGCAGCCTCGACGCCCGAGGAGGAATGCTTCCATGAGATACCTGCTTCACCACCGGCCCCTTATTGCCACGATTGCGTTGGTGGTCGCCGCCGGTTGCAGCTCAGGCGGCTCGGAATGGGTCGTCCCGACGCCCGCCCCAGGAACGACCGGAACCAAGATGCACATCACGGGTGTCGTCCACCACTACGAGCTGGAAGGTGGATTCTACGCCATTCGGGCAGACGACGGGGCGACCTACGACCCGACGAACCTGCCGCCGGAGTTTCAGAAGGAGGGGCTCAGCGTGGAGGCGGATGCACTCAAGCGGAACGACATCGTGGGGATCCACCAGACGGGGACCATCGTAGAGCTGGTGCGCATTCGGAAGCGCTGATGGTGCGGGCACTGCTTCGGGTACTGGAGCTCCTGGCGTTCCTCGCCCTCGTCTGGCTGGCCGTCAGTGCCTTACGACTGATAAGCGGCGAGCCCTGGCCGTCCATCATGCACCGGCCGTTCGGAATCCTCCCTTAGCTACTGCTTGACACGGGTGGGCCGGAAGTCGCGGGTGACGCCGGTGATCAGCTCGCCGACCACCTCGCCATAAGCCTCGTTGGGGTCACGCATGGCGATGGAAGGAAGCTTGTCCGACATCGCAATCTGACCGACCGTGCCATCGGCAGTCGCGCTCGAGCGCCAGACGGTTCCCCCCGTGCTCGTAGAGAGCAGCTGGACGCTCAATTGGGCCGAGACCGACGCGCGAACCTTGAGGCTGCTGACCCCGGAGAGCCGGCCGTGCGGCTTCATGCCGGAGACCGTGAGGTGCCCAATGAATACGGCGGGGACGTTCTTCGCCTTGCCCACTGCGTGCGCCAACGCCTCACCATCGCCGGCTGCCGCCAGTCGCTTGAGCGACGAGTCGGCCGCACCGAGCTCGAGCAGCTCGAAGCCGGACTGGCTTGCGAGTACAGCTTCGGCAAAGCGCTGCGTCGCCAGTGTGCTCAGCTCATTGTTGGGCTGCTCAGCGGAGAACGTCACCAACGCCACCCGCCCGTAGGGCTCGAGGGCGAGCCGAGGGGGCACGAGCGCGTAGTGGGAGCTGCATGCCGAAAGCCCAAACGTTGCGCAAAGCGCGAGCGCCCATTGCGCGCGGGTCGGCCGTATCGCACGATTCCAGAGCACTTTGACCCCATATGAGGGGGAGATGGGAGGGCTGACGGGCAAGACCCGCGCCACCTCGTCCCTGCACGAACCGCGAGGCTGAGAAACCGAATGACCGCGACCACGGCAGGAATGCTCTTCGCCACTGGGCTTTTCGTCGGAATGCTGGCGCTCCTCGAGGCTGGTTGGCGGCTCGGGGGGAAACACCGCAACCTTAGCGGTGCCCAGCGGGAGGAGCTCAGCACACTCGAGACGGCTGTGTTCGCCCTGTTGGGGCTTCTCATCGCCTTCACCTTCGCTCACGCATCGTCGCGATTCGACACCCATCGCCAGCTCATCATCGACGAAGCCAACGCCGTGAGGACGGCCTATCGCCGCGTCGACCTGACCGCGCCGGAGAGCCGACCGCAGCTCCAGGCATTACTGCGACACTATGTGGATATGCGGCTGGCGATCTACAGCCGGATCAGAAATACCGACCGCGCACCGCACATGAACGACACGCTCACCACCATTCAAGATTCGATCTGGCAGCAGGCCGTACCGGCGGTGTACGCGTCGCCGTCACCGGGCGTAGCCTCCATCCTGCTGACATCCCTCACCGATATGTTCACGGTTTCAAACGGTCGCTACGCCGGGATGTTCATCCACCCGCCGCGGTTGATCTTTGCTCTCCTTGGCCTGGTGGCGTTAACGTGCGCGCTGCTCGCAGGCTACGGCTCGGCCGGAAGCGCCCGCAGCCGCCTGCACGAGCTCTGCTTCGTCGCGGCGGTGGCGCTCACTGTGTTCGTCATTGTCGAGCTCGAGCATCCGCTGGCAGGTCTCATGCGGATCGCCAACTTCGACAACCTGCTCGCTGACGTGCGCGCCGATATGCAGTGAGCCAGGTTCCGGCCCGCACCGCGATCACATCGCGCCCGATCCTCGCGTCTGGCGCAGGTGGCGGAGGCGCGCTACGCTAGTGGCGGGGCCGCCCCCTGGCGGCCGCTCACAGCACGACATCACCTTCGCCTGGAGACTTCGCATGCCGGAGAGCGTCTACAAAGTCATCGAACTGGTGGGCACCAGCACTCAATCCTGGGAGAAGGCGGCGGCCGCCGCGGTGCAGCGCGCAGCCAAGACGCTGCGCGATCTGCGGGTGGCGGAGATCTGCGAGCTCGACATCCAGCTCAAGGAGGGGAAGATTCAGGCGTACCGCGCGAAGGTGAAAGTCTCGTTCAAGTACGAAGGGAGCTGAGCGGCTAGGAGGAGCGGGCGGCGGCAGCCGCCGCGCCCGCCGCTTGGTCAGGGCGAACCAGGCGTTGGCGACGGCCGGAGGGACCGGCGGCACGCCGCGGCTCGCCCAGACCGGTCGGCCGAGGGGTGCCGGTGACGAAGTGGACTTCGACGACCGGCGCCTCCTTCATCCGAAGCAGGCGGTAGCGATCGAAGTTCCGCTGCTCCACCTGGCCCGCGTTGATGGTGATCTCGCCGTAGAGGGCAGCGCCCAGGGCGTCCATGATCCCGCCCTCGACCTGCGCTTCCGCGCCGGACCTATTCACGACCAGCTCGCAATCCACGGCGCAGACGACCCGGTGCACGCGAATGCCGCCGCTCTCGTCGGCCGATACTTCGACGACGTGAGCCGCGTAAGGGCCGAGCGTTTCCCGGAAACCCAGAGTAGCGGCGTGTCGGGCGCGACCGTGATGCTATGGCGGCAGGCCCTCCCCCTTGCGCCGATCATGTCAGGGTCGGCATCGTACTCTACCCCTGATTCATACTTGCCTGCTACGCTGCCCCTGCCGGGGGGATTGTGCGAGCTGGAACGGCAGGCGCATTCCAGGAGTACACGTTGACGGTACCTAGAGCAATCCGGGTTTTCGGCCCGGCCATCCCCTCATACGCTGAGCTGGCGGCGGAGTCGTGGGAGCTGGCCTTCAGCACCAAGTTTGCGCCGAACCCTTTGAGCGAGCGCGTCGAGTACGCCCTGCGGGCCCGCCGACTCTCGAAGGCTGCCCAGTGGGAACGACTCCAGGACGTGAATTTCTTCAACTACTACCGCTTCTTGGTCCTCCCGCGTCTGGCGCCCTCGCTCGCAGCGGCGTTGCTCGCCTTGTACCTCTGGGACCCGCCGCATCGGAGCGGACCGGAGCTCTGGGATATCGTCCGGCTCTTGCTGCTCGCAATCGCAACCGCGAGTCTCTGGGCACTCCTCCATTGGCCGCAACCGCTCCGCGATCTGGTCTTCGCCGCGCGATATCGGGCTGCCCGGCTCGACCGCGAACGCCAGCTGCTCTCGCCGGACGGCTGGAACGGCTGGCGCGCGGAACGCCTCGGCGACGGTAGGTACGTCATGGTTCCGGTCGACAGCCTCAGCCGCCGTACCGTGCCCGTGCGCTCTCCCAACTCGCCTTGAACTCTTCGAATAGGCTCCGGGATCCCTGATCGCGACGGAGCGGCGCGAGCAGCGGGTCCCGCATGAGCCACGGATAACAGGCGAACCCGGTCTCGACGCTTCGCCGTAGCCACCCGCGGGCCTTCTCCAATTGTCCCAATTGCGCGTACGCTGCGGCCATGCTGTACGCGACGTGATGGTCCATATAGGCCCCCGCTTCGAGCGTGTCGAGCAGCCCGACGGCTCGGCGACTTCCGCTTGCGGCCAGGAAGCTCGCCAGACTCGCCCGGGCTCGGGCGACCGCGGGCGCTGAGGGTGAGCGAATCAGGCTGTCGATCAGCGCCAGCGCGTGGATCGTATCCCCTTGAAACCAGTATGCCTGCGTCAGGTAGGAGTCGGATACCGGGCTACCGCTCTCCCGCCGCTGCTGCTCAAAGAGCCGAACGGCGTCAGCGAAGTCTCCTTGGAGAAAGGCCAGCACTCCGCGAGTGCGTAGCTGCTCGGTGCGATTGGTGGGATCGGCCGAGGCGGCGTCGCGCAGCTCCGCATCGGCCCGCTCCAGCAGACCGAGATGGTAGTAGGCTCCTGCGATGAAATAGTGTGGGAGATCGAGGCTCGGGTTGAGGGCGAGCGCGCGACGGCTTTCCCGGATAGTCGCATCCCAGTCGAATTCCGACTTGCGATAGACCGCCGCCTGAGCGAGGTGCGCCTCTGCGACGTTAGAGTCGAGCGCCAGCGCCCGCGCCGCCTCCCTCCGCGCTCGCGCACCCCATTCATCGACCTCGGCGCCAGTGGCGAACCGCAGATGCATGTCGGCCGCGGCCATCGCGAGCCCGGCGTGGGCCAGGGCATAGTTGCTGTCGAAGGAGAGCGACTGCTCGAATGCCGCCACCGCCGCGCGAGCCCCGGGCTCAGAGAGGCGTGCCAACTCAGCGCGGCCGCGAAGAAATGCCTCGTACGCCGCG
>DATJGL010000366.1:0-3381 GCA_035495075.1 Gemmatimonadales bacterium
GCGCAGCCCAACGTCGCGCCGCCGCCACATTGTCGATTCGCCGGCCCGGGATTCCAAGCCCATCTGCTGCTGCCTCCGGCGCTTGGCCCGCCTCCCGTACTGGCCCTCAACTTGCCCGACACCCCCCGCACATCGTGTCCAATCCACAGTCGTCGCACCGCGCCGCCCTCGAGGCGGGTAGACCCGTTGCAGCCAACCGCCCGCTCGCCGAAACGGTGGCTTCGCCGGTGTGGGGTCTCTGGCAGCGCGTCCTCGCCCAGGTCGAGGAGATCCGGGCGGACGGCGTGCTCCGCGCTTACGGGGCCGCGCTCGCACTCACCCACCTCGTCACGGCCCTCTTCTGGTGGCAAGAAGACATCGAGCACATCGTCCACCGGGCGGCGGAACCGATCTGCTGGCCGTTGGTGCCCGCCTGTGACGCGATCCGCTTGCTCTCGATCGATCAGGTTCGCTTGCTGCTGGTCGGGTACGGCGTGGCCGCGCTGGTCGTGGCATCGCTGTTTCGGCGGCGTCGCCTGGTCGGCTACGGCTTTCTTGGGTTGGTCGCGCTGACCGCGCTCAAGATTCTCGTCCTCGCGCTCGACTATCGCCTTCGCCGTAACCAGCACTACATGGCGCTCTGGGTGACCGGCGTTTTTCTGGCAGTGCCGGGGAAACGCGAGGCGCTTCGACTCCTCCTGGTGTTGTTCTATGTCTGGGCGGGCACCCTCAAGCTGAATTGGGAGTGGATCTCGGGGGCGGGCCTGTACCGGCCGCTGTGGCTGATCCATGGCCGCGCCGTCATCGCTGCTTGCGTCTACGTCATCGTCCTCGAGCTGGTGGTGAGCTGGGGTCTGCTGGCTCGCCGGCCATGGATCTTCTGGAGCGCGCTGGCCCAGATTGCCCTGTTTCACGTGATGTCGTGGCCGGTCGTGGGCTTCTTCTACCCCGTGCTGATGTTCGTCCTGCTGACGATCCTGTTGCTGGATCGTCTGCGGCCGTCATCGACGTCTCGACCGGATCTCTTCGGGTCCCTCTGGACCGGCGGCGCGCGCGCCGGCACGTACGCCGTGGCGCTGGCCTTCTCGCTCTGCCAGCTCGTCCCGTACGCCTATCACGGCGACCGGGCGATCACTGGCGAAGGCCGCCTCTACGCGCTGCACATGTTCGACGCACGTATCGTCTGCCAGGCGTACGCGACGGTACAGGATTCTTCGGGCGCCGTGCAGCGGCTGGATCTTCGACCCGGGCTGCCGCCTCGCATGGATTGCGATCCGCATGTTTTGTTCAATCGGGCCCGCAACCTCTGCGTCGGCCGGAGTGAGATCCCGGCTCCGACGCCGATCGCGCGACTCGACCTCCAGCTTCTGGCTCGGCGGAGCACCGAGGCTGGCATGCACGAGGTCATCAACGTCACGGACTTCTGTAACCGGGGGCTCCGCGACAACCCTTTCCGACACAACGACTGGATTACGACTGACTAAAGGCGGACGCGACACGACGAAGGGCCGCTCTTCGAGCGGCCCCTCGTATTAAGATGCTGCGACCACTTAGGATGCTGCGACCACCCCACCGAAGGAATGAGTACCCCTACCCGTTTCGGATGTTGGCCTTGACCTTGGCCATGAGTTCCGGTGTCATCTCACGGATCCCGTGCTGCTTCGCGTGCTCCGCCGCGTTCTTCATGACCTCCTCATCGGTTGCCCCGCGGATCACGTGCTTGCAGCCGCTGGACGGATCGACCTTGGCGCATTCGACCATCTTGCCCATGACGACCTCCTGATGCCTGACGAACAGTCATTTCGAGGAGCATTGAAATGGGCGTTCCGTGACCGCCTTGTCAAATCGTTCGACCCCCTCAGCTTGAAACCAGCGCTTGAATACCGGTTGGAGAGGGCCTCAGGCCTTCTCGATCAGGGCTTGGGCTTGGCCTGGGTCTTGAGCTCGATCAGGATCACGTGCGCCTCACCCTTACCGAGGTATTCACTTGCATGGGTTTCGGCTTCGTGCCAGGTGGCCTGGCCGGTAATTGACGGCGCCTCGGTCACCTTGCCATCCGCGGACGTGAACTTCGTCTTCCCGGAGCCGGCCACTGAGTACGAGACGTAGCTTGGGTGCGAATGCATCGGGATCTTTTCCCCGGCCGCGTGGAAGTCGAGGACCCGCACTTGATCGTTCTCCAGGAGGACCCGGAAATTCTTGGGGGCTACCTTGACGGGATCCTGCGCCCACAACGTCCCCGCCGCCATGGTCAGAACCACGCCGAGGATAGAAGCCTTCAGTGTGACGGGTCTCATGTCGATCTCCGTTGTTGAGGTGGGGATTTCGTTCAAGGTTAATCGAAGAAGCCAATGAACGCCGTGAATCTGGAGCTCACCTACATCGGCGGCCCGACCCTGGTGCTCGAGCTGGGCGGCATCAGACTGCTCACCGATCCGACCTTCGATCCGGCCGGCGGCGTCTTTCGCGCGCCGCTGTACGAGCTCAGAAAAACCCTGGGCCCGGCAGTCTCCGCCGCGGACTTGGGCAAGATTGATGTCGTCCTGTTGAGCCATGATCACCACTATGACAACCTCGACACCGCCGGGCGCGAGCTGCTTGCCAACGCGGGGACGGTTCTCACGACCCAAGCCGGCGCAGGCCGGCTCGGCGGTAATGCGCGCGGAATTGGCAACTGGGAGTCGATTGAATTGCCGACCAGCGAGAGCGGCCGCCTGACGATCACCGGCACACCCGCCCGGCACGGGCCGCCGGATGGCGATCGGGGACCCGTCACGGGCTTCGTGCTGGTGTGGTCGCCCGCGCCGGAACGCGCAATCTACGTCTCAGGCGATACGGTCTGGTGCGAAGGAGTCGCCGCCGTGAGTCGGCGGTTTCCAGTCCACCTGGCGATCCTGTTCCTGGGCGCGGCACGTCTTCCTGCCGTGGGTCCGTCACACCTCACGATGACCGCGGAAGACGCGCTGCACGCAGCCGACGCGTTTCCCAAGGCCACCATTGTGCCGGTTCACCACGAGGGCTGGGCCCACTTCTCGCAGTCGCGCGCGGACATCGCGCGCGCCTTTGCAGGCGCCGGCCTCGAGCATCGGCTTCGCTGGCTGGATCCCGGCCGGAGGACGCCCCTGCTGCTGGCATGATGATCAGGGGCACGGGTACCCTTCTGCCATGAACCGAGTCGCATCGCTCGACGCGATCGTCGTGGGCAGCGGCCCGAACGGACTTGCCGCGGCGATCACGTTGGCCCGCGCCGGTCGATCCGTACGCCTGGTCGAGAGCGAAGCCACGGTCGGAGGTGGCTGCCGATCAGCCGAGCTAACGCTCCCCGGATTCGTTCACGACATCTGCAGTGCGGTTCACCCGCTGGGTCGCAGCTCGCCCTTCTTCGCGCAACTCCCCCTGGAC
>DATJGL010000367.1:0-15775 GCA_035495075.1 Gemmatimonadales bacterium
GGCCACCCGGTGCCGGAGTCGTACTTGTCCAGCGAGCTGAATAGCGGCTCCCCCGAGACGACATCCACGTAGATTCCCGCCTGGTGATTGTCCCAGTATGCGTTGTGGAAGGGCGCCTCAGTTCCCTCTTCCTGCGTCACCTTGTACTGAGTCGACGTGAGCCGCTCCTTCAGTTCCGCATCGGTCGGCTTTCGATAATTCACAGCATTCCACCCTTTCATGGCCACTGGGGCCGTTCCGGTCTGCCCAGCTGCCGTCCCCACGACCGTCAGCAGGAGTGCAAGCGCAAGTCCCGTCGCGTATCTCATTTAGGCTCCCAGACCGCCATCACGCAATCAGTATCTTTGATACCACCGCCCAAAGAACGCCGCTCCAGTCAGCTTGGTTTCCTCGGGTTGCGAGGCTAGACCGGCCACCAGGAGGTGATAATGTCCTCTGGCCGCCCACCACCCAAAGACGCCGTCGGTCTCCTGCTTGGTCGGTTCGGCGCCGGGGGTTGAGCTGAAACCCGCGCGCGCGGCGCCGCAAGATCAAGCCCGGCTCTCGCCAACCGGCAATACCTCGCCGGCAGCGAGGCGGCGCTCGAGCTCGACAAACGCCGCGTCGGGGTCGTAGCCCGGAAAGAGCCCCCTGGCCTGCTTGGTTGCGAGCCATTCGCCAAACCGGGACTCGACAGCGCCTGTGGACGTCTCCTGGCGCTCCGCGGCCCCAACCGCCAGGTCGTTGGCGTACTCGTTCTTGGGATGGCCTCGATGGCCCCGTACCCAAGTCCACTGCACGTCGTGCAGTCTGGTCGAACGGACCAACGCCTGCCAAAGCTCCAGGTTCTCGATCTCACCGCCCTTCCGTCGCCAACCACGCGCCGCCCAGGCCGGCGCCCATTCCCGGATGCCCTTCACCAGGTACTCCGAGTCGGACACGATCAGCGCGCGCATGCGGATGCCCTTGCCTGCCAGCAGCTGCAGGGCGGCGATTGCTCCGCTCAACGCCATCCGGTTGTTGGTGGTATCGGGCGATGCGAGAAAAAAGTCGCGGCGTTGCACGCCGCTTCGGGTTCGGACCTCGATCAGTCCGCCGGCGCCCCCGGGTGTGGCGCCTTCCCGCCCATTGCCGAGACAGCTCTCGTCCAGGTGCAGAACGGCAATCCACGAGGCGCGAGACATCAAGTTCCCTTCAGGACCTGAAACGAGACGATATCGTCGAGCACGAAGCTCAGCTCTTCGCCGGTCATGGGTAGCCGAGCGACCAGGGCTTCCCGCGGCCCAGTGGTCGCGATCCGTACCGCCATCACCACGTACTCGGTGCCTCTACGAGTGGTGAGCGCGACGCGGAGGCCGTCCCGCACGGCGCGCTCTAGCTGATCCAACCGGTCGGCAGTCCAACGCATCGAGGCTAGTCCGGCGGCGTCACGTCGTGCCACCATCGCCCGGCGCGCGTGAAAGCACGCTGAGTCGTCCAGGATTGTCGCTGGTGAGCCGCCCGATGGTGACGGCGAATGGCGTCGCGCGGGCCCGCAGCGCTTCCAGCAGAGCCTGCTCATTCTCGGGTGGTACAGCGAGCAACAGCCCTCCGGATGTCTGCGCGTCAACTGCGAGCAGGCGGTCGGTCTCGGAAAGCTCCGGCGCCCAGGTCACCCGTTCGGCGGCGGCCTCGAGATTCCGCTGCGTGCCACCGGGAATGAAGCCACGGGCGGCCAGGTTGCGCGCGTGCGACAGAATGGGCACTGCCTCGTAGTAGAGCTCCGCGCCTACGCGGCTCGCCTCGAGCAGGTTGAGCAGGTGCCCCACCAGTCCGAAGCCGGTCACATCGGTTGCCGCGCTCACCCCGACCTCGAGGGCTGCGCTCGCCGCACCAGCGTTCAACGTGCGCATGGATCGCACGGCTTCGGCCATGCCGGCCTCGAGCAGGGCGTCGCGTTTGAGCGCTGTCGCCAGAATTCCGGTACCGATCGCCTTGGTGAGCACCAGGCGATCTCCGGCGCACGCGCCCGCGACCGTCAGCATCTGGTCGGGATGGACCTCCCCGATCACCGCCATCCCAAATTTGGGCTCCGGATCATCCACCGAGTGGCCGCCGACAACGAGGCAGCCCGCCTCGCGGAGGATCTCCGCCGCGCCGCTGATCACCTCGCCCAGAATGGAGAACGGGAGGGTGTCACGAGGCCAGCCGACCAGGTTGAGCGCGAATAGCGGCGTCGCGCCCATGGCGTAGATGTCACTCAGGGCGTTCGCTGCAGCGATTGCTCCCCAATCCGCGGCGTTGTCCACCAGCGGGGTAAAGAAATCCACCGTCGCAACCAGCGCGCGATCCCGGGTCAGGCGAAAGACGGCGGCATCGTCGCGAGTGGCGGCGTCAACGAGGACCCGCGGGTCCTCGATGGGGGGGAGGAAGCGCAGGACCTGCGCCAGTTCGGCCGAACCGAGCTTACAGGCTCAACCGGCGCCGTGGGAAAGCGAGGTCAGGCGAATGCGGGGTGTTTGGTCCTGAGGGGGCGTAGTGGTCATCGCAGTTGCCTCGGCATGGGCAGGAAACGGAAGTCTATCACCCTGCGGTACTGTGCTACCAGCTTCTTCGAATAGAGTCGGGTGACAGGACGCTGCCGCGGAGCATCACCATCTCGACCTTCCTGGCGTTCCGGATGTCTTCCAGCGGATTCGCGCCGAGCACCACGAGGTCGGCAACTTTGCCCGGAGCAATCCGTCCCAACGAGTCCACGCCGAGAAGCAGAGCTCCGTTGCGGGTGGCGGCAAGCAGTGCGGCAGCCGGCGTGAGGCCCGCCTGCACCAGCAGCTCCATCTCGCGGTGTTCGCTGAATCCAGGGATCAGAAGCTGGTTGGAAGCGTCGGTCCCCGCGGCGATGATCCCGCCGGCGCGAAAAAATTCTCGTAGGAAGAGATCCTGGTGGGGGCGCGATTTCCGGAACTGGGCCAGATCGAGCGCACTCCAGCCGGCTCGGCCGATCATGCCGGGGACGTCCCAGCGGGTCTGCTCTGCCTGAGGCACGTCCTTGAGCTCGGGCTGCCGGGTAATGGTCGTGTCGTCCAGCCGGCTGAAGGTCTCGTGCAGGACCAATGTGGGGATGACAAACACTTTCCGGGTTGCGAGCTCATGGGCAACGCGGCCAAGCGAACTCGAATCGAGCGAGGCCCAGGATCGCTCGAAGGCAGTCCAACCGGCCCAGAACCCGCGATAGTGGGCGCTGAAGAGCGACGACTGGTCCGACACGATCGATTCGGGGACGCCGGTCATGTGCTCGTCGCCACGAATGCCCAGTTTGGCAGCGGCCACGGCGTCGGTGAGGCCGAGATGCCCTGTGACCCGCAGCCCGAACGTCTTGGCTTCGTCGATGATGGCCTTGAGCACCGGGGGGTCGATCCGAGTGTAGACCTTGATGTAGTCCACACCTGCGACCGAGGCCTGGTCCACCGCCTTTCGCGCGTCGGCCGCGTCGTCGACGCCGATGGCATCAGCGTAGGTCGTCGGGCGACCGTCGATCATGGCCCCGGCGCTGTAGATCCGCGGGCTGCTGATGCCGCCGAGATTGGCTCGCTGGCGGAGCGCGAGGATCGTGTCCCGGGCGCCATGGACGTCGCGAACGGTCGTAACGCCCCACGCGAGATAGCGGGTCAGCGCCCAGGGAGCGACGTGCGCGTGCGCGTCGATCAGGCCCGGCACGATCCATTTGCCCCGTACGTCGATCTCTCTCGTGTGCTTGGGAAGAGTGAAGCCGGCACGCGCCACCACGGCTTCGATTTCCCCCGCGCGCACCATGACTACGGCGTCGGGCCGCGGGTCACCGCCGCTGCCGTCGATGACCGTTGCGCCCACCAACGCGATGCGGTTCGGACCTTGCGAGCCGCAACCCGCCACGGCCGCCAGGACAAGAACCGCCGTGCTAGCGCGGATCACTCGACGTATGATCGTGGAGGATCTTCCACCCGTCCGCCTGGTGCTCGAAGACCAAGGTGAACGGCCCGCTGGCTGTCGTCTCCCCGGCTCGGAAGAGGATGAACCGGGCTGTGAGCAGCGCGTAACGGTCTCCCAGCGGCCGCGCGGCGACCTCCTCGAACCGCAGACTGTCGCGGCTGGCACCAGGGGAAAATCGCGGAGCGTATCGCGACCGGATGAAGTCCCATCCGTGGCGGGCGTGGCCTCCATCGACGAACGTGGTGGCGGTATCATGGGCGTAGTCGCTCATGAAGCCGTCGAGATCGCCGCGGTTCCAGTCCTCGGCTGAACGGTCGAGCTGGCGAGCGAGCTCAGTGGTCAACGCGGGATCGGCACCGGCCTTTGACGCGGGGGCGGCCGGGCGGCACGCGAAGATCAGCACCGCCGGCAACCAGCGCAGAAACATCCGGGTCATCGAGGGGAGAGGATGAAGTCGATGGAAGCTGGACGGGCGACTCGGGTGATGCAAGGTAGGGTCCCCGGCAAGCGAAGCGCCCCGCGCAAAGGCGGGGCGCTGGGCGAGTTTCGTAGTCGGATTAGCCTTACCGCAGCCTCTTCCTGATGAGCCGCCGCAGCTTGCGCTTGACTCGGCGCACCTGCCGGCCCTTTCTCCTGACGAGGCGCCGCACTCCGCGCTTGGCCCGGCGCTCCTGCCGACCCTTCTTCCTGACCGCCCGCCGGAGTGTGCGCTTGGCTTGGCGGACCCGCCGGCCCTTCTTCCTGACGAGGCGCCGCAATGTCCGCTTGACCTGACGCTTACCGGCGGCTTTGCGCCGGACGGCCTTCTTGACCGCTTTCTTGAGGGCGGTTTTCTTAGCGGCCCGTTTCTTGGCAGCTTTCTTGGCTGCCTTCTTGGGGGCGGTCTTCCTAGCGGCCCCCATGTCGGCCTTCGGGGCGGCTGAAGGGAAGGCGGGCGCCGCCGACGGCGTGGGTTCGCCTTGCGGCGGCAGCGGATCCATCCATCCCGACCCGGACCAGCCCATCTCCAGGGAGTACAGCGCAGCCATAGATGCTTCCTCCGATCGCTAATGCGGCGGGTGAATCCGCCGCTGGTATCGAGGCACGATGTTGCCTTCAGGAGATCCAACGGCGCGAATGGTGATATAAGATGCGCGGAACCAATCCTTCTGCAAGACGGTCACGCGCACATTTCACGGCGTTTGTGCAAGCCGGCTACCGGGATTGACCGGTAGCTGGGCTCGCGGCGCTAAGTTGTGCTTTGACAAACCTTTACGACTGCGCTATCTTTTTGAAATCATCTCCCGACAACGAGTTCCAATCACCGTGAGTGCCTCCGTCCTCTCCGCTGCGCGTGCCGGCGCGCTCCTCGTGTGCTTCTGTGCCCCGTCACTTCGCGCGCAGTCCGTTGCTGAAGTGCAGGTTGCCCCTCAGACTCTGACGCTCGGAGTGGGTCAGAAGCAAACCATTTTTGCGGCTGCCTTCGACCGCTCCGGCAATCTGATCTCCAACGCGCGGTTCACCTTCTGGACCTCAGACTCGAGCATCGCGCGGGTACAGACGGATGGTACGGTGACCGGAGTCAAACCGGGCCTCGCGAAAATCGAAGCTCGCACCCAGGGACGCCGAGCCTCGCTCGCAGTCCTGGTTGGGGATGCGGCCCCCGGAGCCGGCAGTCACGGAGTCGCCGCTCTCACGTTGCAGCCGGCGTCATTGCGATTGGTCCTGGGCGAAACGTCCAAGCTCGAACCCCGAGCCCTCAAGGACGACGGCACGCCGGCTGAGGTGGGCCGCGTTATCTGGAAGTCGCTCCGACCCGACGTCGTCGCGGTCGACTCGACCGGCGCGCTGTTGGCTCGGGGCGTGGGCCGCAGCATCATCCAGGCGGCGCTGCCGAGCGGGATGGTCGCCACCGCGCCGGTCGAGGTGGAAGCGGTCGATCTCGCATTGTCGCAGCCCAGGGTCCTGGTCGCCCCTGGTGAGCTCGACACTCTCGCGCTCCTGGTGCCCTCCCAAAGCAATCGGATCATGACCGAGGGAGTGGTCTGGCAATCGACCGATACCAACGTCGCGCGGATCGGTCCGACCGGCATCGTGCAGGGCGTGACGCCGGGCTCGGCCGAAATCGTTGCCTGGCTCGCCGGCCAGGAGCGTCGCGCCGCCGTGGTCGTCCACAAGCCAGTCCGTGCTATCGTGGTAACACCACGCACCAGCGCGGGTCCGATCGTGCTTCCCCTCGACAAGAAGCACAAGTTCACCATCGCTGCCGAAGCCGTGGACTCCACGCCGATCCCGGAGATCGCGGTCGGCTGGGAAGTGGGCGACTCGAACATCGCGGTGTTCGACCGTGCCAGCAGCGAGCTCTTGGCGAAGGCCATTGGGACCACCAGTCTCGCCGCGCACGTAAACGGCTTTCCCCCGGCAACCTGGGCCATCCAGGTGGTTCCGGGGGCCGTCCGCATGGACCGAGCCCGGCTGGCGTTGTCTCCGGGTGAACACTCCTCCCTCAAGGCAACGCTGGCCGACCAGGAGGGCAAGCCCGCGGGATCTTCGACTGCTCTGACCTGGAAGTCCGACCACCCCGATATGGTCCGTGTGGATGAGCAGGGAGGCGTGGAGGGCCGGAGCTTTGGCCGTGCCAAGATCTCCGCGACGACGTCGTGGGGTGCGGCAGCGGACGCGGATGCCTTCGTAGTAGGTGACATGCTGGCGGTGTCGAACCGAAGCGGCAAGCTGGGCATCTATCAGGCCCTGGTGGGCAAACCTGATTCGCTGGTACAAATCCTCGCCGACAGCGGCGACAATGTTGACCCCGCGCTCTCGCCCGATCGCACTCGAATCGCGTTCAGCTCGAATCGGGGGAGCAGCGAGGGGAATTACGATCTCTACATCATGGATGCCGACGGCAGCAACGTTCGGCGCGTGTTCAGCGCGCCCGGAAACGACGGTGAGCCAGCCTGGACACCCGATGGTACCCGGCTGGTCTTCACCGGGACGCGGAACGGGGTGCCGCAGATCTTCTCGATATCGGCCGACAGCGCCGATGCGTCGCCGGTTGCGTTGACTACGTCTGCGGGCGGCAATCAGAACCCCGCGGTTTCGCCGGATGGTCGCAGCATCGCCTTCGTGTCCATTCGCGATGGCGCGCCCCGCATCTACCGCATGGCCCTGGATGGGAGTAACCCGGCGCGAGCCACCACCGGCGCGCTTCGCGAAGGGAGCCCCGGTTTCTTCTCGAACGGTGACCTTGCATTTGGCGTAGAGAAGAAAAAAGGCTCGCGGGAATGGCGGGTCATGCGGATGCCGGAAGGGGCCGCCCCAATCGCACTGTTCGAGACCGACCGGCCGGTCGTCTCGCTCTCACCCTCGCGCGACGGTGAACGGGTCGTGTTCGTCACCGGCCGCGACGCCGGCAAGGGCCGCATGGAGTATCACGCCTGGCTCCGCGGGCTGGCCCTTGGAGCCCAGCCGATCCAGCTCAAGCTCCGTCCCGACGAACAGTTTCCCACCGCCACTTTCTAATGCGGGCCCTCGCCCTGGACGGCGTGGGCGGGCTCGAGCGGCTGGCAGTTCGGGAACTGCCCGATCCGGAGCTTCGTTCGCCTGACGACGTCAGAATCCGGGTACGAACGGCCGCCCTCAATCATCTCGACCTCTTGGTCGCCGAGGGACTTCCCGGCGTAGACTATCGGTTTCCCCATGTCGTCGGTTGCGACGCCGCAGGCGTCGTGGATGCAGTCGGCCCGGCGGTCCGCTCGGTGGCGCCGGGCGACCGGGTCATGGTAAATCCGGGCTTGTCCTGCGGCGCCTGCGCCGCCTGTCTCGATGGCGAGGAGTCGCTCTGCCGAACCTTTCGGGTGCTGGGTGAGCACGTGTCGGGAACGATTGCCGACCTGTTAGTCGTGCCCGAGGCAAACCTGGCGCGGATGCCCGAGAAGATGCCCTGGGACCGGGCGGCCGCGTTTTCTCTGGCGACCCTCACGGCCTGGCGAATGCTGACCACGCGCACGATGCTCCGTGCCGGCGAGAGTGTCCTCATTTGGGGGATCGGCGGCGGCGTGGCCCAGGCCGCGCTCCAAATCGCCAAGCTCCTCGGCGGGTACACGATCGTCACCAGCGGGACGGCTCGTAAGCTCGAGGCGGCCCGCGGCCTCGGCGCAGACGCGTTGCTCGATCACAGCCGGTCGGATGTGGTCGCCGAGGTCAAGAAACTGACCGATGGGCGCGGCGTCGATGTGGCGGTGGACAGCGTCGGCGAGCAAACCTGGCCTCAGACGTTACGCGCGCTCAAGCGCGGAGGGCGGCTGGTAACCTGCGGCGCCACCAGCGGCCCAAAGGTCGAGTTGGACTTGCGACGCCTGTTCTGGCACCAATGGAGCATTCTGGGCTCGACCATGGGAAGTAGACGGGAGTACCGCGAGATCGTCCGGCTCGCGGCTCGCGGTCACCTCTGGCCGATCGTCGATCAAGTGGTGCCGCTCGACCGTGCGATCGAGGCGTTCGGGCGGCTTGCGAGCGGCGAGCATTTCGGCAAGCTGGTCATCGAGGTGTCAAATGGATGAGATGCTCGGCCGGCTCAAAGCGGGTGCCCTGCAGCTGTGGGATGTCCTCCCGCCGCTCGTCGCCGCGGCGGCGATCCTGCTCGCGGGCTACTTCCTGGCCCGACAGGTCCAACGTTGGGTGGACGACAGTCGCAAGCGGCTCGACTTCGACCGGGTGATTCATGCGGGCGGGCTCGACCAGGTGGTCGAACGCAGCGGCTCACGGCTCGATCCCGTGCGCGCTCTCGCCAAGCTCATCTTCTGGCTCGTGATGCTGGTCGTGGTCCTGCTCGCGAGCGCGGCGCTTGGTCTCGAGAGCATCAACCAGATGTTCGGCACGATGCTCTCGTTCCTGCCGACCCTCATCGCGGCGATCGTCGTGGTCATTCTAGGCATGATCGTCGGCGAGTTCGTGCGCGGACTCATCACGGCGCTGGCCGGGAACGTGGCCGGCGTCCCCACGCTCGCCAAGGTGGCCAAAGGCGCCGTCGTGCTGGTGTCGATCTTCCTTGCATTGCAGCAGGTGGGAGTAGATCAGGAGATCGTGACGGCGGCGTTCACACTGATACTGGGGGCCGTTGCCCTGGCCGCAGGCCTGGCGTTCGGCCTGGGCAATCGGGACCTGGCGGGAGAGATCACGCGGCGATGGTACGAGCAGGGGCAGCGCCGGGATCGGAGAAGGACTGATCGCGAGCCGGGCGGGCCGCCGGACGAATCTCAGTTGATGGACTGAATTGCGCGAGAGATTACTGCAGTTTGTATTTCCCGACGGTCTTGAGGTCTCCGTTCTTGATGATGCCGTAAATCGTCCCGCCGCTTCCAAACCCGGCCAGCGACACTCCCTTCGGAAATGCGACCGCCTCCTTCCAGGAGCCGTCGGTCGAGTACACGTCGTACACGGCCTGGTCGGCGTCGAGGTCACGGGCGCGCTGCAACCAGACCTGTCCCACGAGATCGCTCGTGCCGGTCTCGAACGGCGGCTTGTTCTCGGCGAACGGCCACTCCAGGTGGAGACTGTCGGGGAGTCCGCGCCCCTTGCCCTGCTCCCGGATCCGCGCGATCACCCGATCCTTGTCGGCCTGTGTCACCGGAACCTTGGTGTACTTGCGCGACTCGCCGCGAATCCAGACGCCACCGGGGCCCCTCCAGTCGATCCGATTCTCCCGCGCGCGAGCCACCCAGACGCGCCCATCCGGTAGCACACCGAAGACGTCGTTGGGCCCGAAGATCTTGGCAACCTGCTGAACCTGCTCGCCGAATGTCGCGTCTCCGTATTCGGGGGCCGCGAGCTGTGCCACGGTATCGACCCGTCCGGTCCCGAGCTCGATGCGAAGGACCGCCACGCTGTCGGGCCGCAGGGCCCGGCCCGGTTCGCCTCCGCCGACCACGGCCTGGTAGTCTGCCTTGTAGCCGAAGCCGGCTCGGTCGTACGCCAGCACCGGCGTCGGGCCTCCAGCCGGCGGGATCAACAAGGCCCTCACCGGCTGCCCGGTCTCGGTCCAGAGGGTTGTCCGCAACGCCGCGAAGTCGACCAGAGCGACGGTATCGCCGGCGAGGTGTGCCACCCAACCCGGCATCCTGTACAGCGACGGCGCGGCGCCGGCGCCGAGCGTGTCCGCTCGTTTGCCCAGGGTGTCCAGTTTCCCGCTCTTGAGATCACCCCGGAGAAACAGCCGATCGCGAGTGTCCGCGAAAACGATTTTACCGTCACCCAGCTCGACGACGTTGCTGAGCTGCCCGAAGGAAACAGGCAGCTTGCTCTCCAGGGTGAGCGCGCCGCGCTTCGCGTCCGAGCTGGCGCAGGCAGCTGCCGCGGCAAGCGCGACACAGAGCGGCCACCAGGATCTCACCATCCGCATCAGGATACCCCGGGAGAAACGAGTTGAGGCACGTTGACTTGTAATGCCCGGACCCGGCCGCTGTCCGATTCGACCGCCAGCGCAGCGCCCGGGCCCGCTGCCAGGATACGGCTGAAGCCGGGCAGGCGGATTTCACGAACCAGATGTCCGTCCCTGTCTACCACGTGCCAGCTTCCGGTCGAGTCGAAGGCCGCCCGACTCTTTTCGAGCCACACCAGCCCGTCTGCGGAAGTAAATCCGGAGAGAAACGGGGGCTTGACCGGCGAGAACGGCAGCTGCTCGGCACTGCTTCGCAGCTCCGGCGGGAAGGTGCGAACAAACATTTCCCGATCCGCCCGGGTAACCTCCAGCACTCGATCGGGGAGGGGATCGCCGGACTTCCAGTGGCCCGCAGGATCGCGCCAATCTACCCGATTGTGGTACACCCTCGCGACCCACACCGATCCGTCAGGCAGCGCCCCCCATTGGTCGGTCCCGCTAAAGACACGCCGCTCGAATCGCCGGCCGGCCTCGCCCTCCACCTCGGCGACGTCCAAAGGCGCAAGCCGTGCCACCGTGTCGGTCCGGCTCAAGTCTGGCGTAATCCGAACGATCACGGCCGAGTCCCGATTGCCGCTGCCGTCGGGACCGGACAGCGGCGTCACCGAGACGTAAAGCCGCCCCTGTGCATCCCTCACCCGCGCGAGAGCCCCCCGGGTCCCTTCCGGTGCAGGGACCTTCGCCACCAACTGGCCGTCAAAGGTCCACGCCGTGAGCCGCTGGAGGCCCCAGTCGGCAACCCAAAGACGGTCGCCCGAGCGAAACACCGCGAATGGATTCTTAAGCTCCGGGCTCTTGGGTCCTCCCAGTCGCTTCACGCTGTGAGCAGAGAAATCCACGATGCCCACCAGGCCGCCGCCCTCGGAGACCAGTGCCCATCGGTCCTTGCCCAGCCAGACTGCGCCGGCCGCGTCGGCGAACGGGGTGACCACGGTGTCGGTTGGGGGTGCTAAGACGAGCGGCGGCGCGGCAGGCTTGGAAGCGCTGCAGGCGGTGAGGAGCAACAGGGCTCCCGCACCGCCCGCCCGCACGACGCCGGGATGTCGGGGGACCCGCATGGGCGGGAATGTAAGCGCCCCTCAGGGCCTCCACCAATACGTGACTTTCACCAGAAACACATTGTTCCCAGGCGCAGCGGCCAAACGGTTGAGCCCATCGCCGATGTTGAAGTTGCCGTCGGTAACCGTGTCCGAACGATCCTGGGTCCAGACGAGGAAGATGGTCGAGCCCGGTCGGTACTCCCAGCGCAGGACGGCGTTTCCGCGCAGCGAAGCGAGCGAGAAGTTCGGGTTGTCGAACTCGAGATGGGCGAGACCCGGCGTGGCCGGTGTGACTTGCAGTCGGTTCGGATCGTCGGGCACAGCGGTGGGAGGCCCGGTCAGCAGAAAATCGTAGCTTCTCGGCTGTGCCAGCTCCTTGTACTCCGAATACGCGCCCGATGACAGGAGCGGCTGGGCGTACACCTCGAGGCTGAGCCGCGGGGTGAAGATCCAGTTGACCCGCAGACTGGCGGAGAGCTGCGTCTCGTTCAGCCGTGCGAACAGGTAGCGGTGACCAAACGTCTGCACGGCGGCGGGATCGTCAAAGGTGTCGACATACTGCGCCGTGGTCCGAAGCTCTTCGAGGCGGGGACCGAGCGCCAGGGAGAACCGGGTACTAGGGTGCCACTCCACCGACGGCGCGATGGTCCAGCCGTGTTGGCGGTCGCGAGTGTAGTGGTCGCCGTGCAGGCCCAGGCCGAAGATCCACGTCCGGCGTCCGTCGGACGTGAACGTCATGTCCCAGTCCACGCCCGGCGGATTCAAGGACAAGGGGCCGCCGCGGGTGCGGCGCGCGTTGAGGCTGGACGCGTCGTACTCGACGTACCACTCCCAGTGCGAAAAGTTGCGAAGGTCGAAGACACCGGTGAGGAAGTAGCCGACCGCGGTGGGATCGCCGCCGAAAGTCCAGTTGCGGAACATGGCCAGGTTGAGCCGGGCGCTTTGGAACAGGGCGCTGGGCTTGGTCCAGCGATAGCCGCCCATCACATGTGCGTTGATCAGGTCAGCCCAGATCTGAAAGCCAAGGTCGTTGACTTCGTAGCCGGGGCCGATTGTGCCGACCGCAGTGTTCAGGATCCAGTTGCCTTTTTGCTTGTTGAGCGACAACCGCGCCGCCCACCCGCTCAGTGATCCCGCCGTCGAGTCCACCTGGACGTAGCCGGCGTCGGGCCGCTGGAAGTAATGGACCGAATTGTTCTGCAGTGACGTTATCTGAGTCGGCGCCCCAGCAACCCGGCTCGCGCCGGCCCAGCCCGAAATCACCCACGTGCCGGTGCGATCGAGCGTCGTCCAGCCATCCAGGCCCAGCCCGAAGGCGTTTCGGGCAAGCTGATTCGGGAGACTGTCCTCATCGAACCATCGAGCGACGCCGGTGCCGATCAGCCCGATGCCCGAGCGCCCTCCGCCGATTTCTCTTTGCAGCCGATAGGCGCCGTACCAGGTGAGGGGCTCGACCTCCGAGCGCCAACGCGTAGTCCCGGTAGCAAGGTCGGCATACTCCCGCTTGGTGAGCGCGTTGAGAGCGCCCAGGCTCCAGCCGGCGGCCTTACCGGTGAACTTTGCCGCGCCGAGGATGTGAGTGCCGGCCGGCTCGCTGGAGAAATCCGCCTCAGGGAGCGTTCCCTGGGGCGCCCTTCCGATCCGGCGAGTATAGAGGAAATCGGGGCCGCCCCAGTTGAATCCCCAGAAGTCGTTCGCCCCGCCGAAGCCGAAGTTGTAGATGTTGGCGCCCTCGATGAAGAACGGACGCTGCTCCGGATAGAAGGTCTCGACGTCGGTGAGGTTGACGACGGCAGGATCGACCTCGACCTGGCCAAAGTCAGGGTTGATGGTGGCGTCGAGCGTGAGATTGCTGCCGATACCTGCCTTCGCGTCGAGGCCGGCACCCGGGTCGGCACGCGCTCCGGTGTTGAACGGGTCACCCGATGCGTGGTCCAGAAACTCGGCTTTGGCGGTGACGTAGGGCATCACCTCGAGCCGTGCGGGCGGGGAGACCCGCTCGAGCCCCACCAAGTCAACGAACCGGGAGACGAAGCCGCTCCCGTTGGTGGGCCGGAAGACGAGATAGTCCTCTTCTTTTCGGCGGGCGATTTCGCGCTTGAAGTTGATGCCCCAGCAATAGGTTTCGCGACGCTCGAATCGGAGCTGGGAATACGGAATCCGGAATTCCGCGGTCCAGCCGAGCGAGTCCCGCACAGCACGGCCTTCCCAGACGCCGTCCCAGGTCGAGTCCTGCCATTCGTCGTTGTAGAGGGTGCCGTCGTACAGCGTGCCCGCCGCGTTAATGCCGAAGTAGAACCCCGAGCGGCGGTCGTGATAGGGATCGAGAAAGATCAGAAAGCGGTCGGCGCTGACCATGCGATCTCGCCGCGCGAGCAGCGCCTTCACCGAGTCGGGCGCGGAGTCGTACAGCCGCCCGCCGATATAAAGCGCGTTGTCGTCGTACAGCAGGCGGATCTCGGTTCGCTGGGTCGGTGGAGCGCCCTCCTGGGGCACGCGTTGGGTGAGCGAGGCGACCATTGTCGCCCCGCTCCACGCAGGATCGTTGAGTCGGCCATCGATCGAGAGCGCACCGCGCACCCGGGCGGCCGGCACGGCTGAAGCCGGAGCGGGGCGGGTCGTCACAGCGGAGTCGAGCTGCGGCTCCGCGACGGCGAGCGCGAAGAAAATGACGGTGGGCAGCATGGACGCTGCCCTTAGACGGCGCGCGCGGCGAAAGAGTTGCCAGCGCCGCTGCCTCAGTGCTCCAGGATATCCTGCAGCACTTCAGCAACCCGGGGATCGTTCATCTGGCCCAACCAGAAGAGCGCCTTCTTGCGAAGCTCCTTGTCCGGATCGGTCTTGGCGATTTCGAACAACTTGTCCGCCGCCGCCTTATCGCCGCGCTGCGAGAGCACGAAAATCACCTGCTCGCGCATCGCCCGGTCCGTTGTGGACCCGTACAAGCTTGCGAACTCGCTCGTCGGCAAGTCGCATTGCTCGGCCCAGAACAGGGCCTGCTTCCGCAACTCGGGCGTCTCCTGCGGATTGCGCGCGACTCCCGCAAGCCAGCGCGCGTTTTCCTTGCTGCCGGTCTGAGCCAGCGAGAACAGGACCTTCTTCTTGAGCTCCTCGCCCCGGAGCCGGCCGTAAAGGCCCCGGAGAAACGCGATGTTCTCGCTCGTGCCGGTCTGACCCAGCCAGAAGATGGCCTTCTCGCGCCCCTCCTCGGAAACGTCGCTCCTCTCGGCGTAGGCCCGGAGGGCCTGGATGGACCGGTCGCTCCCCTGCTGGGAGAGGGCAAAAACCGCCTTGTCCATCAGGTCGGGATCCTTAGTGGTGCGGAGAATCGAATCCAGCGCCGCCACCGAGGCGTCGGTCCCGACCTGCGACAACCAGAAGACAGCCTGCTCCCGGACCTCGGGATCCGGGTCGTGCCGTGCTGCGTCGAGCAGAGTCGGCTCGGCGCCCTCTGCGCCCTGCTGGGCCAGGAGGAAGATGGCCTTTCGCCGCAGGCAAACGGACTGTGAGTCACGGCGGGCCAGAACCTTCTTCAGTACCGGACCGGCCCGCTCCGGATCCATCTGCTGGAGTGCGTTCAACGCGGCAACCTTGATGTCGTCATCGTCTTCGGTGCAGCCGCCGTGCGAGCTCACGCCGCCGAACGCAGTCGCCATTGGTGGTGTCGGCGGGCGGGGCGGCACCGGCGGCGCGGGTGGTGCGGGGGGTGCCGGCGGCGCTGGAGGGGCCGGCGGCGCCGCGACGAGCTGAGCCGCGGCCGCAATCTCTGCCGCTGCCTCGGGGTCACCGCGCCGAGCCAGCTCGCCCTGGATGCGGCGCTGGAGCGCCGCAGCGTCACCCTTGGTTGCCGCAGTCGGGTAGCGCTGGCGTTGAATCCGTAGTGTTCCCAAGGCCTCGCGCAGGTTCTCGTCGCTGCCGAGTCGATAGAGCGAGAACGCCTGCCAGTACCGGGCATCCGCAGCGTACTGAGACTTGGGGAACCGGGTCTCGATAGACGCGAAGAGCTGCGCGGCCTGCCGGTATTCCCGCCGGCTTAACGCGGCTCGAGCTGCTCGATAGACCGAATCAGCCGGGTCAGCTTGACGCGTTGCAGCCGGTGGCACAGTGCGCAACCCGCAGTCTGCCGATGGTCCCACCCCACAGGGCGCTGCGGCCAGCATTGCCGCCATGAGAGGCGTGAGCCAGCAAAAATCCCAAGCCATTTCAGAGGGCTCCTTGGCGAGAGGTCGCACCTGCGCCGGCGGGCACCGCCGCCCGCAGCCGCACCAGCATGCCGTTTTCCAGCCCGTTGGTGATCAACCGAACGTCCTCGCTCCGATGCGCGGGCTCGAGCTGGGCGATCTGGACCAGGACCAGCTCCAGGTCCTGCAACAAGAGCTTGAGTTTGGGG